>NZ_CP095187.1:1230000-1537500 GCF_022965755.1 Pseudoxanthomonas sp. F37 | reverse complement strand
CCGGTCAGGCGGCTGGCCAGGCGGACGTTCTGGCCGCCCTTGCCGATCGCCTGCGCCAGGCGGTCTTCCGCCACGGCCAGGTCCATCGAGTGCTTTTCCTCATCGACGATGATGGACTGCACTTCGGCAGGCGCCATCGCGTTGATGACGAAGGTGGCCGGATTGTCGTTCCACAGCACGATGTCCACGCGCTCGCCGTTGAGCTCGTTGCTCACGGCCTGCACGCGCGAGCCGCGCATGCCGATGCAGGCGCCGATGGGATCGGTGCGGGTGTCGTGCGCCAGCACGGCGATCTTGGCGCGGTCGCCCGGATCGCGCGCGCAGGCCTTGATCTCGACCAGGCCCTGGCCCACTTCCGGCACTTCCAGCTTGAACAGCTCGATCATGAATTCCGGGGCGGCGCGGCTGATGAACAGCTGCGGGCCGCGCGGTTCGTAGCGCACGTCGTACAGGTAACCGCGCACGCGGTCGCCGGCACGCAGCACGTCGCGCGGGATGCCCTTGTCCTTCGGGATGAAGGCCTCGGCGTTGCCGCCCAGGTCCACGTAGATGTTGCCGCGCTCGGCGCGCTTGACCACGCCGGTGACCAGCTCGCCCACCCGGTCCTTCCACGCATCGACCACCTGGGCGCGCTCGGCCTCGCGGACGCGCTGCACGATGACCTGCTTGGCGGCCTGGGCGGCGATGCGGCCGAAATCCGGATTCTCGATCTTCTCTTCGATCCAGTCGCCCACCTCGGCGCCTTCGGCCTCGTCCTCGGCGTCCATCAGGCGGATCTGGCGATCGGGCGATTCCATCACCACGTCGTCGGCCACCACTTCCCAGCGGCGGAACGTCTCGTAACTGCCGTCCTTCGGATCGATGGCCACGCGCACCTGCACGTCCTGGTCCAGATAGCGCTTCTTGGCGGCGGAGGCCAACGCGGCCTCGATGGCCTCGAAGATGACTTCGCGCGGCACGCCCTTCTCGTTGGCCACCGCATCCACGACCAGCAACAATTCCTTACTCATTGATCACTCCGCGCGCGGCTTGCGGGCCGCCGGTTGGTTGGGTTTCTTCTTGGCTTTGCCGGCCGGGGCGCGCTTGGCGCCGCCAGCCTTGGCACCGGCCTTGCGGCCGGCACCGGATCCGGGTTTCTCGGGCGCCAGGCCCAGCGCCGCCCAGTCGGGGACCAGGCGCGCCTTGTCGATATTATCGAACGCCACCGGCAGTTCGGCACCGTCCACGACGAACACGACGCGGTCGCCTTCGATGCGGGCGATGGTGCCCTGCAGGCGGCGGCGGCCGTCCTGCGGCAGCTTCATCACCACTTTGGCCGACTCGCCGACGAAGCGGGCGTAATGCTCCAGCCGGAACAGCGGCCTGTCCACGCCGGGCGAGGACACTTCCAGCGTGTAGTTGCCGGAAATGGGATCTTCCACGTCCAACTGCGCGGACACCTCGCGGCTGACCGCCTCACAGTCCTCGATGTTGACGTGGCGCGTGGCGCGCTCGGCTTCCTGCACGTCGATGTACAGGCGCAGGGTGGCGCCGCCGGGCGCCGGCAGGTATTCGATGCCGAGCAGCTCCACGCCCAGGGACTGGACGGTCGGTGCCAGCAGGTTGGCGATGTCGTTGGCCTTCTCGCTCACGGATTGGATGCCGTTGTCGGGGATGGTGCGGTATACGGGTCGCTGAAACGGACAAGGGGCCCGATGGGCCCCTTGTCCGATACGCTGGATGTCGGTGCAACGACGGGAACATGCGTCGTTGCGTGCCCAGGTTTTTCGTCGGCCGCCTGATGAAGGCGGCCTCGGACAAACATGGTAGCGGGGGCAGGATTTGAACCTGCGACCTTCGGGTTATGAGCCCGACGAGCTGCCAGACTGCTCCACCCCGCAGCAGAGGCGAGATTATGATGAATGCGCCGATCTATTGCAAGCCTTGCAGGCGATCGGCGTGGGGAATCGCGTTCATCGCGCGTTGCCGGCCCTTGGCGGACCTGCGGTTCCCCGGGTGACGGGATCAGCCGGCGAACGCCAGCCTGCACCACGCCATGATCGGGTTCCAGGCGATGCCCAGCGCCAGCAGTGCCAGCGCGTTGACGCCGAACACCAGCGGCACCACGCGGTCCTTGCGCGCGGGCGGGACTTCGCCGACAGGCTCGTCGAAGTACATCACCTTGATCACGCGCAGGTAGTAGAACGCACCGATCACCGCGCACAGCACGCCGACGATGGCCAGCCACAGGAAACCGCCGTTGACGGCCGCACCCAGCACCACCAGCTTGGCCCAGAACCCGAGGAACGGCGGCACGCCGGCCAGCGAGGCCATCACGCACAGCACCAGACCGGCCTGCCACGGGTTGCGCGCGTTCAGGCCCTTGAAGTCGTCGATCCGGTCGGCCTCGAAGCCCTGGCGCGACAGCACGATGATCGCGCCGAACGCCGCCGCCGACATGATGGCGTAGCTGATGGCGTAGAACAGCGCGGCGGAGTAGCCGACTTCGCCACCGCCGGCAAAGCCGACCAGCAGGAAGCCCACATGCGACACCGTGGAATACGCCAGCATGCGCTTGAGGTTGGTCTGGGCGATCGCGATGACGTTGCCGATCACCAGCGATGCGACGGCCAGCCCGGCCAGCAGCCACTGCCACTGCGCCGCGGCCGGGCCCACGCCATCCTGCAGCAGGCGGAACGCCATGCCGAAGGCGGCCAGCTTCGGTGCCGCACTGATGAACAGCGTCACCGGCGTCGGGGCGCCCTGGTAGACGTCCGGCAGCCACATGTGGAACGGCGCCGCGCCCAGCTTGAACGCCACGCCCGCCACCATGAACACCACGCCGGTGAGCAGCAGCAGGCGCTGGTCGCCGCCACCGCCCAGTGCGGCCCCGGTGGCCTCGAAGATCGCCGGCAGGTGCAGCGAGCCGGTCGCGCCGTACACCAGCGACATGCCGTACAGCAGCAGGCCCGAGGCCAGCGAGCCCAGCACGATGTACTTCATCGCGGCCTCGGTGGCCAGCCCGTCGTCGCGGTTCAGCGCGACCAGGGCGTACGAGCACAGCGCCAACAGCTCCAGGCCCAGGTAGACCATGACCAGGCTGCCGGCGGACACCATCATCATCATGCCGGCGGTGGCGAACATCACCAGCACCGGCGCCTCGCCCGGATACAGGTTGCGCTCGCGCAGGTAGGGCCAGCCATAGACCAGCGACAGCGCGCTGACCGCGACGATCACCACCTTGCTGACGTCGGCCAGGGTGTCGCGCACGAACATGCCGCTGAACACGGCGCCCTGCCCGCCCACGCCCGTGGCCAGCATCCAGACCACCGCGACCATGACGGCCAGCGCCAGCGCATGGGTGATGAAGCGGCGGGCGTTGTCCAGGAACAGGTCGAGCATCAGCAGGGCGAACGCGCCTGCGATCAGGGTCAGCTCGGGCAGCAGCGGCTGCAGGTCGGCGGCGGAGATGGGCATCGGCGTCGTCATGGTTCTTCCTTACAGCTTGCTGTTGGCGAGCTGCATCGCCAGTTGCGCGATCGACGGTTCCATCAGGTCCGTCAGCGGCTTGGGATACACGCCGAGCGCCAGCACGCAGGCGGCGAAGCCACCCAGCACCAGCGCCTCGCGCAGGGAGACATCCTTCAGTTCGGCGACATGCGCATTGGCCACCTCGCCCAGGATGACCCGCTTCACCAGCCACAGCGTGTAGGCCGCACCGATCACCAGCGTGGTGGCGGCGAAGAACGCGATCAGCGGATGCTGCTGGAAGCTGGCCAGGATCACCATGAACTCGCCGACGAACCCGCTGGTGCCCGGCAGGCCGGAGTTGGCCATGCCGAACAGGATGAAGAACGCGCCGAACCACGGCATCGTGTTGATCACGCCACCGTAGTCCTTGATCATGCGGGTATGCATGCGGTCGTACAGCACGCCGACGCAGGTGAACATGGCGCCGGAGATGAAGCCGTGGCTGATCATCTGCACCATCGCGCCCTGCAGGCCCAGGCGCGCGCCGTCCAGGTTGCCGTAGTCGCGCACCAGGCTGAAGGCGATGAAGATGCCCAGTGTGACGAAGCCCATGTGCGAGACCGACGAATAGGCGATCAGCTTCTTCATGTCGTCCTGCACCAGCGCCACCAGGCCCACGTACACCACCGCGATCAGCGACAGCACGATGACGAACATGGCCCACTCGTGGCCGGCGTCCGGCACGATCGGCAGGCTGAAGCGCAGCAGGCCGTAGCCGCCGATCTTCAGCGCGATCGCCGCCAGGATCACCGAACCTGCGGTCGGGGCTTCCACGTGCGCATCCGGCAGCCAGGTATGCACCGGGAACATCGGGATCTTCACCGCGAACGCGATCAGGAAGGCGAAGAACAGCCACGTCTGTTCCTTCGCGGTCAGCGGCATCGCGTACAGGTCGGCCAGCTGGAAGCTGCCGCCCTTGATGTACAGGTACACCAGGCCCACCAGCATCAGCACCGAGCCCAGGAACGTGTACAGGAAGAACTTCAGCGACGCATAGATGCGGCGCGGGCCGCCCCAGACGCCGATGATCAGGAACATCGGGATCAGCATCGCCTCGAAGAACACGTAGAACAGCACCGCATCGCTGGCCGCGAAGATGCCGTTGGTCAGGCCTTCCAGGATCAGGAACGCGGCCACGTACTGGGCCACGCGCTTGTTCACCGCCCCCCATGCGCCGGCCAGCGTCAGCACCGTGATCAGCGTGTTGAGCAGCAGCAGGGCGACGGCGATGCCGTCGGCGCCCAGGTTGTAGTGGATGTCGAAGCTCGGGATCCAGGCGCGGCTCTCGACGAACTGCAGGCCCGGGTTCGCATAGTCGAAACCGCTCAGCAGCCCCAGGCTGAAGACGAAGGTCAGCACCGCCACGGCGAAGCCCAGCCAGCGGGCCGCGCCGGCGCGGGCATTGCCCAGCGCGAGCACCAGCGCGCCACCCAGGATGGGCAGCCAGATCAGAACACTAAGCAGGGGCCAGTTCGACACGTTGTGGTATCCGTTGAGTTCTTCGCCAGGACGTCCCGCGGGGTGCGGTCACGTCAGGTCGTTACTGCCAAAACTTGATGACCGCGCCCAGCAGCAGGATCAGGCCGACGATCATCGCGAACGCGTAGTGGTACAGGTAGCCGGACTGGGACTTGCGCAGCAGTTGCGCGCCCAGGTCGACCAGCTTGGCCGTGCCGTTGACCGCAACGCCGTCGATCACGTGGCTGTCGATCGCGCGCGACACCTTGCCCAGCCTGACGCCACCGCCGGCGAAGCCGTTGATCCACAGGTGGTCGGCCCAGTACTTCTTGTCCAGGATGTTGGTCAGGAAGGCGCCGACCGTGCTGTTGCGGATCTTGCCCGGCAGCTCCGGCTTGAACAGGTACAGGAAGGTAGCCAACAGGAAGCCGCCCAGCGCCAGCCAGAACGGCGGCATCTGCATGCCGTGGGTCGCGTAGCCGACCGGCCCGTGCCAGAACTCTTCCTTCAACGACATCACGGTGTCGCGCGCCGAGATGGCCGTGGTCGGATCCAGGCGCAGGAAATCGATGGCGCCCAGGAAGAACGGCGTGGCCTCGTGGTGCCCGCTCCAGTCCGTGCCGAACAACATGGGACCGATGGTGAAGAAGCCGACGAAGATGGAGGGGATCGCCAGCAGCACCAGCGGCACCGTCACCACCCACGGGGATTCGTGCGGCTCGTGCGCGCCGTGGTGGCCATGGCCGTGATCGTCGTGCGCATGATCGTCGTGCGCGTCATGTCCATGGGCATGGCCGTCATGCGCATCGCGGAAGCGCTCCTTGCCATGGAACGTCAGGTACAGCAGGCGGAAGCTGTAGAAGCTGGTGACGAACACGCCCAGCAGCACCGCCCAGTAACCGTAGGTGGCGATCCACTCGCTCGGCCCGTGGTACCCCTGTGCGGCCATCACGCCCATCTGGGCCACCTTCTCGCCCACCTCGTGCGCCACGTGCTGGTGGTGCTTGGCGGCCTCGATGATGGTGTCCTTCGAGTAGAAGCCGGAGAAGAACGGCGTGCCCACCAGCGCCAGCGTGCCGATCAGGCTGGTGATCCAGGTGATGGGCATGTACTTGCGCAGGCCACCCATCTTCCGCATGTCCTGCTCGTGGTGCATGCCGATGATGACCGAGCCGGCCGCCAGGAACAGCAGCGCCTTGAAGAAGGCGTGCGTCATCAGGTGGAACACGGCCGCCGAGTACGCCGACACGCCCAGCGCCACCGTCATGTAGCCCAGCTGCGACAGCGTGGAGTACGCCACCACGCGCTTGATGTCGTTCTGCACGATGCCGATCAGGCCGGTGAACAGCGCGGTGGTGGCGCCGATGAACAGCACGAAGTCCAGGGCCGTCTGCGACAGCTCGAACAACGGCGACATGCGCGCCACCATGAAGATGCCGGCCGTCACCATGGTCGCGGCGTGGATCAGCGCGGAGATCGGCGTGGGGCCTTCCATCGAGTCCGGCAGCCACACGTGCAGCGGCACCTGGGCCGACTTGCCCATGGCACCGATGAACAGGCAGATGCAGGTCAGCGTGGCCATCGACCAGATCACCGGCTGGTCCAGCACCTGCCAGGTCTGGCCGAACATGGACACGGCCCCGCTCCATACAGGCACGGCCTTGCCCGCCAGCAGCGTGGCGTTGGCGAACACGGTGGCGTAGTCCAGCGTGCCGAACATCAGCAGCACGCAGCCGATGCCCAACAGGAAGCCGAAGTCGCCCACGCGGTTGACCAGGAAGGCCTTCATGTTGGCGAAGATCGCCGTGGGGCGCTTGAACCAGAAGCCGATCAGCAGATAGGACACCAGGCCGACCGCCTCCCAGCCGAAGAACAGCTGCAGGAAGTTGTTGCTCATCACCAGCATCAGCATGCTGAAGGTGAACAGCGAGATGTAGCTGAAGAAGCGCTGGTAGCCCGGGTCTTCGGCCATGTAGCCGATCGTGTACAGGTGCACCAGCAGCGACACGAAGGTCACCACGACCATCATCATGGCCGTCAGCTTGTCGATCATGAAGCCGACGTGGCCGCTGTAGTTGCCGACCTCGAAGAACGTGTACAGGTTCTCGTTGAACGGCGAAGCGCCCTGCGCCACCAGCTGGTACAGCACCCAGCAGGACAGCGCGCAGCTGACCGCCACGCCCAGGATGGTGGCCGTATGCGCGCCCGCGCGGCCGACCAGGCGGCCGAACAGGCCGGCGATGATCGAGCCCAGCAGCGGCGCCAGCACGATGGCCAGCAGCACGTTCTTGGAGAGGAGGACTTCCATACCGGTCATCGGTGCATCAGCCTTTGAGCGTGTCGACTTCGGCCACGTTGATCGTGCGCCGCGTGCGGAACAGGGTGACCAGGATCGCCAGGCCGATGGCGGCCTCGGCCGCGGCCACGGTGAGGATGAAGAACACGAAGATCTGTCCGGCGGCGTCGCCCAGCTCGCGCGAGAAAGCGACAAAGTTGATGTTGACCGACAGCAGCATCAGCTCGATCGACATCAGCAGGACGATGACGTTCTTCCGGTTCAGGAAGATGCCGGCCAGGCTGATGCAGAAAAGCACCGCGCCGAGCGCCAGCAGATGGCCTACGGAAATCATGCCTTGCCCTCCCCTTCCGCCGGCGCAGCGGCCGGCACGTCACGCACCGGCTTCTCGGCCGGCATGGACACCATGCGGATGCGGTCGCTGGCCTTCACGCGCGACTGCTCGGCCGGGTCCTGCGCCTTGGTGCCGGTGCGCTTGCGCAGCGTCAGCATCACCGCGGCCACGACGGCGACGGTCAGGATGACGGCGGCGAACTCGAACGGCAGCAGGAACTCGGTGAACAGCGTGCGCGCCAGCCAGGCGGTGTTGGACACCTCCGCGGCGGCCGAGGCGGCATTGTCCGGGAACGGCGTGGCCGTGCGCGCCTTGATGCCGATCAGCACCAGCATCTGCCCCAGCATCACCACCGCCACCAGCAGGCCGATCGGGAGGAACTTCACCCAGCCCTCGCGGATCTTCACGATGTCGATGTCGAGCATCATCACCACGAACAGGAACAGCACCATCACCGCGCCCACGTAGACGAGGATCAGGGCCACGCCCAGGAACTCGGCCCCCACCAGCAGCCAGGTGCAGGCCACCGAGAAGAACGTCAGGATGAGGCACAGCACGGCATGCACCGGGTTGCGCACGCTGATCACCGCGCCGGCGGCGACGACCGCGACGGTGGCGAAGGCGTAGAAACTGATCAGGACCCAATCCATGCTTCGGACCTCAACGGAAGGCGGCGTCGGCGGCGCGGCGCTCGGCGATCTCGGCTTCCAGCCGGTCGCCGATCGCCAGCAGCTGCGGCTTGGTGACGATGTTCTGCCCGCGCTTGTCGAAGTGGTACTCCAGCACGTGCGTTTCCACGATCGAGTCCACCGGGCAGCTTTCCTCGCAGAAGCCGCAGTAGATGCACTTGAACAGGTCGATGTCGTAGCGGGTGGTGCGGCGGGTGCCGTCCTCGCGCGGGGCCGAGTCGATGGTGATCGCCAGCGCGGGGCACACGGCCTCGCACAGCTTGCAGGCGATGCAGCGCTCCTCGCCGTTCGGATAGCGGCGCAGCGCGTGCAGGCCGCGGAAACGCGGCGACTGCGGGAACTTCTCCATCGGGTACATCAGCGTGTACTTCGGCTTGAAGGTGTACTTCAGCGTCAGCCACAGGCCCTGGAGCAGCTCCAGCAGCATCAGGCTCTTGAAGTAGTGCACAACCTTGCTCATGTCTTACACACCCTTCTCGAACACGCCGAAGAACACCAGCAACGCCGTCACCGCGATCCAGAAGATCGTGAGCGGGATGAACACCTTCCAGCCCAGGCGCATGATCTGGTCGTAGCGGTAGCGCGGGAAGCTGGCGCGGAACCAGATGTAGGCGCTGGCGAAGAACAGCACCTTCAGCAGCAGCCACGGCCAGCCGCCGGTCCAGATCCAGTCGATCCAGGGCGACACGTCGGCGGTGATCCAGCCCTGCAGCGGGCTGAGCCAGCCGCCCAGGAAGAACAGCGACACCAGGAAGCTGACCAGGATCATGTTGGCGTATTCGGCCAGGAAGAACAGCGCGAACGCCGCGCCCGAGTACTCCACCATGTGGCCGGCCACGATCTCCGATTCGCCTTCCACCACGTCGAACGGCGAGCGGTTGGTCTCGGCGACGCCGGACACCCAGTACACGATGAACAGCGGGAACAGCGGCAGCCAGAACCATTCGAAGAAACCGGCGTTGCCGGCCTGCGCCATCACGATGTCGGTCAGGTTCAGGCTGCCGGCGGCGATCAGCACGCCCACCAGCGCGAAACCCATCGCGATCTCGTAGCTGACCACCTGCGCCGCCGAGCGCATGGCGCCCAGGAACGCGTACTTCGAGTTCGACGCCCAGCCGGCGATGATGATGCCGTACACGCCCAGCGAGGTCATCGCCAGCAGGTACAGCAGGCCGGCGTTGGCGTTGGACAGCACCAGCCGGTAGTCGAACGGCACCACCGCCCACGCGGCGAACGCCGGCGCCAGCACGATCAGCGGCGCGATCACGTACATCGCCTTCTGCGCGCTGCTGGGCTGGATGATTTCCTTGAACAGCAGTTTGAAGACGTCGGCGAAGGCCTGGAAGATGCCCATGCCCACGTACATCGGCCCGTGGCGCACGTGCATCCAGCCGATCAGCTTGCGCTCCCACACCACGTAGAACGCGACCGAGATGATCACCGGCATGGCGATCACCAGGATCTTCAGCACGATCCACAGCACCATGCCGATGTCGCCCAGGCCGAAGAACCACTCGCGCAGCGGGCCGACGGCGTTGATCAGGAGTTCGTTCATGCGCTCACCACCGTCACGCGTCCGGCGCCCAGCGGCGCGGTGGCGCCGTAGCCGCTTTCGATCCAGGCCGCGCCCGCGGCGACGCGGGCGTCCACCACCACCGGCAGTGCCGCGGTGCCAAGACCGTTGCCCACCTTGGCGACCTGCCCATCGGCCACGCCGGCGGCCTGCGCATCGGCCGGATTCAGCACGATGCGGGCACCGACATTCAGGGGATGCGCCTGCAGCGCCTCGGCACGACGGACGGTACCGTCGGTGCGGTAGATCGCCGCGCTGACGGCCAGTTCCAGGCCCTGGGCATCCGCTGCAGGTGCGGCGGATTTCGCGATGGCGACGGGCTTCGTGTGGCCGATCGCGTCGCGCATCCCGGCCGCATCGGTGAACTCGAAGCCGGCCAGCTGCAGTTCGCCACCCAGGGCGCGCAGCACCTTCCAGCCCTCGCGTGCCTCACCCGGCAGCTTGCCGGAGGCCTGCGTGCGTTGTTCACGCCCGTCCAGGTTGGTCAGCGTGGCCTCGATCTCGGGCAACGCGCCGATCGGCAGGATCACGTCGGCGACATCGCGCGTGGAGGTGCACGCGAAATGGCTGAAGGCCACCACCTTCGCCGATGCCAACGCCTTCGTGGCGGCCGGCGTGTCGGCGAAATCCAGCCCCGGCTCGATGCCGTAGATGACATAGGCGCTGCGCGGCTGGGCGAACATGCCGGCCACGTCGCGCGCGCTCGGCAGCACGCCATGGCGCGCCAGGCCCACGGCATTGGCACCCTGCGGGATGCGGCACAGCGAGGCGCCCGTCGCGGCGGCGAAGTCGCCCGCGGCGGCACGCAACGCAGCGGCCTGCGGATGGTTCTCGGCAATCCCGCCGACGATCACGACCGCGCGATTGGCGGCCTTGGCGACATCGCGCAACGCGGCGTCGTTGAGGGCGCCGGCCAGCTGCGACGGCGCGACGATGCGCTTGCCGGCCACGCTGAAGGCAAAATCGAAATCCACCGGGTTGACCACGTGCACCCTGGCGCCCTTGCGGACGGCCTTGCGGATGCGCTGGTGCAGCAGCGGCAGTTCATGGCGGATGTGGGTGCCGAACAGGACGATGACATCGGCCTGCTCGATCTCCGCCAGCGGCAGCGCGAACGGTTCGGCGACGGCGCCGTCGGAGAAATCGCGATTGCTGATGCGATGGTCCAGGTTGCCGGTGCCCAGGCCTTCGGCCAGCTTCGCCAGCAGGCCGCCCTCCTCGTTCGACACGGCCGGATGCACCAGCACGCCGAGGCTGTCGCCACGTTGCGCGCGCAGGATCTCGGCTGCGGCGGACAGGCCTTCTGACCAGGACACTTCGCGCCACTCGCCGTTGACCTTCTGCAGCGGCTTCACCGCGCGGTCCTCGGCATACAGGCCCTGGTGCGAGTAACGGTCGCGGTCGGACAGCCAGCACTCGTTGACCGCTTCGTTCTCGCGCGGCACGGTACGCAGCACCTGGCCGCGACGCGCGTGGTGGAACAGGTTGGAGCCCATCGCATCGTGGAAGCCGACGGATTCGCGCGCGATCAGTTCCCACGGCCGGGCGCGGAACTGGAACACCTTGTTGGTCAGCGCGCCCACCGGGCAGACGTCGATGACGTTGCCGGAAAGTTCCGTGGTCAGCGGCTTGCCGTCGTAGGTGCCGATCTGCAGGTTCTCGCCGCGGTACATGCCGCCCAGTTCGTAGGTGCCGGCGATGTCCGCGGTGAAGCGCACGCAACGCGTGCACTGGATGCAGCGGGTCATCTCGGTGGCGACCAGCGGACCGATGTCCTCGTCCGGCACCACGCGCTTGCGTTCCTGGAAGCGGCTGACCGAACGGCCATAGCCCAGCGACAGGTCCTGCAATTCGCACTCGCCGCCCTGGTCGCAGATCGGGCAGTCCAGCGGATGGTTGATCAGCAGGAATTCCATCACGTTGCGCTGCGACTTCAGCGCCTTGTCGCTGCGCGTGGCGATCTTCATGCCATCCATCACCGGCGTGGCGCAGGCCGGCGCCGGCTTGGGCATCTTCTCCACCTCCACCAGGCACATGCGGCAATTGGCCGCGATCGGCAGCTTCTCGTGGTAGCAGAAGCGCGGGATGGGAATGCCCGCCTTGTCGGCGGCCTGGATGATCATCGAACCCTTCGGTGCGGCCAGCTCCACGCCGTCGATGAAGACGGTGACGTGGTCCGGCGGCAGGTTCGGGTTGACGGGCTGCGCACTCATGCGGCCACCTTGCTCTCAATGACCGTGCCGGCGCGCTGGTCGTCGACCAGGAAGCGCTTGTTGACGATCGCGTATTCGAATTCGTTCCAGAAATGGCGCAGGAAGCCCTGCACCGGCCATGCGGCGGCCTCGCCGAAGGCGCAGATGGTGTGGCCTTCGATCTGGCCGGCGGCGGCCTTGAGCATGTGCAGGTCGTCCAGGGTCGCCTTCTGTTCGGCGATGCGGGTCAGCATGCGGTACATCCAGCCGGTGCCTTCGCGGCACGGCGTGCACTGGCCGCAGCTTTCCTTGTAGTAGAAGCGCGCGATGCGCTGGCAGGCACGCACCATGCAGGTGGTGTCGTCCATCACGATGACGGCGCCCGAACCCAGGCCCGAACCGGCCTTCTGGATGGCGTCGTAGTCCATCGTCAGGCCCATCATCACCTCGCCCGGCAGCACCGGCATGGAGGAACCGCCCGGAATGACGGCCTTGAGCCTGCGGCCCTCGCGCATGCCGCCGCACAGCTCCAGCAGCTCGGCGAACGGCGTGCCCAGGCGGATCTCGTGGTTGCCCGGACGCGCGACGTGGCCGGACACCGAGAAGATCTTGCAGCCGCCGTTGTTCGGCTTGCCCAGGTTCATGAACCACTCGGCGCCGTTGCGCACGATGGCGGGCACCGACGCATAGGTCTCGGTGTTGTTGATGGTGGTCGGCTTGCCGTACAGGCCGAAATTGGCCGGGAAAGGCGGCTTGAAGCGCGGCTGGCCCTTCTTGCCTTCCAGCGACTCCATCAGCGCGGTTTCTTCGCCGCAGATGTAGGCGCCCGCGCCGAGGGCGTTGTACAGGTCGATGTCCACGCCCGAACCGAGGATGTTCTTGCCAAGCCAGCCGTGCTTGTAGGCCTCGGCGGTGGCTTCTTCCAGGTGCTCGAACGGCTCGTGGTGGAACTCGCCGCGCAGGTAGTTGTAGCCCACGGTCGAACCGGTGGCGTAGCAGGCGATGGCCATGCCCTCGATCACCGCATGCGGGTTGTAGCGCAGGATGTCGCGGTCCTTGGCGGTGCCCGGCTCGGATTCGTCCGAGTTGCAAAGGATGTACTTCTGCATGTCGCCCTTGGGCATGAAGCTCCACTTCAGGCCGGTCGGGAAGCCCGCGCCGCCGCGGCCGCGCAGGCCGGACTGCTTGACCATCTCGACGACGTCGGCCGGCGGGATCTTCTCTTCGATGATCCTGCGCAGCGCGGCGTAGCCGCCGGTCTTCAGGTAGTTCTCGTACGACCAGGGCTTGTCGAAATGCAGCGTGGTGTAGACGGCCTGGTGCTCCTTGGGAGCCGGGCCGACCGGGCCGTAGCCTTCTGAACCATGCTTGTTCGAATCTGGGGAATGGCCTGCCATGTGCTTACTCCAGCCCGTCCAGCAGCTCGTCGACCTTCGCCGGGGTGAGCTTCTCGTGGTAGTGGCCGTTGATCACGACCACCGGCGCGCCGCAGCACGCGGCCACGCACTCTTCTTCGCGCTTCAGGTACACGCGGCCGTCGGCCGTGGATTCGCCCAGCTTGCAACCCAGCTTCTTCTCCGCGTGCGCAACCAGGTCCTGGGCGCCGTTGAGCCAGCAGCTGATGTTGGTGCAGAAGGCCACGTTGTTGCGGCCGACCTTCTCGGTCTCGAACATCGAGTAGAAGCTGGCGACCTCGTAGGCCCAAACCGGCGGCAGGTCCAGGTACTTGGCGACCGCGGCGATCAGTTCGTCGGTCAGCCAGCCGTTGTTCTGCTCCTGGGCCGCATGCAGGCCCTGCAGCACCGCCGACCGCTTGCGGTCCGGCGGGAACTTGGTCAGCCAATGGTCGATGTGCGCGCGCGTTTCGGCGCTCAGCGCCACCAGCGGATCGACGTTCTGCGCCGCTTCGAAATTACCCGTGGCCCTCATCGGTCCACCTCACCAAAGACAAGGTCATAAGTACCGATCATCGCGACGACGTCGGGGAGCATGTGGCCGCGCACGATCTCGTCCATCGAGGACAGGTGCGCGAAGCCCGGCGCGCGCAGTTTCACGCGGAAGGGCTTGTTGGCGCCGTCGGAGACCAGGTAGCAGCCGAACTCGCCCTTCGGCGCCTCGACCGCGGCGTAGGTCTCGCCGGCCGGCACGCAGTAGCCTTCGCTGAAGAGCTTGAAGTGGTGGATCAGCGCTTCCATGTCGTCCTTCATCTCCTCGCGCTTGGGAGGGGCGACCTTGAAGTTCTGCACCATGACCGGGCCGGGGTTGGCCTTCAGCCACTGCACGCACTGTTTGATGATGCGGTTGGACTGGCGCATCTCGGCCACGCGCACCAGGTAGCGGTCGTAGCAGTCGCCGTTCACGCCGACCGGAATGTCGAAATCCACCGCGTCGTACTTCGCGTAGGGCTGCTTCTTGCGCAGGTCCCAGGCAATGCCGGAACCGCGCAGCATCGCGCCGGTCATGCCCAACGCCCGCGCCTGCTCCGGCGCGACCACGCCGATGCCGACGGTGCGCTGCTTCCAGATGCGGTTGTCGGTCAGCAGGGTCTCGTATTCGTCGACGCGCTTGGGGAACTCGTTGGTGAAGTCTTCCAGGAAGTCCAGCAGCGAGCCTTCGCGCGCCTGGTTGAACTGCTTGAGCGCCTTGCCCTTGCGCCAGGGCGATTCCTTGTACTTCGGCATGCGGTCCGGCAGGTCGCGGTAGACGCCGCCCGGACGGTAGTAGGTCGCATGCATGCGCGCGCCGCTGACCGCCTCGTAGCAGTCCATCAGCTCCTCGCGCTCGCGGAAGGCGTACAGCATGACCGCCATGGCGCCGAGGTCGAGCGCGTTGGAACCGACCCACATCAGGTGGTTCAGGATGCGCGTGATCTCGTCGTACATGGTGCGGATGTACTGCGCCCGCTCCGGCGCCTCGATACCCAGCAGGGTCTCGATGGCGCGCACGTAGGCGTGCTCGTTGCACATCATGGACACGTAGTCCAGGCGATCCATGTAGCCGATCGACTGGTTGAACGGCTTGGACTCGGCCAGCTTCTCGGTACCCCGGTGCAGCAGGCCCACGTGCGGGTCGGCACGGACGATGGTTTCGCCGTCCATCTCCAGGATCAGGCGCAGCACGCCGTGCGCGGCCGGATGCTGCGGGCCGAAGTTCAGCGTGTAGTTGCGGATTTCCTGCTTGGCTTCGGCAGGATTGCTGGCGAACGCGGTGCCGGATTGCGGATTGCTCATGCCTTGCCCTCACGCGCTGCCGTCTGTGAAGCGGCGAGTTCGCCGGCAGCGGTCTGGTAGCGCGCATCGTCGCGGATCACGCGCGGCACGCCGACGCGCGGCTCGACCGAGGTGACCGGCTCGTACACCACGCGCTTCTTCTCTTCGTCGTAGCGGACTTCCACGTTGCCGATCAGCGGGAAGTCCTTGCGGAACGGATGGCCGACGAAACCGTAGTCGGTGAGGATGCGGCGCAGGTCCGGGTGGCCCTCGAAGATGATGCCGTACAGATCGAAAGCCTCGCGCTCGAACCAGTTCAGGCCCGGCCACACGTCGCACAGCGAGGCGACGACCGGCAGCCCGTCGTCGGGCGCGAAGCAGCGCACGCGCACGCGGCGGTTGTGCTGGTACGACAGCAGGTGCAGCACCACGGCGAAGCGGTTGGGGCGGGCGGCGTCGCGCGGACGCTGCTCCCAGTTGAAGCGGCCCGGACCGAAGCCCTCGACGCCACGGCTGAAGCCCTCGGACGACACGTCGGCGGTATCCCACTCGGCGCTGCCGTAGCCCAGGTAGTCCACGCCGCTGATGTCGACGGCCTGCTCGAAGCCGAACTCGTCGCGCAGGGCCAGCGCCACGGCGTGCCAGGACGCGGACGGCACTTCAAGGGTGATTTCGCCGCGCGGCTCGGCGACGCTGACCGTCGCGTCGGCGAAGCGCGCGCGCAACCGGTCGGTGAAGTTTGCAGCTTGCTCAGCCATGGGGCGTGGCGTGCTCTGGAAAGGGATCGGGGGGAGACGGATCAGCGCGCGATGGTCTGCGTGCGCCAGATCTTCTTCTGCAACTGCAGGATGCCGTACACCAGCGCCTCGGCGGTGGGCGGGCAACCGGGCACGTACACGTCCACCGGCACCACGCGGTCGCAACCGCGCACGACGGAGTACGAGTAGTGGTAGTAGCCGCCGCCGTTGGCGCAGCTGCCCATCGAGATGACCCACTTGGGGTCGGGCATCTGGTCGTAGACCTTGCGCAGCGCCGGGGCCATCTTGTTGACCAGCGTGCCGGCCACGATCATCACGTCCGACTGGCGCGGCGACGGGCGGAACACCACGCCGTAACGGTCCAGGTCCAGGCGCGAGGTGCCGGCGTGCATCATCTCCACCGCGCAGCAGGCCAGGCCGAACGTCATCGGCCACATCGAACCGGTGCGCGCCCAGTTCATCAGCGCATCGACGCTGGTGGTCACGTAGCCCTTTTCCAGCAGCGGGTTGTCGCCTTCGGGGCGCAGGATGTCGTCCACCCGCCCTTCCGGGATCGGGTTGTTCATCAGACGGTCGACGGTCTGGATCACTCCCATTCGAGCGCTCCCTTCTTCCAAACGTAAACGAAGCCGAGGAACAGCATGCCCACGAACAGGCCCATCGTGACCAGCGCACGCGGGCCCAGCTCCTGGAACACCAGCGTCCACGGAACAATGAAGATGATTTCCAGATCGAACACGATGAACTGGATGGCGATCAGGTAGTAGCGCACGTCGAACTTCATGCGCGCGTCCTCGAAGGCCTCGAAGCCGCATTCGTACGGGGACAGCTTCTGCGCGTCGGGGCGACGCGGGCCCAGGAAGCGTCCGGCCACCATCAGCGCGATGCCGATGCCGGTGGCGACGATCAGGAACAACAGGGTGGGCAGGTAGTTGGCCAGCACTCGCTTGTCTCTTCTTGTCCTATCCGCCGACGCGCGGGGGCGCGGTCCGGCATGCATGGGGTTCGATCGCCCGCCTGGCCGCGTCGCGTGCCGCGACCGGCCCGCGGCGAAACCGCCCGGCCCAGCTTCCGCGGACGCCCTTCCGCAACACGTACCGGGCATCCGATGAATCGGCGGGATTGTAACGGTTGGTGAACTAGGTAGTAAACGATTACCCGCGCTTTCGCCGCGCGCGGACGAAAGAAAAAACCCGCCTCAAGGCGGGTTTTTCGTGGCGCGACCGCGTTGCCGCGGACGCGCCGGTGATGGTGCCCAAGAGGGGACTCGAACCCCTACGACTTTCGTCGCTACCACCTCAAGGTAGTGCGTCTACCAATTCCGCCACCTGGGCATTGAAACCTGCGTGGCGCTCTTCGCGCCCCGCCATTGTATCCGGGCTCAGCCGCCCTGCGGTGGCGTCACCGGAGCCTGTTCGCCCGCGGGCGCGGCCTGCTGCGGCGCAGCGGGGGCAGCGCCGGCCGGCGCGGCGGGCGTCGGCTGGATCGGCGTGCTGGGCACGGTGGACGGCTTGGGCAGTTCACCCACCGGCGCCTGGGGCGCGGCAGGCAGCTGCGACATCACGCCCAGGTTCTGCTGTGCGGCCGGACGCGCGCTGTGCGTGGCATACCAGGCCATGAACAGGCTGATGCCGAAGAACGCGATGGCCAGCCACTTGGTGCTCTTGGAGAGGAAATTGGACGCGCCGCGCGCGCCGAACACCGTGCCGGAGGCGCCCGCGCCGAAGCCGGAGCCCGCCTGGGCACCGGAGCCGCGCTGCATCAGCACCAGCGCGATGATGGCGATGGCCACCAGCACGTACACCACATTCAGGATCAGCATCCACATTTGGAATCAGTCTCAACCGGTTGAGTCGTCGGGCCCCTGGGGAGCCGGTCTTGCCGGGGTCAGCCCCGGCCGGCCGCCGCTCGCGCGATGGCCAGGAAATCCCGGGCGACCAGCGAAGCACCGCCCACCAGCCCTCCATCGACATCGGGCTGCGAGAACAGTTCCGCGGCGTTGTCGGGCTTGACGCTGCCCCCGTACAGGAGGGGCAACGAATCGGCGATTCTAGCATCGCGCGCGGCCACTTCGCCACGGATGAAGGCATGCACGGCCTGCGCCTGGGCCGGGGTGGCGGTCAGCCCGGTGCCGATGGCCCAGACCGGCTCGTAGGCGATGACGGCACGATCGAAGGCCCGCGGGCCGGCCAGGTCGAACACGGCTTCCAGTTGCTTGAGGATGCGGAACTCGGTCTGCCCGTCCCGCCGCTGCTGTTCGGTCTCGCCCACGCAGAGCACCGGGATCAGGCCCGCGTGCTTGGCCGCGACGAACTTGCGGGCCACGAATTCGCTGCTCTCGTTGTGGTACTGCCGGCGCTCGGAATGGCCCACCAGGCCATAGCGCGCGCCCACGTCGACCAGCATGGACGCCGAGACTTCGCCGGTATAGGCGCCCTTCTCGTTGCTGCTGACGTCCTGCGCGCCGAAAGCCACGCCACGGTCGCCGTAGTCCTGGATCAGTTCGCCCAGATAGGGCAGCGGCGGCAGGACCAGCAGGTCCACGCCCTCCAGCGGCAGGCCCGCGACCAGTTCGTCCATCAGTGCCGTGGCGAACTGACGGGTGCCATGGAGCTTCCAGTTGCCGGCCACGAGCTTGCGACGCATAAGACCAATTCCTGTCCAGTTCGGGGCCGCGCAGTCTAGCCGATGTTGGGCGGGGCACCTACCGGCCGCGCTATCTTTCCCGCTTCCATGTCCGCACAGGCCTCCCGCATGCCGTCTGCCTCCCCTGCCCCGCTTCCCGGCTACGCCCTGGTGACCGGCGCTTCCAGCGGTATCGGCGAGCGGATCGCACGCGAGTATGCGCGCCGGGGCGTGCCGCTGGTGCTGACCGCCCGGCGCGCGGACCGGTTGCAGGCCCTGGCGGAGGAACTGCGGGTGCAGGTGGCGGTGGAGGTGGTGGCCGCCGACCTGGCCCATCCCGCCGCACCGGCCGCACTGGTGGAGGAACTGGACCGGCGCGGGGTGAGGGTCCGCATCCTGGTCAACAACGCCGGCTACGGCATGCCGGGACGCTACCGCAGCAGCGACTGGGCCGACCATGCGGCCTTCCTGCAGGTGATGACGACCGCCATCTGCGAACTGACCTGGCGGCTACTGCCGTCGATCCGCGCCGACGGTCGCGGGCGTATCCTCAACGTGGCCTCGTTCGCCGCGCTGATGCCGGCCGCCGACGGGCAGACCCTGTACGCACCGGCCAAGAGCTTCCTGCTGAAGTTCAGCGAGGCGCTGGCACTGGAGAACGCCGACCACGGGGTCCACGTGACCGCGCTGTGCCCGGGCTTCACCTATTCCGAATTCCATGACGTCACCGGCACCCGGTCGCGCATGCGGGTATCGCCGACGATGTGGCTGCAGGCGACGGAGGTGGCGCGCGCCGGCATCGAAGGCAACGAGCGCGGCGACATCCTGGTGATTCCCGGCTGGCGCTACCGGTTGATGCACGCCATCGTGAAGCTGCTGCCGCACCGCGTGGCGATGGGCCTGATGGCCAGAGGTTCGCGGCGCGTACGCCCCCTTTAGGAGCGCACGCGCCGCGAACCCGCGAACCCGTGATTCGTGATTCGTGATTCGTGATTAGTGATTCGTGATTAGTGATTAGTGATTCGTGATTCGTGATTAGTGATTAGTGATTCGTGATTCGTGATTAGTGATTCGCGACGGGTGATTCGTGACGGGTGATCCGTCGGAGCAGAGCGCCACGCTTGACCGCTTCGCTGCTGCTCTGGCGGTTGCCCATCACGCCTCCCGAATCACCCATCACGGCGCTTCAGCTACTTCAGCTTGATCTCGCGCAGGCGCTCTTCCAGGTACCCCTGCGCGGTGATCGCCTCCGGATAGCGCTTCGGATTGTCGGCCGTGACCGTGGACGGCAGCACGTCGATCAGGAAGTCCGGGTTCGGGTGCAGGAAGAACGGTACCGAGTAACGCGGCTGGCGCGCCTGTTCGCCCGGCGGATTGGTCACGCGATGCGTGGTGGACGGGTACACGTGGTTGGTCAGGCGCTGCAGCATGTCGCCGATGTTGACCACGATGGTGTCGGCATCGGAGGTGAACGGTACCCACTCGCCCTGCTTGGAGCGCACTTCCAGCCCGGCCGCGCTGGCCCCTACCAGCAGCGTGATCAGGTTGATGTCCTCGTGCGCACCGGCGCGCACGTTGGGGATGTCGTCGGCGGTGATCGGCGGGTAATGGATCGGGCGCAGGATCGAGTTGCCCGAGTCGGTCTTGTCGGCGAAGTAATCCTCCGGCAGGCCGATGTGCAGGGCCAGCGCCGACAGCACGCGCGAACCCAGCTGGTCCAGCGCCTGGTACAGGCCGTAGCCGTGTTCCCTGAAACCCGGAACTTCCGCCGGCCACAGGTTTGGCGGCATGACGTCGCGGTATTTCGAATCGTCGGGAATCTCGCGGCCGATGTGCCAGAACTCCTTCAGGTCGAAATGCTTGGAGTCCTTCGCGGTCTCCACGCCGAACGGCGTGTAGCCGCGCGCGCCGCCGCCACCGGGCACGTGGTACTGCTTCTTCACTTCCTCCGGCAGGGCGAAGAAGCGCTTGAACACGTCGTACGCGGCATCGATGCGCGCCTGCGGAATGCCGTGGTTGCGGATGCCGGCGAAGCCCCATTCGCGATAGGCCGCACCGAGCTCGGCGACGAATGCATCCCGGTCGGTATCGAAACGGGTGATGTCCAGGGTGGGGATTCGGGCACTCATGCAATCTGCTCCAACAGGGAAAAGGCGCGGGAGGCCATGGGACCATCGCCGCGCCGGAAGTTCATTGATCCGGCTCAAGCCGCCGCGGCGGCGCGCACGGCCTCGGCGAGCGTTTCCAGCGTGCTCTTCACCAGCGCATCGTCATCGGCTTCCACCGTGACGCGCACGACCGGCTCGGTACCGGAGGGACGCAGGAACGCACGACCGCGCCCGGACACCGCCGCCTGCGCCTGCGCCAGCGCCGCCTGCACGCTGGCGGCCTCGGTCGGCCGGCTGCCGTTGGCCAGCTTCACGTTGACGGTCTTCTGCGGCAGCATGGTCAGCCCGTCCAGGGCCTCGCGCAACGTCTGCCGGCGGCGGCGCAGGGCTTCCAGCACCTGCAGTGCGGCGATGATGGCATCGCCGGTGGTGGTGCGGTCCAGGCACAGCAGGTGGCCGGAGGCTTCGCCGCCCAGCACCGCATTTCCTTCGACCAGCGCCTGGTGCACGTAGCGGTCGCCCACCTTGGTGCGGACGAACGGGATTTCCAGCTGGGCCAGTGCGCGCTCCAGGCCGTAGTTGGTCATCAGCGTGCCGACCACCGGCCCGCGCAACCGCCCGCTGGCCTGCCAGTCGCGCGCCAGCAGGTAGATCAGCTGGTCGCCATCCACCGGCGTGCCGGCTCCGTCGGCCATCAGCACGCGGTCGCCGTCGCCATCGAAGGCGATGCCCAGGCGGGCGCCGGTCTGGCGCACCTTGGCGGCCAGGTTCTCCACGTGCATGGAGCCGACGCCGTCGTTGATGTTGACGCCGTTGGGCTCGGCACCGATGGTGACCACGTCGGCACCCAGTTCGCGGAACAGCAGCGGCGCGATGTGGTACGTGGCGCCGTGCGCGCAGTCCAGCACCACCTTCAGGCCTTTCAGGTCGAAACGGCGCGGCACGCTGGCCTTGCAGAATTCCATGTAGCGGCCGACCGCGTCGCGCGTGCGGATCGCCTTGCCCAGCTTCTCGGATTCGGCGGTGAAGAACGGTGCGTCGAGCGCGGCCTCGATGGCCAGCTCCGTCGCATCGTCCAGCTTCTCGCCCTCGGCGGAAAAGAACTTGATGCCGTTGTCGTAATGCGGGTTGTGCGATGCGCTTATCACGATGCCGGCATCGGCACCCAGCGTGCGCGTCAGGAACGCCACCGCCGGCGTGGGCATGGGTCCCATCAGCTGCACGTCGGCGCCTGCGGCCACCAGCCCGGCCTCGAGCGCGGCTTCGAACATGTAGCCGGAGATGCGGGTGTCCTTGCCGATCACCACCACCGGACGCGCATCGCCCGCCTTCTCGCACAGCACGCGCCCCAGGGCGTTGCCCAGGCGCAGCACGAAATCGGCGGAGATGGGGCTGGTGCCGACGCGCCCACGGATGCCGTCGGTACCGAAGTATTTGCGGCTCATGCGGTCACCAGTTCGCTGTCCTGCGGCTTGGGCTGTCTCATCAGCAACGCCAGCAGGTCGGCCAGCCGGTCACGCAACTCGCGACGGTCGCAGATCTGGTCGATGGCGCCGTGCGCCACCAGGAACTCCGACCGCTGGAAGCCTTCCGGCAGGGTCTCGCGCACGGTCTGTTCGATCACGCGCGGGCCGGCGAAGCCGATCAGCGCTTCCGGCTCGGCCAGGTTGATGTCGCCCAGCATCGCGAAGCTGGCCGACACGCCGCCGGTGGTGGGGTGCGTCATCACCGAGATGTAGGGCAGGCCGGCCTCGCGCAGCCTGCCCAGCGCGGCCGAGGTCTTGGCCATCTGCATCAGCGAGAACAGGCTTTCCTGCATGCGCGCGCCGCCGCTGGCGGAGAAGCACACGAACGGCGAACCGATTTCCAGCGCGCGCTCGGCGCCCAGCGAAAAGCGCTCGCCCACCACCGAGCCCATGGAACCGCCCATGTAGGCGAAATCGAAGGCGCTGGCGACCAGGTCGCGGCCCTTCAACGTGCCCTGCAGGGTGATCAGCGCATCGCGCTCGCCGGTGCTCTTCTGCGCGGCCTTGATGCGGTCGGCGTACTTCTTCTGGTCCTTGAACTTCAGCACGTCGGTCGGGCCCAGCGCGGCGCCGATCTCGCGGGTGCTGCCGGGGTCGAACAGCGCCGCCATCCGGGCACGGGCGCGGATCGGCATGTGGAAGCTGCACTTGGGGCAGACTTCCAGGTTCTCTTCCAGCTCCGGGCGGTAGAGCACCGCGCCGCAGCGGTCGCATTTTTCCCACAAACCCTCGGGGACGCTGCGTTTGTTCCTGCCCGCGTTGCCCTCGGTGCGGATGCCGGAGGGCATCAGTTTGCTGAGCCAGCTCATGCGTGGTCTTGCTGCCTGCCCCGGGAGGGGCCCAATGGATTAGCGCGGCAGTTTAGCTCAGTCGTCCATGCACGACCGTACGGTGGCTCAGCCGTCCAGCGCCGCCCGCAACGGCGCCAGGAACGCCGCCGCGCGCGCGGGCGCTTCATCGCCGGCTTCCGCCAGCGCGGCCACCAGCGCGCTGCCCACCACCACGCCGTCGGCATCGGCCGCCATCGCGCGGGCGCTGTCGGCGTCCTTGATGCCGAATCCGGCCACCACGGGCGCGCGGGAGGCTCCCCGCAGCAGCTTCAGGCGTTCGCCGGCCGCGGTCGCATCCAATCGCTCGGAGGCGCCGGTCACCCCGGCGAAACTGACGTAGTACAGGTAGCCCTGCGCGGTCCCGCACAGCATCCGCAGGCGCTCGGACGAGGTGGTCGGCGATGCCAGCGCAATCAGGGCCAGCCCCTCCCGGTTGAACACCGCACGGGTCTCCTCGGCTTCTTCCGGCGGCAGGTCCACCAGCAACACGCCATCCACACCGGCGGCGACCGCCTCGCGGGCGAAGCGCTCCGCCCCGTGGATCTCGATCGGGTTCAGGTAGCCCATCAGCACGATGGGCGTGGTGTCATCCTGCTGGCGGAACACCTCCACCGCCTCCAGCACGTAGCGCAGGCCCGCGCCGCGGGCCAGCGCGCGTTCGGAGCTGCGCTGGATGACCGGGCCGTCGGCCATCGGGTCGGAAAAAGGCACGCCCAGTTCGATGACATCCGCACCCGCATCGACCAGCGCATGCATCACCGGGACCGTGGATTCCAGCGACGGATCGCCGGCGGTGATGAACGGGACCAGGGCCTTGCGGCCGGCGGCCGTGAGTTGGGCGAACTTGGCTTCGAAGCGGCTCACAGGCTGATCCCCTCGCGGGCGGCGATGGTGTGCACGTCCTTGTCCCCACGGCCGGACAGATTGCACAGCACCAGGTGGTCCTTGGGCAGTTCGCGCGCCAGCTTGATCGCCTGGGCGACCGCGTGGCTGGACTCCAGCGCCGGCAGGATGCCCTCGGTGCGGGTCAGGCGATGGAACGCGGCCAGCGCTTCCTCGTCGGTGACACCGACGTACTCGGCGCGCCCGCTGTCCTTCAGGAAGGCGTGCTCCGGACCGACGCCCGGGTAATCCAGGCCGGCGGAGATGGAGTGGGTCTCGATGATCTGCCCGTCGTCGTCGCAGATCACGTAGGTGCGGTTGCCATGCAGCACGCCGACGCGGCCGGCGGACAGCGAAGACGCATGGCGACCGGTGCCGATGCCGTCGCCGGCGGCCTCGGCACCGACGATGCGCACGCTGGCGTCGTTGAGGAAGGCGTGGAACAGGCCGATCGCGTTGCTGCCGCCGCCGACGCAGGCGGTGATGGCGTCCGGCAGGCGGCCGTAGTCGGCCAGCATCTGCGCCCTCGCCTCGCGGCCGACCACGGCGTTGAAGTCGCGCACCATGCGCGGATACGGGTCCGGGCCGGCGACGGTGCCGATGATGTAGAACGTGTCGTGCACGTGGGTCACCCAGTCGCGCATGGCCTCGTTCAGCGCATCCTTCAGCGTGGCCGAACCGCTGGTCACCGGCACCACGGTCGCGCCGAGCAGCTTCATCCGGTAGACGTTGATCTTCTGGCGCTCGATGTCGGTAGCGCCCATGTAGACCACGCATTCCAGCCCCAGCCGGGTGGCGACGGTGGCGCTGGCCACCCCATGCTGGCCGGCGCCGGTCTCGGCGATGATCCGCTTCTTGCCCATGCGGCTGGCCAGCAGCGCCTGTCCGATGGTGTTGTTGATCTTGTGCGCGCCGGTGTGGTTCAGGTCCTCGCGCTTGAGCAGGATCTGCGCGCCGCCGACTTCGCGGCTCAGGCGCTCGGCGTGATAGATCGGGCTGGGCCGGCCGACGTAATGCTTCAGGTCCTTGTCGAAGGCGGCGATGAAGGCCGGATCGACGCGGGCGGTGTCGTAGGCGGCGGCCAGTTCCTGCAGCGGACCGATCAGGGTTTCGGCGACGAAGCGCCCGCCGTGACGGCCGAAGTGGCCGCGGGCGTCCGGGTAGGCGTGGAAGTCGGTGACGGGCTGCATGGCGAGGTTCCGGGGAAGCGATGCCTCACGTTATCGCACCGTCATCTCCGCGAAAACCGACTATTCCGGACAAACCCGTGAGTTAAACTCACAGAATGAGCCGCTCCCTGCCTTCGTTGAATGCCCTTCGTGCCTTCGAGGCCGCGGCCCGCCTGGGCAGCGTCAGCCAGGCCGCCACCGAGCTGCACGTCACCCATGGTGCCGTCAGCCGGCATATCCGCGCGCTCGAAGACGCGCTGGGCCGTCCGCTGTTCGTCCGCGACGGGCGGGGCCTGGCCCTGACGGGCGATGGCCATCGCCTGCGCGACAGTGCGGGCGAAGCGTTCGGCGTGCTGCAGGCGGGCTGGACCGCGTTGCAGCGCGGTCCGCGCGCGCCGGCACTGGTGCTTGGCTGCCCGGGCAGCCTGCTGGCGCGCTGGGTCATTCCCCGCCTGGAGCGCCTGGCGGCGGACCTGCCCGACCTGACCCTCCATCTGTCCGCGCAGGAAGGCGCGATGGACCTCGCGGCCGCGGGGCTGGATGCCGCCCTGTTCCTGGGCGAAGCGCCGTGGCCCCCGGGATGGCAGGTCTGGCCGCTGGCGCCCGAGCGGATCGGCCCGGTGCTCAGCCCCCGTCACGCACGGTTCGACGCCTTGCGCAAGGGTCCGCCGCGCGCGCTGCTGGACGAACCGCTGCTGCACACCGCCTCGCGGCCGCAGGCCTGGCCGCGCTGGCTGGCGTCGCAGCAGCTGACGGACGCACCGCGCCTGGGCACCGGTTTCGATCACCTGACCTATCTGCTGGAGGCGGCGGCCGCCGGCCTGGGCGTCGCCATCGCACCCAGAGAACTGGTACAGGCCGACCTGGACAGCGGGCGCCTGGTCGCGCCCTGGGGGTTCGCCGACACCGGCGGAACCTGGGCGCTGTGCGCCGCGCGCGGCAATCCGGATGCGCGCATCCCCCTGCTGGCCGACTGGCTGCGCCGCGACCTGCTGTCCGCGGGCTAGCCGCGGGTGTCGGCGGTGCGGACCGCATCGACGAAGCGTCGCATCTTCTCCGGATCCTTCTCGCCGGGCGCGGTCTCGATGCCGCTGGACACATCCACGCCCCACGGACGCGCAGTGCGCAGCGCAAGCCCGACATTGTCGGGCGACAGGCCGCCGGCCAGCAGGCATGGCCGGTCGCTGACCGCCGGCATCTGCCGCCAGTCGAACCGTTGCCCGCTGCCACCCTGCTCGCCCGCCCCGTGGCCGTCGAAAAGAAAGCCGCTCGCGCTGGGATAGGCCGCCAGGCTGGCGAAGGCGCCCCCGTCCTGCCCGCCCATCGCGATCGCCTTCCAGAACGGCCGCGGGAACGAACCGGCGAACGCATCGTCCTCGGCGCCGTGGAACTGCAACAGGTCCGGCTGCAGGGATTCGATGATCTGGTCGATCTCGTTGCGCGGGTTGTCCATCACCAGCGCCACCACGCCGATTTCCTCCGGCACCAGCTCGCGCAGCATGCGCGCCTGGCCCAGCAGCAGCCGACGGGGGCTGCGCGGCGCGAACACCAGGCCGATGTAGTCCGCGCCCAGTTCCACCGCCAAGCGGACATCCTCGGCGCGGGTCAGCCCGCAGAACTTGATGCGCGTATGCATGGCGCAAGGGTAACCCGGCGGCTCAGCCCATGGCGGCAGGCAGGGTCACTTCCGACGGCAGGCCCCATTCGGCCGGATACAGTGGACTGACGAACACCAGCCCATCGGGCGGCGCCGTCGGCCCGGCGACGGTGCGGTCGCGGCCCGCCAGCAGTTCGCCGATCCAGCCCTCCGGCCGTTCGCCACGCCCCACCACCAGCAGCGAACCCACGATGTTGCGCACCATGTGGTGCAGGAACGCATTGGCCTGCACCTGGACGACCACGCGCTCGCCCTGGCGCTCGACCGAGATCGCGTGCAGGTTGCGCATGGCGTGCGGCGACTGGCAGTGCACGGTGCGGAACGCGCTGAAATCGTTCTCGCCCACCAGCACCTGGGCGGCGCGGTGCATGGCGTCGGCGTCCAGCGGCATCTTTTCCCAGCTCAGGTACTGGCGCTCCAGCGCCGGCCGCGCCAACCGGTTCACCAGCGTGTAGCGATAGCGCCGCGCGCGCGCAGAGAAGCGCGCATGGAAATCACCGGCCACCGGCTGGCACCAGCGCACGCAGACCGCGGGGGGCAGGCGCGCGGTGGCGCCCAGCAACCAGCCGCGCGGCGTGCGCGCGGCGTCGCTGTCGAAGTGGACCACCTGGCATTGCGCGTGCACCCCGGCATCGGTGCGGCCGGCGCAGACCGTGTCCACCTGGGCATCGGCCACCGACGACAGCGCGTTCTCCAGCGCCGCCTGCACGGTGGTGGTGTCGTCCGGCGTGCCGGACTTGCTCAGCCGCTGCCATCCCAGGAAACCGCCGCCGTCGTACTCGACGCCCAGCGCATAGCGCGTCACGACATCACTCCGCGCCCGTCATCCGATCTCGCGCAGCAGTTGCAGCGCCTCGTCGCGCGCCGTCGCGTCCTGGCCGGCCACGACCTCGTTCAACAGGTCGCGTGCGGTCGCCACATCGCCCAGGTCCAGGTAGGCCACGGCCAGTTCCAGTCGATCACGACCGGCAGGCGGCTGCGGCGATGCCGGCGCAGCGGCAGGCGCTGGGCCGCTGCCGGCATGCCAGGTGGGGCCCACCGCGGGCGCAGGTTTCGGCGGCGACTTCGGCGCGGCGGCGACCGGTACGCTGACCGCCGGCTCCAGCACGGGACTGGGGGCGGGCTCGGCGTCGGGCGTGGCCGCCTGCGGCATCGCCGCGGCCAGTTCCGCGGCCCGGCTGTCCGCCGGCGCATGGCCGAACACCGGATTGCGCGGCACCGGCGCTGGCGACGTTCGCTGGCGGCGCTGGGCGAAGCCCCACGCCAGTGCGCCGACGAACAGCAGGCCGAAGCCCGCCCACGCCCAGACCGGGATGCCGCCTTCGCCGCCATTGGCCTGCGCCAGGCGCTGCTGTGCGGCGGCCAGGTCGCTGTCCTTCATGGCCAGCAGCTTCTCCTGCTGGGCCTTGAGCTTTTCCAGTTCCGCCACCTGCGAGCGCAGTTCCTGCACCTCGGCTTCGCGCGCGGCCAGGTCTTCCTTCGACTGCTGCAACTGTTCGTTCGCCAACATCTCGCCCTCACCGCCGGCGCTCACGCCGGACTGCGTTCCAGAACCCGACGTGCCAGTGGCCGCGGGAGCGATTTCCAGGCGCGCGCCGGCCACGGGCGCGGGCGGTGCCGACGGCGCGGCGGTCGCCGCAGGCGCCGGGTCCACCACGGCGGCCGGCTGCGGAATGGGCGCGCGCGCGCGTCGCCACTCGGCGATCTGGCTGCGCACCAGGGCGGCGGCTTCGTCCTCGAGGATGGCCTGCGCCTGGGCCGACTCCGGCACGCGCAGCACCGCGCCCTGCTTGAGCAGATTGATGTTGCCGTTGATGAAGGCTTCGGGGTTGGCGCGCAGCAGCGCGACCATCGCCTGGTCCAGGGTGTAGCCCTGCGCGCGCGCCAGCGGCGCCGCGACCTGCGACAGCGATTGCCCGCGGCGCACGGGCGCCAGCGCATCGCCCGCTGCGACCTGCGCGGGCGGCGTGGCCGCGACCGCAGGTGCCGGCGAAGAAGGCACGGGCGCCGGACGCGTGGGCGCGGGCGGTGGCGCCTGCTCGGCCGGCGCGGGTTCCGGCACGGTGGCCACGGCAGGCGCGACCGGGCGCGCGATGGTGTCCGCCGGCGCGGCGGCCGGCGCATCGATCACGGGTTGTCCGGCCGCCGCCAGCGTGCCCGGCGCGCTGACCAGCGCGGAGTACTCGCGCACCAGCCGGCCCTGGCCCCAGTCCACTTCGATCAGGAAATTGACCGCCGGCACGTCCACCGGCGTGCGGCTGGTGACGCGCACCACCGGGCGTCCGGCTTCATCCAGCGCGACGCTGAAGTCCAGTTCGTTGACCAGGCCCTGCGGGCGCGGCAGGCCGACGCGCTCGAACGTCACCGGCGAGGCCAGGCGCGCACGCAGCTGTTCCAGCTCGCCCGGCTCGCTGGAAATGATCGGGATCTCGGCCAGCAGCGGCTGGCCGGGTTGCGATTTGACCTTGATCTCCCCCAGGCCGAGCGCGAGGGCGGCATTGCTCAGCAATGCCAGCCCCAGCCCGATCATGCCGGCCAGGCGGAGTGCTGCCGTCCGAGGTCTGTGCTTCGGTTTCACGGCCCTTCCCCATGTTTCCCGGGCACGACTATAGCCGCTCAGCCGCCGTTCGCCACCAGTTCGGCCAATTGCACGGCGTTCAGGGCCGCGCCCTTGCGGATGTTGTCGGCCACCACCCACAGGTTGAGGCCGCGCGGATGCGAGAAGTCCTCGCGGATGCGGCCGACGAACACCGGGTCGCGACCCGAGGCATGGGTGACCGGCGTCGGATAGCCGCCCGCCCTGGGCTCGTCGACGACTTCCACGCCGGGCGCGGCGCGCAGCAGTTCACGGGCCTGTTCCGGCGAAATCTTCTTCCTGGTCTCGATGTTGACGGCCTCGGAGTGCCCGTAGAACACCGGCACGCGCACGGCGGTGGGATTGACCTGGATGCTGTCGTCCTCGAGGATCTTGCGGGTCTCCCAGACCAGCTTCATCTCTTCCTTGGTGTAGCCGTTGGGCTGGAACTCGTCGATGTGCGGGATCAGGTTGAAGGCGATCTGCGCCTGGAACTTCTTCGGCTCGATGTCCTGGAAGGCCAGCAACTGCGCGGTCTGGCGACCGAGTTCCTCCAGGCCGGAACGGCCGGCCCCCGACACCGACTGGTAGGTGGCCACGTTGATGCGCTCGATGCCGTACTCGCGGTGGATCGGCGCCAGCACCGGCATCAGCTGCATGGTCGAGCAGTTGGGGTTGGCGATGATGCCGCGCGGACGGTGCTTCGCCGCGTGCGGATTGACCTCGGACACCACCAGCGGCACGTCGGCGTCGTAGCGGAAGGTGGAGGAGTTGTCGATCACCACCGCACCGGCGGCGGCGAACTTCGGCGCGTATTCCTTCGATACGCTGCCGCCAGCCGAGAACAGGGCGATGTCCACGCCGGTCGGGTCGAAGGTTTCCAGGTCGAGCACGTCGACCTTCTGGCCCTTGAAATCGACCTGGGTGCCGGCCGAACGCGCCGAGGCCAGCAGGACGAGCTTGCCGACCGGAAAGTGGCGTTCGGCCAGGATGGACAACATGGTTTCGCCGACGGCGCCGGTGGCGCCGACGACAGCGACGGTGAAGCTACGGTTCTGGTTGCTCATGGAAAGGATTCGCGAAAGATTTCGGTTGAAGACAGCGGACAGGGAGGCTGTGTTCGGGGAACCTGCGGACGTGCCTCAGGCTCCCTGTCGTTTGGCGATGATGGTGTTGATGGTCGAGGCGGTAGCCAGCGCGTCCGGATTGACCGGCGACGGCGGATGGCCCGCGTCCGGCCCTTCGCCCAGCGCGGCGATCAGGTTGTCCACCGCCAGCGACACCATGGCGCGGCGCGTGGCCAGGCTGGCACTGGCGATGTGCGGGGTCAGCACCACGTTGCGCAGGGCCAGCAGTTCCGGACGCACGGCGGGTTCGCCCTCGTACACGTCCAGGCCGGCGGCAGCGAGGCGGCCGCCGGCCAGCGCATCGGCCAGCGCGGCTTCATCGACCAGCCCGCCACGGGCGATGTTCACCAGCGTGGCGGTGGGCTTCATCTTCGCCAGCGCCGCGGCATCGACCAGGTGGTGGACCTGCGGCGAGTAAGGCAACACCAGGATCACGTGGTCGGCCTGGACCAGCAGATCGTCGAAGCCGGCATAGGTCGCGCCGCACTCACGCTCGACGAGCTCTGGCAGGCGGCTGCGGTTGTGGTACAGCACGCGCATGCCGAAGCCGCGTGCACGGCGGGCGATCCCCTGCCCGATCCGGCCCATGCCGACGATGCCCAGCGTGCTGCCGTGCAGGTCCGCACCCAGCAGCGTACCGAACGACCACTGCCGCCACTGGCCGTCGCGCAGCCAGCGTTCGGCCTCGGTGATGCGGCGCGCGGTGGCCATCAGCAGGGCGAAACCGAAATCGGCGGTGGTCTCGGTCAGCACGTCCGGGGTGTTGGTCGCGACGATACCGGCCTGCGTCAGCGCCGCGACATCCAGGTTGTTGTAGCCCACGCCGACGTTGGCGATGGCGCGCAGCTGCTCCGCACCGGCGATTTCCCGGGGGCCGATGCGTTCGTTCAAGGTCACCAGCGCGCCGGTGCTGCCGCGCAGCGCTTCGGCGATGGCCTCGGGACTGTGTTCGGTCACGTCGGCCGTAGCCCGCACGTCGAAATGCGCCGCCAGCCGCCCGACGATGTCGTCGAACAGCGGCTGCGACACCCAGACGCGCGGCCGCAGCTCAGCCATCGACGCTGCCGGGAACGTGGGGCGGCACATCGCCGACATCGCCGCACTGCGCGCGATGGCGCAACGCCTGGTCCATCAGCACCAGCGCCATCATCGCCTCGGCGATGGGCGTGGCGCGGATGCCCACGCAGGGGTCGTGCCGTCCGGTGGTGACGACGTCCACGGTATGGCCGTCCACGTCCACCGTCGCGCCCGGCAGGCGCAGGCTGGAGGTCGGCTTCAGCACGATGGAGGCGGTGACCTGCTGGCCGGTGGAAATGCCGCCGAGGATGCCGCCGGCATGGTTGGACAGAAAGCCTTCGGGCGTCATCAGGTCCCGATGCTCGGTGCCCTTCTGGGCGACCGCGGCGAAGCCGTCGCCGATCTCCACCCCCTTCACCGCGTTGATGCTCATCAGCGCGGCGGCGAGCTCGCCGTCCAGCTTGCCGTAGATCGGTTCGCCCCACCCCGCCGGCACGCCGTCGGCGACGACATTGACGCGCGCGCCGATGGAATCGCCCGACTTGCGCAGCGCATCCATGTAGGCTTCCAGCGCCGGTACCTGCGCCGCATGCGGCCAGAAGAACGGGTTGTCCTCCACCGCATTCCAGTCGAAGCCCTCGGGCGTGATCGGTCCCAGCTGCGACAGGTAACCACGCACGCTCACGCCGTAACGCTGCTGCAGCCATTTCTTGGCGATCACGCCCGCCGCCACCCGCATGGTGGTTTCGCGCGCGGATGAGCGGCCGCCGCCGCGCGGGTCGCGGATGCCGTACTTCTGCCAGTAGGTGTAATCGGCGTGGCCGGGGCGGAACTGCCGCGCGATGTCGGCGTAGTCCTTGCTGCGCTGGTCGGTGTTGCGGATCAGCAGCGCGACCGGCGTGCCGGTGGTGCGGCCCTCGTACACGCCGCTGAGGATCTCCACCTCGTCGGCCTCGCGGCGCGCGGAGGTGTGCCTCGACTTGCCGGTGGCGCGGCGCTCCAGGTCGCGGCGGAATTCCTCGGGCGCGATCTCCAGCCCGGGCGGACAGCCATCGACCACGCAGCCGATCGCCGGCCCGTGCGATTCGCCGAACGTGGTGACGGTGAGGAGTTTTCCGAAACTGTTGCTGCTCAAGCGCCGCTCCGCGGGTGGGAACTACCTGTGCCGGGCCTTCAAGCATCGCATACCGGCCACCCTGTTGTGCAGTGCGCCAACGCGGGCCGCGACGGTTGCAGGCGCAACCGCTGCAGGCGTGGCAAGGCGGTTCCGGCGCCTTATTTGCGGGCGGCGGCCAACGCGGCGATGCGCGCGTTGTGGCGGATCAGCTCGGCGCATTCGACGGCGAAGATACCCATCTGGCCGACCTTGAACTCGATCCAGGCGAATTCCACATCGGGCAGCAGCTTCACCAGCGCATGCTCGGACTCGCCCACCTCGCAGATCAGCAGGCCGTCCTGGCTCAGGTGCAGCGGCGCATCGCGCAGGATCTTCAGCACCAGGTCCAGGCCATCGTCGCCGGCGCGCAGGCCCAGCTCCGGCTCGAAGGAGTATTCCTTCGGCAGTGCGTCGGTCTCGTCGTTGGTGACGTAGGGCGGATTGGTGACGATCAGGTCGTAGTGGCGCCCGGTCAGGCCGGCGAACAGGTCGGATTTGACCAGATGCACGTTGTCCGCGTGCAGGCGCGCCTTGTTTTCGGCCGCCAGCGCCAGCGCATCGTCGCTGATGTCCACGCCGTCGACCTGCCAGTCGGGGTGGTAGTGGCCCATGGCGATGGCGATGCAACCCGAGCCGGTGCACAGGTCGAGGGCGCGGTTCACTTCGCGCCCCCCAGCCAGGGCTCGAAGCCCGATTCGATCAGTTCGGCGATGGGCGAACGCGGTACCAGCGCACGCGCGTCGCTCTTGAAGCTGAGGCCGGCGAACCAGGCCTCGCCGGTCAGGTACGCGACCGGAATGCGCTCCTCCACGCGGCGCTGGAACAGCGCCAGCACCTGCGCCTTCTCCGGCGTGGTGACGCGCGCCTGCCCGTAGGCCGGGCCCAGGTCCGGCGGCAGGTGCAGCGTGTGCAGCACCAGGTGCGAGGCCTCGTCCAGGGCGTTGTCGTAGCTGTGGCCGAAGGTCAGTCCGGCCGCATTGAAGCGGCTGGCGCCGTAGCGGATCAGGTCGATGATGGTATGCAGTTCGGCGGCGACGTCGGCGGTCATGGCAAGGCGGGGGAAGACGCCGGAACGGCGAGTGCCGCCGATTATAGAGGCTGCCCCGGTATCATGGCCTCCTCCTGCCGTCCATGCCGACCACGGTCCAACGGCCAAGCCCCTCCCTCGTGGGACTTCCCAGCACATGTTCAACAAGAAGATCGGCCTCATCCTCGTCCTGGCGCTGGCCGCCGGCCTGGGCCTGCTGGCCGCACAGAAATTCTTCGGCCCGGTCACGCCGGCGACCCCATGGCCCCCCACCCAGGCCGTCACCCTGTTCCCGCAGGCGCGTCCGCTGCCGCCGTTCTCGCTGCGGCAGTCCGACGGCACCCAACTGGCCGATGGCGAGCTGAAAGGCCACTGGACGCTGGTGTTCATCGGATTCACCTTCTGTCCGGACATCTGCCCCACCACCCTGGCCGAGCTGGCCCAGGCGCAGGCGCAGTGGAAGGACCTGCCGGACTCCACCCGCCCGCGCGTGCTGTTCGTGTCGGTCGACCCCGAGCGCGACACGCCCACCCGCATCGGCGAGTACGCGCATGCCTTCCATCCCGACACGCTGGCGGCCACGGCCGACATCCCGGCGCTGGAAAACTTCGCCAAGTCGCTGGGTTTCGTGTTCATGAAGGTGCCCGGCAAGGGCTACGACCAGAACCCGAACGACTACAGCATGGATCACTCCTCGGCCATCGCCGTACTCGACCCCCAGGGCCAGCTGGCCGGCCTGATCCGGCCGCCGTTCCAGCCCCAGGCGATCGCCTCCGACATGCGCGCACTGACCGGGGCCTCGTCGAAATGAGCCTGCTGACGTCGCTGACGTATGTCCTGCCCCATCGCCTGCTGTCCTCGCTGGCGCGCCGGCTGGCGTATTCCACCTCGCCCGCGACCAGCCGCTGGCTGATCGATACGGTGACACGGAAGTTCAACGTGGACCTGGCCGAAGCCGCCAATCCCGACCCGCGTTCATACCCCAGCTTCAATGCCTTCTTCACCCGCGCGCTGAAGCCCGGCGCCCGCATGGCCGATCCCGATCCGCGCGCCCTGCTGATGCCCGCCGACGGCCACATCAGCCAGTGCGGCGCCATCGAGGACGGCCGCATCTTCCAGGCCAAGAGGCAGTCGTTCACCGCCGCCGAACTGCTGGGCGACGCCGCGGCCGCCGAGCCGTTCCGCAACGGCTTGTTCGCCACCGTCTACCTGTCGCCGCGCGATTACCATCGCGTGCACATGCCATGGACCGGCACGCTGCGCGAAACCGTGCACGTGCCCGGACGGCTCTTCAGCGTGGGCACCGATGCGGTGGCGCGCGTGCCGCGCCTGTTCGCCCGCAACGAGCGCCTGGTCTGCCATTTCGACACCGACTTCGGCCCCATGGTGTCGGTGATGGTGGGCGCACTGCTGGTCTCCGGCGTTGAAACCGTGTGGAGCGGCGAGGAAATCCCCGCCTACGGCAGCGCGATCACGCGCAAGGACTACCGTGGCAAGGGCATCACGCTGGAGCGGTTTGCCGAAATGGCGAGGTTCAATTACGGCTCCACCGTCATCGTGCTGCTGCCGCCGGGGGTGGCCGAACTGGCGCCAGGTTTGAAAGCCGAATCACCCGTGCGGTTGGGTCAAGCGCTGGCCAAGCTGCGCTAAAGGAACAGCCCCGCGCCGTAGCGTGCGCCCTGCGCACGTCGCGGCGATGCATGGCAGGCCGCAGGCGCGCGACGCGCATCGCGTGATCGTGCGCAGGGCGCACGCTACTTCCCGCAGCCTTCCAGCTTCAGCTCCTGCCCCGGTCGCACGGCGTAGGCCGGCGCCTTCAGTTTGTTGGCCCGGGCCAGCTTCTTCAGATCGCACTGGAAACGCTGCGAAATGCGTCCCAGCGTGTCGCCCTTCGCCACCCGGTATTCGCGTACCTGTCTGGCCTTGGGCTCGGCCGGTTTGGGCTCGCCGGTGGCCACGGTGGTGGGAACGCCGGCCACCGGCGTGACGTCGCCGACGGCCACGTTGCCGGCCCGTGCCCCGCGCCGGATCGCGGCGGCCGGATCGGCGCTCACCAGCGTCCGGGCAAGCTCCGCACGCGGTCCGTTCACGCAATGGCGGGCGTACAGGCCGGCGATGCGCGCATTGGCCTTCAGCGTCGTGCCGGCCGGGATCCACGCTTCCGGCTGGTAACGGGGGTTGAGGTTGCGCAACGTGCGCATGTACCCCTCGCGGGTGCCGCCGTTGCCCAGGCAGATGGTCAGTTCGTAGAGCGAGGCATCGCGTGCCAGTTTCAGCGGTGCCGGCTGCGCGTTGACCTTCGGGAACTCCAGGCCGTACTGGCGCGGATGCAGGAACAGCCACGCCGCCGCGATCACCATGGGCACGTAGTCGCGCGTTTCACCGGGGAACTGGCTGTAGACCACGTCGTCCCAGAAGCCCAGGCCGCTGTTCTCGCGATACACGCGCGCCGCGCGCCCTTCACCGCCGTTGTAGGCGGCCAGCGCCAGCTCGATGTTGTTGTTGAGGCTGCGCATGCGTTCGTTCATGTAGTCCGCGCTGGCCTGGCCCGAGGCATACGGGTCGTAGCGGGTATCGAAGCCACTGGCGTCGCGGCCCAGCCCGAAACGGGCGCCGGTATGGAACATGAACTGCATGGGCCCCGCCGCGCCGGCGCGCGAGGTGGAATGCACCCGGCCATTGGACTCCTTGGCCATGATGCCGAACAGCAACGCTTCCGGCAGGCCGCTGCGCTCCCACGCCGGATACAGCTCGGCGCGCATGTTCTGGTAGTTCTCGTAGCTGTCGATCAATGCCGGCCGCATGTCGGTGAGCCAGCGGCGGATGCCGGCCTGCACCGCCGGGTTGTACTCGACCATGCGGTCGAATGCGTGCCGCTGGTCGTTGAGCAGCGCCGCGGTGCGCGCCGTCTCCGGCATCGCCGTGCCCACCGGCACCGCGTGGTCGCTGCCGTCGTCCAGCGCATCGATGGCCTCGCCCTCGCCTTCGCCCTCCGCGCCCTGCGCATCGGCATTGCCCTTCAGCAGGCGCTTGTAGGTGGCCAGCAGGGTCGGCACCTGGCAGCCGCGCTGCTGCACGCACGCCGCCAGCACGTCTTCCATGTCCTCGAGCGCGGCATCGCTCTCGGTCGCTCCGCGCGGATCGCTGTTGGCCACCAGCACCAGGCCATCGCGATAGCGTTTCTCCGCAGCGGCCATGCGCTGTTCCAGCGCCTCCGCCGCCGCGCGATCGCGCGCCGAGACGCGCTGCGCCATTGAGGCGGGCGCTACCAGCAGCAGGGACAGGGCGGCCGCGACGGGCCAGTGACGCAGACAGGCAGGAACCGCAAACGACATCAGGCATGCATCCAGAGTGTGAGTCGGGAGGGTAGCCCTGGCCGCCCGCCGCGGGCAAGGCAGGACGTCGCATCTCTTTATCCCGCATGCGGTTTCCAGCGGCTAGAATTCCCGCCATCACCACGCGAGGTTGCACATGGACCCGATCCTGCTGGGCAAGGGCATCACGGACGACATCCCGGTCACGCTGCAGCCGAAGTTCGGCAACCGCCACGGCCTGGTGGCCGGCGCCACCGGCACCGGCAAGACGGTGACGCTGATGACGCTGGCCGAGGGTTTCTCCCGCATGGGCGTGCCCGTGTTCATGGCCGACGTGAAGGGCGACGTGGCCGGACTGGCGACAGCCGGCGACGGCAGCGAACGGGTCGTGCAGCGCGCGAAGGACATCGGCATCACCGACTACGCGCCCGGCGCGAACCCGGTGATCTTCTGGGACCTGTACGGCCGGCTGGGCCATCCGGTCCGCACCACCGTCAGCGAGATGGGCCCCACCCTGCTCTCGCGCATCCTGGAACTCAACGACACCCAGAGCGGCGTGCTGGACATCGTGTTCAAGCTGGCCGACGACCGCGGCCTGCTGCTGCTCGACCTGGAAGACCTGCGCGCCCTGCTGGGCCTGGTCGCCGCCGAGCGCAAGGACATCTCCACCAGCTACGGCCTGGTCAGCACGCAGTCGGTGGGCGCCATCCAGCGCGCGCTGCTGCGGCTGGAACAGGAAGGCGGCGAGATGTTCTTCGGCGAGCCGGCACTGGAACTGGCCGACCTGATGCGCACGGACACCGACGGCCGCGGCGTGATCGGCATCCTGGCGGCGGACCAGCTGATCCTGAAGCCGCGCCTGTACTCCAGCTTCCTGCTGTGGCTGCTGTCGGAGCTGTTCGAGACGCTGCCGGAAGTCGGCGACCTGGACAAGCCCAAGCTGGTGTTCGTCTTCGACGAAGCGCACCTGCTGTTCGACGATGCCCCGCCGGCCCTGCAGCAGCGCATCGAACAGGTGGTGCGCCTGATCCGCTCCAAGGGCGTGGGCGTGTACTTCTGCTCGCAGTTCCCCGACGACGTGCCGGACGACATCCTCGGCCAGTTGGGCAACCGCGTGCAGCACGCGCTGCGCGCCTTCACCCCGCGCGACCAGAAGGCGGTCAAGACCGCGGCGGAAACGTTCGTGCCGAACCCGAAGCTGGACGTGGCCCAGGCCATCTCCAAGCTCGGCACCGGCGAGGCGCTGGTGTCCACGCTGCAGGACAAGGGCATTCCATCGCCCGTGCAGCAGACGCTGGTGTCGCCGCCGCGCTGCCGCATGGGCGCGATCAACGAAGCCGAGCGCCAGCAGGTGCGCAACGGCAGCCCTGTCGGCGGCAAGTACGACACGCCGGTGGACCGCGAATCCGCCGCGGAAATGCTCGCCAAGCGCGCGGAAACCGCGGCGCAGGCCGCCAACGCACCGGCGGCGAAGACGGAGAAGGACGATCCGGACGCGGGCGGCTTCGGCCAGTCGGTCAAAGACGCGGTGTTCGGCACCAGGCGCCGCCAGGGCATGATCGAGACAATGGCCAAGCAGACCACGCGCACCATCGGCACCAAGCTGGGCAACCAGATCGTGCGCGGCATCCTGGGCGGCCTCTTCGGCGGGCGCCGCTGATCGCATGCGCATGAAGTGGCCTTTCGTCCTGCCAGGCATCGCCGTGTCGCTGGTGGCCGCCGCCGCCAACCCGACCCCGGCGAGCTTCGCCGGTCCGTTCTTCGGCAGCCTGCCATCCACCGGCTGCGTGATGCAGGACGTGCTGCTGGACCTGCGCGCCGACGGACGCTACACCCTGCAGGCGCACTGCCAGGACGACCTGCGGGCTGCGCCGGTGAGCGCCGGGCGCTGGTCGGTGACATGGAACGGCACCTGCGTGCAGCTCGTGCCGGACCACGGCCAGCCCGCGCAGGAGTTCGCCATCCACCAGGAAGACCTGCTGGTGCTCACTTCAGGCAGCTGCATCGAGCCGGTCGAGGATCCGCGCGGACGCACGCTGCGGCGCGCGGACGCGGCTGCCGGGGAGCGCTGAGGTGTCGCGCTGGCGGCCGCCGGGCGAGAAGAGCACCGCCCTGATCACCCGCGCGGGCCACGACCGCCTCAAGGCGGAACTGGACGACCTGTGGCGCGTCAGGCGTCCGGAGGTGGTGAAGGCGCTGGCCGCTGCGGCGGCGGAGGGCGACCGCTCCGAGAACGCGGAATACACCTATCGCAAGAAGCAACTGGGCGAAATCGACCGCCGCGTGCGCTATCTCAGCAAGCGCCTGGAAGTGCTGCGCGTGGTCGACACGGCACCCAGCGATCCCGACGTGGTGTTCTTCGGCGCCACCGTCGAACTGGAGAACCTCGCCAGCGGCGAGGTGTCGCGCTACCGCATCGTCGGCCCCGACGAGACCGATGCGGCCCGCGGCTGGATCAGCATCGACTCGCCGATGGCGCGCGCGCTGCTGAAGAAGCGCATCGACGACGAATTCGCCGTGGAACTGCCTGGCGGCGTTACCCACTTCGTGTTGGTGGATGTCGGCTACGCGGGCTGACGCTCACCACGGTGGCGGATACACGCGGCCCTCGCGTAGCGGCCTGAAGTAATCCGTCTGCGCATAGAACGCCTCGCTCTGTCCCGCGTGCCAGCCCGGAATGCCGGCCAGGGGCAGCGGGCGCAGCGCGGCCGGCGTGGCGAGAATGGCGCCATCCGAAATCGATGCGGCCACGCGCGCGACAGGATCCAGCGAACCGCCCGGCACGACCACGCACTTGCCGACCAGCAGACGTCCCGGCACCAGCATCTGCTCCATCAGCGCATGTCCCACCACCGCAACCACGGCGATGTCGCCGCTGCGCCAGCGCGCGGCGTTCGAATGGAACAGGCCCGTCCAGTCGTGCCAGTCCCACAGATCCAGCAGCGCCGTTCCGCGCACCTGCACGATGACCCCGTTCTCATCGAACTGCGTCAATGCCTGCTGGGCAGGACTGCGCTCGCGCGCCCCCATCCTGGCGATATGCCGGCATTGCTGCTGGTTGAGCGCGCGCTTGAGGCCCGGGTGACGCATCCAGACCATCGCGTTGAACAGGTCGTGCCAGTTCTCCGGCCGCGTGGCGATGCATCCCTGGGCAAGGCGTGCCTCGTAGTGCAGCCCGTCGGCGAGCAGCGCCGCATCCTGCATCACGAAGCGGGGCCCGGAGGCCGGCATCCGCGCATTGAGCTCTTCGATCGACGGCCAGGGCGCGGCCGTCGCCAGATCGAGAAAGTCGCCGTATTCCTCGAACAAGGGATGCCGGAAGGACGCGGCATCCACGTCCTCGCGCAAGGGGGCGACAAAGCGGCGCCGGCCACCGCCGGCGTGGGCGCCGGTCGCCGGCGCGGTCACAGCACCTTGACGTCGAGCGGCCGGCCCGCCGTTGCGACGATGGCGTCGCCGAACAGGTCGTGTTCGTCGCTCTCGGTGATCTCCACGTCGACGAACTGGCCCACGCGCAGGCCCGCTTCGCCGCCGTTCTGGATATGCACCAGGCCGTCGATCTCAGGCGCATCGGCCTTCGAACGCGCCACCGCGATGTCGTCTTCGATCAGATCCACCAGGCACTGCTGCACCGTGCCGACCTTCGCTTCCAGGCGCGCGGCGGAAATCTCCGCCTGCTTCTCCATGAAGCGCGCCAGGCGTTCCTGCTTCACCTCTTCCGGCACCGGGTCCGGCAACAGGTTCGCGGCCGCGCCCTCGACCGGCGAATAGGCGAATGCGCCCACGCGGTCCAGCTGCGCCTGGTCCAGGAACTGCAGCAGTTCCTCGAACTCCTGGTCGGTCTCGCCGGGGAAGCCGACGATGAAGGTGGAACGCAGGGTGATGTCCGGGCAGATCGCGCGCCAGCGCTTCACGCGCTCCAGCGTCCTGTCGACCGCACCCGGCCGCTTCATCAGCTTGAGGATGCGCGGGCTGGCGTGCTGGAACGGGATGTCCAGGTAGGGCAGCACCTTGCCCTCGGCCATCAGCGGGACGACGTCGTCGACGTGCGGGTACGGGTAGACATAGTGCATGCGCACCCAGGCATCGAGCTCGCCCAGGCCTTCGCACAAGGCCTTCATCCGCGTCTGGTACGCCTTGCCGCGCCATTCGCGTTCGGCGTACTTCAGGTCCACGCCGTAGGCGGAGGTGTCCTGCGAGACCACCAGCAGTTCCTTCACGCCACCGCGCACCAGCCGCTCGGCCTCGCGCAGCACGTCGTCGACCGGCCGCGACACCAGGTCGCCACGCATCGACGGGATGATGCAGAAGCTGCAGCGGTGGTTGCAGCCTTCGGAAATCTTCAGGTAGGCGTAGTGGCGCGGCGTCAGCTTGATGCCGTAGTCCGGGACCAGGTCGACGAACGGATCGTGCCTCGGCGGCAACGCTTCGTGCAGCGCTTCCATCACGCTCTGGTAGTCCTGCGGACCACTGATCGCCAGCACGTCCGGGTACTGCTCGCGGATCTGTTCCGGGCGCTTGCCCAGGCAGCCGGTGACGATGACCTTGCCGTTCTGGTTCATCGCCTCGCCGATGGCGTCCAGCGACTCGGCCACCGCCGAATCGATGAAGCCGCAGGTGTTCACCACCACCACGTCCGCCGCATCGTAGGTCGGCACGATGTCGTATCCCTCCACGCGGAGCTGGGTGAGGATGCGCTCGGAATCGACCAGGGCCTTCGGGCAGCCGAGGCTGACGAAGCCCACCTTGGGGTTCTGCAGGGACATGGGAGTACGGCGGCGGCGTGTACGGGGCCGCGGATTATAGCCCCCGTGCGTCGGCCGACCCCGCCGGGCCGTTCAGACGGTGCGGTCCGCGCGCCGCCCTGCGCCCGGCCCGCCTACACTATCCCTCCCCACGACAGGAGCGCCTCCATGGGCCACTGGCTGCCTTTCGAGTCCCCTCATGGCCGCATCCATGCCTGGCGGGCCGATCCCGCGGGAACGCCGCGTGGCGCGCTGGTCGTGGTGCAGGAGATCTTCGGTGTCAATCCGCACATCCGCACCGTGGCGGAAAGCTTCGCGCGGGAGGGGTACGTGACGCTTGCGCCGGCCTACTTCGACCCGCTGGAAACCGGCGTGGAACTGGACTACGACGCCGGCGGCATCGCGCGCGGGAAGGCGCTGATCACCGCCCTGGGCCTGGAGCGCGCCGTGGACATCACCCGCGCCGCGGCCGACGCGCTGGCAGGCCACGGCAGGGTCGGGACGGTGGGCTACTGCTGGGGCGGCACGGTTGCCCTGCTGGCCGCGCTGCGGCTGGGCCTGCCCTCGGTGAGCTATTACGGTGCGCGCAACCTGCCCTTCCTGGCCGAGGCGCCAAGGGCGCCGGTGATGTTCCATTTCGGCGAGCGCGATGCCTCCATCCCGCCGGAGATGGTCCAGGCCCACCGCGATGCGCTGCCGCAGATGCCGCTGTTCACCTACCCGGCGGGCCACGGCTTCAACTGCGACCTGCGCGCCGACTACGATCCCGCCAGCGCGCGCCTTGCCCGCGAACGCACGCTGGACTTCTTCGCACGGAACCTCGCATGACCGACTTCGTCCTGGACCCCCGCCTGGCCGCCGACAGCGTCTTCGTCGCCGACGGCCCGCTGTCGCAGGTGCGCCTGATGGATGACACGCGCTTTCCGTGGCTGGTGCTGGTGCCCCGCGTGAACGGCATCAGCGAATGGCTGGACCTGGAGGGCGGCCAGCAGCGCCTGCTGCTCGCGGAGATCAACCAGGCCGGGCAACTGGTCCGCGCGCAGGCCGGCGTGGAGAAACTGAACATCGGCGCGCTGGGCAACATCGTGCGCCAGCTGCACGTGCATCTGGTGGGACGTCATGCAGGCGATGCCGCATGGCCGGGGCCGGTGTGGGGCAACGGGAGTGCGGTACGCCACGCGCCCGCCATGCTGGAGACCAAGATCCAAGAATGGATAGAGTGGCTTAAGTGAAGTTCTCGAGATGTGCCACTACACAGACCGCGCGCTGCCGTCTTGTAACTCCTCGCCCCCAGAAGGACGAGGAGCACTCTACAGTCACAATAAACTAGTCAAGCAGAAACGTCCCAGCCACGACAATTGCCACCTTTCCGACATCAATCGCCGCAGACACAAGTAGCAAACCACCGTTTCCGCTCACAGCCGCCGCATCTTGAAACATGCCAATCGCCGTGCCCGCTGTGTCAAAAAAATCTCCGCCAGCGACTCGGATGCATTCCCATCTATCTAGCTGCCTCATATAAGATCCTTATTATGTGAGATGTCAAACATGACAACCAAAACAGGTCGTCACGTAGACACTCTCATGTCTGTAGATCTCTGGCTATTAACATTTGCCGACTCAGGTGCGCGGCAGCGTTACGCCGGTCTGGCCCTGGTACTTGCCGCCGCGGTCCTTGTAGCTGGTCTCGCAGACGTCGTCGGCATCGGACTGGAAGAACAGCATCTGCGCCACGCCCTCGTTGGCGTAGATGCGCGCCGGCAGCGGCGTGGTGTTGCTGAACTCCAGCGTCACGTGCCCTTCCCACTCCGGCTCCAGCGGGGTGACGTTGACGATGATGCCGCAGCGCGCGTAGGTGCTCTTGCCCAGGCAGACCACCAGCGTATCGCGCGGGATGCGGAAGAACTCCACGGTGCGCGCCAGCGCGAAGCTGTTGGGCGGGATGATGCATTCGTCCGCCTCGATGTCCACGAAGCTCTTCGGATCGAAGTGCTTCGGGTCCACGATGGTGGAATTGATATTGGTGAACACCTTGAACTCGCGCGAGCAGCGCACGTCATAGCCGTAGCTGGAGGTGCCGTAGCTGACGATGCGCTGGCCGTTGGCCCCGCTCTTGTCGGCGAACTTCACCTGGCCCGGCTCGAACGGCTCGATCATGCCCTGCTGCTCGGCCATGCGGCGGATCCAACGGTCGCTCTTGATGCTCATGCAAATCCTGGTCTGGTGGGCGAAGGCCGCGCGGCGGCGCGCGGCGGACGGGGGATTGTAGGACGGGCCCCTGCCCGCCGTCTTCGCCGGGCCTCAGACCAGCGAGGAGACGATGGACAGCGGCGCGCGCGGACGCTGCGCCAGGGTGGCGGCCATGACCCGCGCCGTCTGCCGGTAGGCCTGCGCGACCGCCGAATCGGGCGCGGCGACCACGACCGGCTGGCCGGCGTCGCCCTGCTCGCGGATGGCGATGTCCAGCGGCAGCGAGCCCAGCAGCGGCACGCCGTACTGCGCGGCCATCCGCTCTCCGCCGCCCTGGCCGAACAGGTGCTCCACATGGCCGCAGCTGGAACAGGTGTGGACCGCCATGTTCTCGACGATGCCCAGCACCGGCACGTCCACCTTCTCGAACATCTTCAGCGCCTTCTTCGCATCCAGCGTGGCGATGTCCTGCGGCGTGGTGACGATGACCGCACCGGCCACCGGGATCTTCTGGGCCAAGGTCAGCTGGATGTCGCCCGTGCCAGGCGGCAGGTCGATCAGCAGATAGTCCAGGTCGCCCCACAGCGTGTCGTTGAACAGCTGCATGAGCGCCGAGGTGGCCATCGGCCCGCGCCAGATCATCGGCGTGTCCTGGTCGACCAGCAGGCCGATGGACATGGCCTCCACCCCGAACGCCCGCATCGGCTCGATGGACTTGTTGTCCGGGCTCTCCGGGCGCCCCGACAGGCCCAGCATGGCCGGGATGCTGGGGCCGTAGACGTCGGCATCCAGCAGCCCCACGCGGGCGCCCTCGGCCGCCAGCGCCAGCGCCAGGTTCACCGCCGTGGTCGACTTCCCCACCCCGCCCTTGCCGGAACCGACCGCGATGACGTTGCGGACCCGGGGGTGGGGGGCGAGGCTGCCCTGGACGGCGTGGGGGACGATTCGGGACGCCAGCGCCAGCGACGCCAGCCGTTGCCCCCGCGCCGCCAGCGCGGCGGTCACCAAGGGCTCGATGACGCCCCGCAGCTGCTCCACGGGGAACCCGGCATGCAACGAAACCGCGGCACCCGAGGGGCCCAGCGCCACATCCCACCGCAAGCAGCGGTTCAGGTTTGCCGGCAATCCCGGCAGCTCAATCTGAGACAGCGATTCCAGTTCCGAGTCCATTTCCGTCCAATTTGTGACTTATGTCACACTTCGAGAAGTAACGCCTGTAACATGTTTCCGTGCTAGGGGCATCGCCGTTAATCCCATGTTAACGTCGGATCACGAGGACGCTTCTGTGCGGCTGGAGCTGAAGGACCAGTCCATTGGGCCGCATCCATTGACAGTTTAGGGGATTCACCACATGTCAGTTCGCAACAAGAATGCGCTCAAGCGCAGTCGTTTGACTGCGGCCCTGTTTACGGCATTGATTCCGTTCGCGGGAGCCGCCGTCGCACAGGAATCGACCCAACAGCAGGCCGACGCACCTCGGGCCACCGAGTTGGATAAGGTCGTGGTGACCGGCTCGCTGATCCCGCAGACACAGTTGGAAACGTTCACGCCGGTGACCATCATCACGGCAGAGGACATCCAGGCCCGCGGTTTCAACAGCGTTTCCGATGTGCTGCAGCAGAGCTCGTTTTCCACGGGCGGCGTGCAGGGCTCGCAGTCTTCCGCATCCTTCACCCAGGGTGCCGAAACTCTCAGCATGTTCGGTTTGCCGCCGGGGTACGTTAAGTACCTGATTGACGGCCGGCCGATGGCGAACTACCCCGCGCTCTACAATGGCAGCGACACTTTCAACAACATCAGCGGCATTCCGATCGACCTGATTGATCGTATCGAGATCCTGCCTGGTGGACAGTCCTCGCTCTACGGATCGGACGCCATCGCTGGCGTGATCAACGTGATTCTGAAGAAGCAGATGGATGGGGCCGCCTTCAGCCTGCGAGGCGGCTGGTACAGTGAAGGCGGTGGCGACAGCGTCCGCTTCAGCCTCGCGGATGGATTCTCGAGCGAAGACGGCCGCCTCAATGCGCTGGTCGGATTCCAGTATGAGGACCGCGATCCCATCTGGGGTTATCAGCGCGATCTGACCAAGCAGTACAACACCAACGGCACCAGTGCCCCGCTGGCCAGCCGCGACTATCTGGTCTTCAGTCCGTTCACCAGCTACGCATTCCTCGATCCGGCGAACTGCGCCAACGTGACCGGCCAGTTCGGCGGCACGGAAGGCCTGCAGACGCGTCCCGGCTTCGGCGACGAAAACTACTGCGGCTCGTTCTATACCCCTGGCTACCGCACGCTGCGCAACTCCAAGGAAGCCACCCAGGTCTACGGACACGTCACCTTCGACGTGAACGACAACCTTCAGCTGTATGCGGACGCCCTTTATAGCCGAGAACATGTCAAGTACCACGTCGGCTCGAACTACACCTGGTGGGGCACCAGCGTGGAATGGGGCTACTACTACGACCCGGACTACGACAACTTCTTCAACCTGCAACGCGCGTTCTCGCCGGAAGACATGGGCCCTGGCGGCTTCGCCAGCACGATGAGCAAGGATTCGTCGACGGCGTATCACCTCACGTTCGGAGCCAAGGGCACGTTCGGCGCATCCGCGTGGGACTACGACGTGGGCTTCACCCGCACCGAGTACAAGCTCGATGAGAACGGCTTCGTCCGCTGGGCCGATGCCATCAACCAGTACTTCCAGGACCGCGTGTTGGGTCCGCAACTGGGAATGGACCCCTACTACGGCGCCTATCCTGTTTTCCAGCCTGACTATGCGGCCTTCTATCAGCCGATGTCGCCCGAGGACTTCAAGAGCTTCACGGGCTACGCGCTCAGCAAGAGCCGTACGTGGGACAACATGCTGCGCGCGCAAGTGACCAACGGTTCACTGTTCACGCTGCCGGGCGGCGAAGCGGGTCTGGCCGTAGTGGTGGAGGCCGGCAAGCAGAGCTGGGATTACGATCCCGCCCCGGGTTATCTGGATGGCTCCGTATGGGGCACGACAGCGGTATCCGGTGGTGGCGAGCGCGATCGCTACGCGGTGACCAGCGAACTGCGTCTCCCGCTGTGGGACATGTTGACGGTATCGCTCTCGGGTCGTTACGACGCATTCGAAGCCAGCGGCCGGACGATCGACAAGCCGACCTATAGCGTCGGCCTGGAGTTCCGCCCGCTCGAAACTTTGCTTTTCCGCGGCAAGTACGGCACCGCATTCCGCGCCCCCACACTCTCTGACCTGTATCAGGGCGTGAGCGGCTTCTACACCTTCGTGATCGACTACTACGGCTGCAGCCAGCTGGGTATCGCGCCCGAAGACGCCGCCGACCTCTGCCCCGCTGCGCTTTCGAACCGCCAGGTGTTCGGCACCCAATCGGGCAGCCTCGACCTGGAGCCGATCAACGCCGATGTCTGGAGCGTAGGTACGGTGTGGGCGCCGTTGGATCGCCTGTCCCTGACCCTGGATTACCACAACTGGGACATCCGCGACGAGGTGACACAGCAGAGTGCAAACGGCCTGACCCTGCAAGAGTATCGCTGCCGCACCGGTCTGGATGACATCAACTCGCCCCTGTGCGTCAACACGCTGTCGCAGATCACGCGCAACGTGAACGGCGCCATCACCGAGATCTTCACACCGAAGATCAACGTGTCGCGCCAGCAACTGGAGGCCTTCACGTTCGGCGTCAACTACGGCATCGACATCGGCTCATTCGGCGACCTGTCGTTCCGCGGCAACTATACGCAGAAGATCAGTCACGAATACCAGCAGTATGAGGGTGATGACCTCATCGACCTGTTGAACGACCCCACCTGGAGCACCGATCCCAAGCGCAAGGCGGACCTGTCGGCCAGCTGGAGCAAGGGCAACTGGAGCACCACGCTGTACGCCAATTGGATCGACAAGACTCCGAACTACCGTGCATCTGTCGTGGGTTACGACAACCCGCTTTCGGGCAAGCTGGGTTCGTTCACCCTGTACAACGCGAGCGTTTCGTACTCGCCGCTGCCGGGGCTCGACCTGTCGCTGCTCGTCAACAATGTGTTCAACAAGATGCCGCCCTTCGACGCAACCTATCCGGGCAGCACGGGTGCTCCGTACAACAGCTCCAATTTCAATGTGTTCGGCCGCGCCATCTATATGGAAATGAAGTACGCCTTCGGCGCCAAGTAAGGCCTCCGAAGAGCCTGTAGCGTTTCAGACCCCGCCGAAAGGCGGGGTTTTTTTTAAGTTCGCTTCAGTCAACCGGCCCCTGAAGTACGGTGCCGGGCTTGTGCAGCCCTTCCATACGCCAGCGGATGCGGTATAACTGCCGCATCCCGGCGGCGTCGCCGTCGGGCCTGACCTGAATCCCTGGGAGGGGAATATGCGCAAGACCCTGATGGCCGCCTGCCTGGCCGCTCCGCTGATGGCCCTGTCGCTGGTGGCCTCCGCCGCCGACCCGGTGGTCGGCCGCTGGAAGACCATCGACAGCGAGACCGGCAAGCCCAAGTCCTTCGTCGAGATCACCCAGGCCGCCAATGGCACGATCAGCGGCCGCATCGTCGAGCTGATCAACCCCAGCAAGCCGAACCCCACCTGCGACAAGTGCAAGGACGACCGCCGGAACAAGCCGATCACCGGCATGGAGATCATCCGCGGCATGAAGGCCGAGGGCGGCGGAGAGTACGCCGGCGGCACCATCCTCAAGCCCGACGAGGGCAAGGTGTACAAGTCGAAGATGGAGCTGGTCGACGGCGGCAAGAAGCTGGAGGTGTCCGGCTGCATCGCCTTCCTCTGCAAATCGCAGACCTGGATCCGCCAGTAAGCGTCGCGCACTTTTCCCTGATGCGGGCCCGGCCATGCGCCGGGCCCGCTGCGTTTCCGGCAGCGGAAAGGCCCCTTCCCGGTCCGTGCGATAATCGCCATCCCCCGTCACGATGCCCGTCATGAGCCGCACCGCCCTCGTCACCAATGCCCTGCCCTACGCCAATGGTCCGCTCCACCTGGGCCATCTGGTGGGCTACATCCAGGGCGACATCTGGGTGCGCGCGCGGCGGATGCGGGGCGATACGGTGTACTTCGTCTGCGCCGACGACACCCATGGCACGCCCATCATGCTGGCGGCGGAGAAGGCCGGCGTCACGCCCGAGGCCTTCATCGCCGGCATCCAGGCCAGCCACGAGCGCGACTTCGCCGCGTTCGGCGTTGCGTTCGACCACTACGACTCGACCCACTCCGCCGCCAACCGCGAACTGACGGAACTGTTCTACCAGCGCCTCGAGGCCGGCGGGCACATCAGCCGCCGCACGGTGGCGCAGTTCTACGATCCGGCCAAGGGCATGTTCCTGCCGGACCGCTACATCAAGGGCATCTGCCCCAACTGCGGATCGGCCGACCAGTACGGCGACAACTGCGAAGTCTGTGGCGCGACGTACGCACCGACCGATCTGAAGGAGCCCACGTCCATCCTGTCGGGCAGCACGCCGGAAATCCGCGATTCGGAACATTATTTCTTCGAAGTCGGCCGCTTCGAAGCCTTCCTGCGCGAGTGGCTGGCCGGCGACGTCGCCCTGCCGGGCGTGAAGGCCAAGCTGCGCGAGTGGCTGGATGCCGAGGGCGGCCTGCGCGCCTGGGACATCTCGCGCGATGCGCCCTACTTCGGCTTCGAGATTCCCGGTGCACCGGGCAAGTACTTCTATGTCTGGCTGGATGCGCCGATCGGCTACCTGAGCAGCTTCAAGAACCTGTGCACCGAGCGCGGCCTCGATTTCGAGCCACACCTGGTCGCCGGTACCGATGTGGAGTTGCACCACTTCATCGGCAAGGACATCGTCAACTTCCATGGCCTGTTCTGGCCGGCCGTGCTGCACGGCACCGGCCACCGGGCGCCCACGCGCCTGCACGTCAACGGCTACCTGACCGTGGACGGCGCCAAGATGTCGAAGTCTCGCGGCACGTTCATCATGGCGCGCACCTATCTGGACGTGGGTCTGGAGCCCGAAGCGCTGCGTTACTACTACGCGGCCAAGTCGTCCGGCGGCGTGGACGACCTCGATCTCAACCTGGGCGACTTCGTCGCGCGCGTCAACGCGGACCTGGTGGGCAAGTTCGTCAACCTGGCCAGCCGCTGCGCCGGCTTCATCGACAAGCGCTTCGCCGGCAGGCTGGCCGATGCCTTGCCCGACCCGGCCATGTACCAGCGCTTCGTCGATGCGCTCGGCCCCATCGCAGAGGCCTACGGGCGCAACGAGCCCGCCAGCGCCCTGCGCCTGACCATGGCGCTGGCCGACGAGGCCAACAAGTACATCGACGAGACCAAGCCCTGGGTGATCGCCAAGCAGGAAGGCGCCGATGCCGAACTGCAGGCGGTGTGCACGCAGGGACTGAACCTGTTCCGCATCCTGGCCGCGGCGCTCAAGCCAGTGCTGCCGCGCACGAGCGCGGAAGCCGAGGCCTTCCTCGGCGCGCCGGTCGAATCCTGGACCGACGTCGCGGCGCCCCTGCAGGCGCACACCATCCAGCCTTACTCTCCCCTGTTCACCCGTATCGACCCGAAACTGATCGACGCCATGACCGACGCTTCCAAGGACACCCTGGCCGCCGCGCCCGCACCTGTCGCCCCCGTGAAGAAGGGGCAGGCGCAGCCCGCCCCGCCGGCGGAGACAAAGGATGCGGCAGGCACCATCGGCATCGAGGATTTCGCCAGGCTCGACCTGCGCATCGGCCAGGTGCTGGAATGCGGCTTCGTGGAAGGCTCCGACAAGCTGCTGCGCTTCCTGCTGGATGCCGGCGACCTGGGCCAGCGGCAGATCTTCTCCGGCATCCGCGCCAGCTACGGCGAACCGGAAGCGCTGGTGGGCCGCAAGGTGGTGTTCATCGCCAACCTCGCGCCGCGCAAGATGCGCTTCGGCGTGAGCGAGGGCATGATCCTGTCGGCCGGCTTCGACAGCGGCGCACTGGCGCTGCTCGATGCCGATGCCGGCGCCCTGCCCGGCATGCCGGTGCGCTGAAGCGCGGACCGCCGTCGCGGCGATGAACGCCGACCTCGTCGAGCGCCTGGACCGCCTGCTGCCGCAGACCCAGTGCGGCCAATGCGGCTTCGACGGCTGCCGTCCCTACGCCGAAGCCATGGCGCGCGGCGAAGCCGGCATCGACCGCTGCCCGCCCGGCGGGGACGCTGGCGCACGTGCGCTGGCCAGACTGCTGCAGGTGCCCGCGCTTGGCTACGACCGCAGCCGCGGCGCGCACAAGCCGCCCATCGTGGCGGTGGTGGTGGAGGCAGACTGCATCGGCTGCACCAAGTGCATCCAGGCCTGTCCGGTGGACGCCATCATCGGTGGCGCCAAGCACATGCACGTGGTCATCGATCCGCTATGCACCGGCTGCGAACTATGCGTGCCCGCGTGCCCGGTGGACTGCATTGAACTCCTGCCATCGCGGTCCGACTAACGCGGACCCGCCACCACTCCCGCGCTTTCGAGGAAACGGTACAGTTCATCCATCCGATCGCCATAGCGTTTCCAACGTTGGAGCGAGGTGCGGAACATGGGCGACCTTACTTGGACCGCGCTGGCAGTGGCTACCGGCGCCTGGTTGTCCTCGAATCTCAGGCAGGCCTGCTCCCAGTCCAGGCCGCACCAGGCGACCAACTCGCGGGTCACCGCTTCCTGGTTGTCCACCAGCTCTTCATAGCGGACCTCGAGTATCCGGCCTGGCATGGCTGTGTGCCAGTGCGCCATGAGACGTTCGAACATCACGTAGTAACGGCCGGTGTCCATGAGATCGAACGAATAGTCGTAGTACGGCGACGTCAGGGCAAACAGCTGCCTGAAGTTGCTGAGGCACACATCCATGGGGTCGCGCCGCAGACAGACGATCTTCGCATTCGGCAGGGCGCGCGCAATGAATCCTGCATACAGGAAATTGTGCGGCAGCTTGTCGACGAAATGGCGCCGATGACCGGTGCCCGGACGCGTGCTTTCGACATACGCTGCCCCCACTCTCGCCCAATCGAGGCCAGTCGCTGCAGCGATCGTTTCAGCATCCAGCATGTGCGGCGTCTGACTGCGCGAGGCGCGTTTCAGGACGACACCGAAATTCTGGAGTTCTCCGGCAGATGAAACTGCACTATGGCTGGAAAGTATTCGATCCACCAATGTGGTACCCGAGCGCGGCATTCCCACCACGAAGATGGGCTCGCTGCTGGCGTGGCCTTCGCCGCCGCCGGCGACCGCGTCCCGGGATGCCATCAGCGCATCGAAAATACGGCCATCGCGTTCGCTTGAGTAGGACCGTCCGCGCCGATGGGCATGCTTGCCCGCTACCAGATGATCGAAGGACCGCGGGTAGTCCCCGATATCCTCGAGTTCTTTTGACAATGCGAGATTGACGTACAGTTGTCCAAGGGCGTCCGATCCTGCCCCACCCAGTGCCGCGCGCAACCGTTCGACATGGTTGTCGGTGGCGGTCTGCTTGCGAAGCTGGGACAGGGCCAGCCAGGCTTTCCAGTACCGTGGCGCAACCTGAAGGCAGGCCTCGTACTCCCGCTCGGCCTCATCCAGACGCCCTGCGAATGTCAGGGATGTCGCGAGATTGAAGCGATACCCTGCGCGCGCGGGTTCCAGCTCGACGGCTCGGCCGAATGCGCGTGCCGCCTTCGCATGCGCATTCGACTGTGAATACACCACGCCAAGGGTATCCAGGGTAAGTGCATCCTGCGGCTGCAGGGCGAATGCGCGATCGGCGGTCTCCTCCGCCTCCCGACCGAACCGTCCCATGGCCAGCGCGCGCGCGCACTGGGCCAAATAATCGGGCCTGCTCGGATTCAATGCCATGGCGCGCTTCAGCAGTTCGAGCGCCAGCGGCACCTGCTCCATCTGGAGCGCGGCAACCCCCGCGACAAAGCTCACCCCCGCGTGGGAAGGATGCTTGCGCAACAGTTCCATCGATGCGCGTTGAGCCTCGCGCCACTGCCCTCTGTTCAGCGCGTCAACGGCGTGCCGGTAATGCCGCGCATCCTCTTCGGCATGGGCATCGCCGCCTGCCGGATTGATGTCGTCATTCATTTCCCGACATGCCCGAGAGCGCGCATGAGGAGCACACCCGCTCGACCCTGTAACCACGGTCGCGCAGCTTTTCCACCACGCCGTCCTCGCCCAGCAGGTGCAGTGCGCCGACGACCACCAGCGCGTCGTCGTTGCCCGGCTGGGTGAGGATCCGCTGGACCTTGGGCACCCACGCGTCGTTGCGCTCCACGTTGATGCGCCTGTAGAGGCGCGGGTACTGACGCTTCATGTCGGCGGCCATGCCGTTCCAGAGCTCCTCGGCGTCGCCGCGGCGCCAGGCCCGGTGCAGGCGCTCGGTTTCGGCCGAGCCCTTCTCCGCCTGGTCCAGCGCCTCGACGATGAACTGGCGCTGCTCGGTGGCCTCCATGCCGTCCAGCACGCCGATCTGCTCTTGTGCCCGTTCAAGGCCCGCGGTGGGCTTGCCGGCCGCCCTGGCCTTGTCCATGAAGTGGTTGTCCAGGCCCAGCTTGGGATCCAGTCCCTGCCGGGTCATCTCGACGATGCTGATGGTCAGGCCGACGAACCAGGGTTCGAGGTTGTTGAACGACACCACCGGCATGCCGTTCTTCCCGGCCCATCCTTCGAGCCGGCGCCAGGTCGCGGCATCCAGTTCCTGCTGCAGCGTCCTGCCGTCGGTGCGCAGCGCCGCCTGCAGCATCATCTGGGGCATGGCGGGCGACTGCATTTCCTCGGGGGCCAGTTCGAACATCAGGCGTTCGGCATCGGCGAACGCCGCTTCCACCTCCGCCGACAGCGGATAATCGCCCGGGCGCAGCAGATGGAACGAGCCGAGCAGATAGACCGCGTTGTCCTTGTCCGACACCTTCCACAGCAGCGGCACCGGCGCGGAGGGCGGCTTGGCGGTATCGGCGGCCAGCACCGAGGCACTGGCGAGCAGGCCCACGGCGACAAGGGATTTCAACGGCATGCGCAACGTCATCGGTTCCTACCTCAGAGTACCTTGATGGGCTTGGCGTAGGCTTTCTCGCCCGCGTCGACCAACAGGTCCAACCGGTTTTCGGCCGGCGGCAGCGGACAGGTGGCGTACGGGGTGAACGCGCAAGGCGGGTTGTAGGCGCGGTTGAAATCCAGCACCACCTTGCCGTCGCGCGGCGGCTCCGCATCGAGGAAGCGGCCAGCGGGATAGCTGCCGTGCCCGCTGGTGCGGTCGGCGAAGACGAAGAACAGCGGACCCTCCGGCGGGCCGAGGGCTTCGAGCCTGAACGTCTTGCCTTCGCGCTCGAACTCCACCGCGCCCGGATTGGGCGACTCGTTCGCCACGCCGATCACGTCGACGATGGTGAGCGTCTTGCCGGGAGGATGGGGAACGTAGCGGCCTTCGACGCGCCACGGTTCCTGCAGGGGCCAGTAATCCAGGCCGACGAACTGCGTGCGGGATTCGGCATCGGCATGCTTGACGCGCAGCGCATGGCGGCCGCCGCGTTCGATCACCGACAGCGCGCCCTTGCCCTCGTCGAAGCCGATCACGCCCGGCATCGGGTCGTGATCGCTCTGCAGTTCCACGCGACCGGTCAGCGGCTCGCCGTTGAGCGTCAGGTCCACGCCGCGCTCGGGGGTGAAGAAGATGCGGCCCTCCTGCTGGGCCACCATGCCCATCTTCGGCGGACCCACGACCAGCTTGATGCCACTGGCCCGCCCGCTGCCGATGAAGTGCGACTTCAGCTCGATCCAATGCAGGCCCACCAGGCTGGTCCAGCCGTCCGGCGCCAGGAGCTGGCGCTTGCGCTCTTCGCGCCAGGCTGCGTTGTCGGCCAGGAAGCGGGCGTCGACGACCTTGCCGGCGGCCTCGCCGCGGTTGTCGCCATCGCCGCAGCCGGCCAGCACCCCCAGCAGCATGGCCATCCCCAGCCATCCTGTCTTCATCCCCATGTCAACGTCCTCGCAGGAACCAGCGGTCGATCTCGTTCAAGGAAAAGCGCGCCCAGGTCGGGCGGCCGTGGTTGCATTGGCCCGAGCGTTCGGTGATCTCCATCTCGCGCAGCAGGGCATTCATTTCAGGCAGCGTCAGGCGCCGGTTGGCGCGCACCGCGCCGTGGCAGGCCATGGTGGCCAGCAGTTCGTCGCGCGCGGCCGCCACGCGACGGCTCTCGCCGTGCTCGCGCAGGTCCGCCAGCACGTCGCGCAGGAGCGCCTCGGGGTCGGCGTTGGACAGCAGCGCGGGAATGCTGCGCACGCTGAGCGACTGCGGGCCGCTGCGGGTGATGTCGAAGCCCAGTGCGGCCAGCGTGGCCGCCTCGCGCTCGGCCACGTCGGCTTCGCGCTCGGCGACCGCCAGCGACATGGGTACCAGCAGCGGCTGCGTCCGCAGACCGATGCCATCGTGCGCGGCCTTCAGGCGTTCGTAGCCGATGCGCTCGTGCGCGGCGTGCATGTCGACCACGATCAGGCCGTCCGCGTTCTCCGCCAGGATGTAGATGCCGTGCAGTTGGGCGATGGCGAAGCCCAGCGGCGGAACGCCGTCCGGGTCGTTGGCCGGCATCACCGGCAGGGAGGGCACGTCGTGACCCGGCATGGGCCCCGACGACGCGTCGGGGGCCGATGCGTAGAGCGCGGCGTAGGCAGCGGGGGCTTCGGCCACCGACAGTCCCAGCGGCGACTGCCGGGTCGGCATCCATGCGGACGGCATCGGCCCCGCCGCGCGCGGCGCGAACGGAGCGGCCGCGACATCCTGCGGCAGGCTGCCCGCACGTGTTTCCGCAAGCGCCTCGTGCAGCGTGCGGTAGACGAAGTCGTGCACCAGCCGCGTATCGCGGAAGCGCACCTCGTGCTTGGCCGGGTGCACGTTCACGTCGACACGGGTGGGGTCGAGTTCCAGGAACAGCACGTAGGCCGGCTGGCGACCATGGAACAGCACGTCCTGGTAGGCCATCTTCACCGCATGCGCGATGTTGCGGTCGCGCACCGAACGCCCGTTGACGTAGAGGTACTGCTGGTCGGCGCTGGCACGCGAGTAGCTGGGTTGCGCGATCCATCCGTGCAGGCGCAGGCCGGCGGCCGCATGATCCACGCGCAGGGCGCTGCGCGAGAAGTCCTCGCCCAGCGTTTCGTCCAGGCGCACCACCGATTCCAGTTCGTCGGGCTTGTAGCGCCGGGACGGGCGCCCGTTGTGCGACACGCGCAGTTCGATGTCCGGGCGCGCCAGCGCCAGCGAGCGCAGCCATTCCTCGATGTGGCCCAGTTCGGTGCGCTCGGCGCGCAGGAACTTGCGCCGCGCCGGCACGTTGTAGAACAGCTCGCGCACCTCCACCGTGGTGCCGATCCCGTGCGGCTTGGGAACCACCTGCCCCACCTTGCCGCCTTCCACCTGCAGCGATGCGCCGTGCTCGTCCTGGAGGCGTCGCGAGGTCAGCGAAAAGCGGCTGACCGAGGCGATCGACGGCAGCGCCTCGCCACGGAAGCCCAGGGTGGCCACCGCTTCGAGATCGTCGAGCGAGGCGATCTTGCTGGTGGCATGGCGCGACACCGCCAACGGCAGTTCTTCCGGCGCTATGCCGCCGCCATCGTCGCGGATGCGGATCAGGCGCACGCCGCCTTCTTCCAGATCGATGTCCACGCGCCGCGCACCGGCGTCCAGCGCGTTCTCCACCAGTTCCTTGACCACGGAAGCGGGCCGTTCGACGACTTCGCCGGCGGCGATCTGATTGATGAGGGTGTCGGGAAGCTGGCGGATCGGCACGTGCTGGCGGCGCGGTGGCGCCGTCCGAGGGGGATCAGCCGTGATGATAGCCGAGCGCGTGCGGAATCAGGGCGCGCCGGCCGCCCCGCCCGCGGCGGCGGTGCGGGCTTCGGCCTCGGCCTGCGCACGCGCGGCGAACAGCGTTCCGGGGGGCGGCTGGCGGGTGAAGTACGACTGGATGCCGTCCAGCACCGCGCTGGCGACCTTGCGCTGGTGCGCGGGGTCGAACAGGCGCTTCTCCTCGTCGGGATTGGAGATGAACCCCGTCTCCACCAACATCGCCGGCATGTCGGAATTGCGCAGCACTTCGAAGTTGGCGAACTCGATCTGCGGCTTGTGGGTCTTGCCCAGCCCCTTCAGCGAGGTCAGCACATGGCCGGCCGCATCCTGCGACGCCTTCATGTGGCCGCTCTGGGCCAGGTCCAGCAGCACGTTGGACAGCGTGTCCCGGGTCAGGCGCACGCCGCCGACCAGGTCGGAGGCGTTTTCCTTGTCGGCCAGCCAGCGCGCATGCTGCGAGGACGCCCCGCGCAACGACAGCACGTAGACCGACGAGCCCCAGGCGCTGCGGTTCTCGGCCGCGTCGGCGTGGATGGAGACGAACATGTCCGCCTTCGCCGCGCGCGCCTTGCGGGCGCGCTGGGGGCGCTCGACATACACGTCGTTGTCGCGGACCAGGTAGGCCTTCATGCCGGGGATGGCGTTGATCTGGCGCGCCAGTTCCTTGGAAATGGCCAGCACCGCATGCTTTTCGTAACGGCCACTGGGGCCGATGGCGCCGGGATCCTGGCCGCCGTGGCCGGGATCGATCGCGATGACCAGCGGGCGCGTGCCGGCGGTGGCCACGGACGGTTTCGGCGGCTCGGCGACGGCGCCAGCGGGTCCCTGGGCGGACGTCGCCGCCGCAACAGGGGCGGGCTGGCCGGTGGCGATGGTGTAGGCGGGGCGCTCGCTGGAGGTGGCCGGTGCCGGGATGGGCGTGCTCTGGCCATTGAGGATGGCCTGCGGCGAGGGCGACGTGGCCCTCTGCACCGGCGCGGCCGCCGATGGGGCAGGCACCGTGCCCGCCTGCACCACCTGCGCGGTCAGCAGCGCCGTGGCGCGGGCCGCCTCCGTCTGGGTCGAGCCTGGGGCCACAGTCGGCGATGCGGCGGGTGCGGCGGGTGCGGCGGTCGCCGCCACCGCTTGGGCGGGTGCGGCCTGCGGAGGCGTGGCGGCGGTCGATGCCGGCGCAGCCGGGCCGTCGCCCGGCCACTCGATCACCAGGCGCGATACGCCCGCCACCTGTTCCATGCGGGGCTTCAGCGCGGCGACCGGGGATGCCAGGTCGAAGACGATGCGCAAGGTGTCGGCGTCCGGCTGCCCGGTGCGCACGGCGCGCACGATACCCGTGGGCGACGGCAGCCGCAGCCCGGCCTTCGCCTTCGAGGCCGGCAGGTCGACGACCAGCCGGTCGGGGCCTTTCAGGCTCAGCGTCCTGTATTGCCCGGCGCCTGCCAGCTGGATCTCCGCGCGCGTCCCGGTACTGCCCTGGTCCACCGAAATGCCAGTGACCTCACCCGCCCACAGGGCGCACGGCGCTGAGGCGAGCAGGCCCGCGAAGGCCAGGCGCAGCATGGTGGTGGGGGTCCCCGGGCTCATGCCGCGGATTCAAGCACCATCGCCTCACAAATGCAAGGCGTTTTCCCTTAATAATCCGTGACCTGCCGGATGTTCCTAATCGGACTGGAGAGATGACGCCGTTAACTCGCCTTCCGTCGCCATGCGCGCCAGCCACCGCTCCCCATCAGGCGAGGCCGCCGCAAGCCGTGCCATCCGGCCGTTGCCCTCCACCGCCAGGTCCACCTGCAGATCGGCCCGCGGCAGTGCCGCGCCGCCCCGTTCCGGCCATTCCACCAGCCAGAGCACGGCCGCTCCTTCGTCCAACCCCAGGAATTCCAGCTCGCCCGCGTCGCCGATGCGGTACAGGTCCAGGTGCCAGGCTTCACCGCCTTCCACCGGATAGCGTTCCACCAGCGTGTAGGTGGGGCTGCGGATGGCGCCCGCCACGCCCAGTGCGCGCAGCAGGGCACGGGCAAGGGTGGACTTGCCGGCGCCCAGGTCGCCGCGCAGGTGCACGACGGCGACCGCAGGACGCGTGCGTGCCAGTGCCTGGCCCAGCGCCTCGGTGGCGTCGGTGTCGGGAAGGAACAGATGCATGGGGCGATTCTATGCGCTCAGGGCACGCACGATCAGTGAATGCACGACTCAGGGGTTGGCCAGGCGGCGCACGTGCGGGAGCAGGTCCGACGGCAGCAGCCCACGCTCGCCGTCCCAGGCGGCGGCATCGCCCGCCAGCCCATGCAGCAGCGCGCCCGCGCTCGCCGCATCGAAGGCCGACAGCCCCTGCGCGCGCAACGAGGCGATGATGCCGGTCAGCAGGTCACCCATGCCCCCCACCGCCATGCCGGGGTTGCCCGCCGCCACGATGCGCGTCGCCTGTCCGCTGGCGACGACAGTACCCGCGCCCTTCAGCACCACGACGGCCGCGTATCGCTGTGCGATGGCCCGCGCGGCGCCGACGCGGTCGCGCTGGATGTCCGCCGCGTTGCAGGCGAGCAGGCGCGCGGCCTCGCCCGGGTGCGGCGTGAGCACCGCATCCTGCAACGGATGCGCTGCCGCGGGCAGCAGGTTCAGCGCATCCGCGTCCACCACCAGCGGCAGGCCGCTGCGCAGCGCATGGTGGAACAGCGCCTGCCCCCATTCGCCCTGGCCCAGGCCCGGGCCGACGGCCACCACGCGGGCACGCGCGACCAGGGGAGCAAGGTCATCGCTGGATTCCACCGCCCGCACCATCGCCTCGGGCCGGCGCGCGAGCAGCGAGGGCACGTGCGCCGGCCGCGTGGCCACGCTCACCAGGCCGGCCCCCGCACGCAGGGCGGCTTCGGCGCACAGCGCGATGGCGCCACCACTGCCCTCATCGCCGCCGATGCACAGCACGTGGCCGGACTCGCCCTTGTGCGTATTGCGTCGCCGCGGCAACAACCACTGCACCAGCGCATCGCGGTCGAGCAGTGCGGCATCGGCGGGCACGCCTTCGAAGCTCTCCCCCGGAATATCCAGTTCCTCCAGCGCGAGCTGGCCGGTGTATTCCAGCGCATCGCCGGTGTGCAGTCCGACGTGCCGCACGATGAACTGCAGCGTGCGCGTGGCCAGCACGGCAGCGCCGGGCGCGCTGCCGCGATCGGCATCCACGCCGCTGGGAACATCCAGCGCGAACACCGGCGCGGCCTGCGTGTTGATCGCATCGATCAGGGCGCGAGCCTCGCTTTCCGGCGCACGCGACAGGCCGATGCCGAACAGCGCATCCACCACCAGGTCGGCATGCGGCAGCACGGCGTCGAACAGCGCGACCCGTCCGCCGGCGGCCACGTATTCGGTGCATGCGCGCTGCGCGATGGGGTTTCCCGGCACGTGCGAACGCACGTGCACCACCTCCACGCTGCGTCCGGCGCGGTGCGCATGCCGGGCAAGCACGTAGCCGTCGCCGCCATTGCTGCCCGGCCCGCACACCACGACGATATGCTGCGCTTCGGGCCAGTGCTGCAGCACGTGCTGCCACGCCACCTGGCCCGCGCGCTGCATCAGCACGTAGGCGTCGCCGCCGAGCGCGCGCGTGGCGCGCTGGTCCAGCGCCCGCGCGGCTTGCGTGGAGTACAGGGGCCAGGTGCCGGACATGGCCGGATTCTAGGTCCGCGCAAGGTTGCGGGGAAGTGAAGCCGGCCGGCCTCCTATAATCCGCGCATGCCCGCTCCCGGCCCCCCTGCCGCCCTGCCCGATCCGTCGCAGCTCGCGCAACGCGTGCGCGCGCTTGCGCAGGAGTTCGGCTTCCAGCGGTGCGGCATCGCCGGCATCGAACTGGGCGAGGACGAACAGCACCTGCGCGACTGGCTGTCGCAGGGGTTGTACGGCTCGATGGACTGGATGGCCCAGCATGGCGACAAGCGGTCGCGCCCGCAGGAACTGATTCCCGGCACGCTGCGGGTGATCTCGGTGGGCCTGGACTACGGCCGCAACGACAGCGACGATGCCTGGGACACGCTGCAGGACGGCACGCGCGCCTATGTCGCGCGCTATGCCCTGGGCCGCGACTATCACAAGCTGATGCGCCACCGCCTGCAGAAGCTGGCCGAGCGGCTGCAGCAGGAGGTGGGCGCGTTCGGACACCGCGTGTTCGTGGATTCGGCGCCGGTGCTGGAGCGCGCGCTGGCGCGCAATGCGGGACTGGGCTGGATAGGCAAGCACACCTGCCTGATCGACAAGGATGGCGGCTCGTGGTTCTTCCTGGGCGAAATCTACGTCGACCTGCCGCTCCCGATCGATGCACCGGCCAGCGCGCATTGCGGCACCTGCACGCGCTGCATCGAGGTCTGCCCCACGCAGGCGATCACCGCGCCTTACCGGCTGGACGCGCGCCGCTGCATTTCCTACCTGACCATCGAGCACGAGGGCGCCATCCCCGAAGACCTGCGGCCGGCCATCGGCAACCGCATCTTCGGCTGCGACGACTGTCAGCTGGTCTGCCCCTGGAACAAGTTCGCCAGGCGCACCGACGAACCCGACTTCCGCGCGCGCAACGGGCTGGACGTGGCGACGCTGCCGCAGTTGTTCGCGTGGAGCGAAGACGAATTCCTGCGCCGCACGGAGGGCTCGGCGATCCGCCGCAGCGGGCATGAACGATGGTTGCGCAACATCGCCGTCGCGCTTGGCAACGCGCCCACCACGCCCGAGGTGCTGGTCGCGCTGGAAAGCCGCCGGGATGATCCCTCAGCCGTCGTGCGCGAGCACGTGGCCTGGGCGCTGGCGCGTCACCGCCTTCCCGTGGAAGCGGGGTAAGTCGCCAACGGCACCAGGCCAGAACGCGCGCGACTTACCTCGCTCCCACGCGTTCCGGAAGAAAGCAGTGCTGCGGACCCCTCACCCGCGCGCCGCGATCTCGGCCAGCAGCGCCCGGGTCACCGGATCCTGCGCCTCGGTTTCGCCCTTGAGCGCCGGCAGCAGGCCATTGGCCAGCTGCTTGCCGAGCTCCACGCCGAACTGGTCGAACGCGTTGATGCCCCACAGCACGGACTGCGCGTAGACGCTGTGCTCGTACATCGCGATCAGGCCGCCAAGCGCCTCGGGGGTCAACGCGTCCAGCAGGATCAGCGTGCTGGGGCGACCGCCGGCGTAACTGCGGTGCGGATCGTCGCTGCGCTGCCCGTTCGCGAGCGCCTCGCTCTGGGCCAGCAGGTTGGACAGCAGCGCCTGGTGGTTCTCGGCATACGGCGCGTCGCTGTTGACCGTGCCCACGAAATCCAGCGGCACGATGCCGGTGCCCTGGTGCAGCGCCTGGAAAAAGCTGTGCTGCACATCCGTGCCTGCGCCGCCCCACCACACCGGCACCGTGTCGGCGTCGACCGGCGTGCCGTCCAGCTTCACCGACTTGCCCAGGCTTTCCATGACCAGCTGCTGCAGATAGGCCGGCAGCAGCGCAAGGCGCTGGTCGTAGGTCATCACGCCCTGCGCCGCATGGCCCAGCACATTGCGGTTCCACACCGCGGTAAGCGCATGGCGCACGGCGATGTTGTCGGCCAGCGGCGTGTGGACGGCGTGCGCGTCGAAGTCCGACGCACCGGCCAGCAGACGCTCGAAACGGTCGAAGCCGATCGCCAGCGCGATCGGCAGGCCGACCGCGGACCACAGCGAATAGCGGCCGCCCACCCAGTCCCACATCGGCAGCACGCGCGCGGGCGCGATGTCGAAGGCCGCGGCGGCGCGCTGGGGATTCGCGCTGACGGCATAAAGCCGCTCGCTGCCACCCAGCCAGTCCCGCAGGATGCCGCCATTGAGCAGGGTCTCCTGGGTGCCGAACGTCTTGGAGATGAGGATCGCCGCGGTGCGCGCGGGGTCGAGCGGAGCGAGCGTGCGCTGGGCGGCCGCACCGTCGACGTTGGACAGGAAGTGGACCCGGAAGCGCCCCGGCAGCGGGTCGCGCAGCGCGTCGGCCACCAACCGCGGCCCCAGGTCGGAACCGCCGATGCCCACGCTCACGATGTCGGTGATGTCGCTGGCCTCGAGCTGCGCGATCAGGTCCGCCATCCGCGCGCGCACCTGCAACGCGCTTTCGTGCGCCTCGCGCGCCACGGGGGTGTCGGAATGGCGTCCGCGCAGCGCGGTATGCAGGGCTGCGCGCTCTTCGGTGACGTTGACCTTCTCGCCGTCGAACAGGCGGCGGAAAGCGACGGCCAGGTCCGCCTGTCGCGCATGCTCCACCAGGGCCTGCCACGCGGCCGCGTCGTAGGACTGCCGCGCGAAGTTGAAGTAGAGCGGCCCGCTGCGCAGGGCGTGCGCGGCCACCCGGCCGGGCTCGCGCGCCAGCAGACCGCTCAGGGGGGCGCCACGCAGGCGCGTGGCGTGGGGCTGCAGCGCGTCGAAACCCTGGCTCATGTCAGGCGGCCTGCTTGGGAATGCTGCGGTTGGTGTGGGTGATGCGGTTCTGGCCGTCCACGTACACCAGCGTGGGCTGGAACTGGTCGGCTTCCTGCTCGCTCATCGACGCGAACGCCGCGATGATGATCAGATCCCCCACCTGCACGTGGCGCGCGGCGCCGCCGTTGAGCGAAATGATGCCACTGCCTTCGTCCGCGCGGATCGCATAGGTGGAGAAGCGCGCGCCGTTGGTGACGTCCCAGATGTGCACCTGTTCGAACTCGCGGATGCCGGTGGCGTCCAGCAGCAGGCCGTCGATGGCGATGGAGCCTTCGTAGTTCAGCTCCGAATGGGTGACGGTCGCGCGGTGGATCTTGGTCTTGAGCAGGCTGAGGTGCATGGCGGGCGGAATCTGGATCGGGAACGCGAAGTTTAGCCCCTTGCGCCTGGGGCGGCATGCATGGCCGTGCAACACCGCGTCCGCCGCTGGCGCGTTCAGAACTCCAGGTTGTCGATCAGCCGCGTGCGTCCCAGCCTGGCCGCGATCAGGGCGACGCGCGCACCGGCTTCGCCGTCGGCCGGCTCGCTCAGGTCGGGACGACGGACCACCGTGTAGTCCACGGCGAACCCGACCTCGGTGAGCCGCCGCGCCGCGCCGGCTTCCACCTGCGCACGCGGCAGGCCGGCGAGCAGGCCGTCGCGCATGGCGAGCAGCGCCTTGCGGATCTCCCCGGCGCGCGGGCGCTCGTCGGCGGACAGGTACTGGTTGCGCGAACTCATCGCCAGGCCGTCGGCCTCGCGCACGATGCTGCCGGCCAGGATCTGCACCGGGAACGCCAGGTCGGTGACCAGTTGCCGGATCACCGCGAGTTGCTGGTAGTCCTTCTTGCCGAAGGCCGCCACGTCGGGCTGCACCTGGTTGAACAGCCGGCTGACCACCGTGCACACGCCGTCGAAGTGACCGGGGCGGTGCGCGCCTTCCAGCACGCCGCTCACGCCCGGCACGTGCACGTTGGCCGCCAGTTCGACCCCGAACGGATACATCGATTCCACCGTCGGCAGCCAGAGGACGTCGCAGCCGGCGCCTTCGAGCCCGCTCATGTCCGCTTCCGGCGTGCGCGGGTAACGGGTGAAGTCCTCGTTGGGACCGAACTGGGTGGGGTTGACGAACACGCTGGACACCACCCGGTCGGCGTACTGGCGCGCCAGCATCACCAGCGAATAGTGGCCGGCATGCAGGTTGCCCATCGTCGGCACGAAGCCGACCCGCAGGCCCTGCTGCTTCCATTCCCTGACGCGGGCCCGCAGCGCCTCCAGTTCGGTGATGGTCTCGATCATCGTGGCCCCTGTGGCGTGTGGTTTGCGCGCGGCGCGGTCAGTAGGAATGGGCGTGGTCGGGGAACGCCCCGCTGCGCACCGCGTCGGCATAGGCGCGGACCGCGCCCGCCACCGAACCGCCCTCGGCAAGGAAATCCTTCACGAACTTCGGGCGCCGGTGGCCCGTATCCAGGCCGAGGAAATCGTGCAGCACCAGCACCTGCCCGTCGCAGCCGGGGCCGGCGCCGATGCCGATGGTGGGAATGGCGAGGTCGGCGGTGATGGCGGCCGCCAGCGAGGACGGCACGCATTCCAGCACCAGCAGCTGCGCGCCGGCCTGCGCGACAGCGCGGGCCTCTTCGCGCAGGCGCGCCGCGGCGGCCTCGTCGCGCCCCTGTACGCGGTAACCGCCGAACTTCAGCACCGACTGCGGGGTCAGGCCCAGGTGCGCGCACACCGGGATGTCGCGTTCGGCCAGGAAACGGATGACCTCCAGCTTGTGGCCCGCACCTTCCAGCTTGACCATCTCCGCCCCGGCCTGCAGCAACGCGATGGCGGCGTCCAGCGCCCGCTCGGGCGTGGCATCGGACTGGAACGGCAGATCGGACACCAGCAGCGCCCGGCTGAGGCCGCGGGCGACGGCGCGGGTGTGGTAGACGATGTCGTCCACGGTCACCGGCAGCGTGGAGTCGTGCCCCTGCACCACCATGCCCAACGAGTCGCCGATCAGCACCAGGTCCACGCCGTTGGCATCCAGCACGCGCGCGAAGCTGTTGTCGTATGCTGTCAGCATCACCAGCTTGCGGCCCTCGCGCTTGGCGTCGGCGAGTGCGGGAACGGTCCAGGGCTTGCTGTCGGCGTGCGTGCTCATAGCGCCTTATTATCCACTCATAGCGGATGGATGTTGGACATTTCCAGCACGGACACAGCATCCCGCGCATCGCCGTAACCCGGGATACGGGCGTCCGGCCACACGTCCAGCAGCGGCACCAGCGCGAAAGCGCGTTCGTGCAGGTGCGGATGCGGCACGCGCAGGCCCGGCAAGTCGATCACCGCATCGCCGTACAGCAGCAGGTCCAGGTCCAACGAGCGCGGACCCCAGCGCTCGCCGGCGACGCGATGGCGCCCGAACTCGGCTTCCACCGCCAGCAGCAGGTCCAGCAGCGCGCGCGGCGCGAGCGAGGTGTCCACCAGCGCCACGGCGTTGACGAAGTCGGGCTGGTCCTGCCGGCCCCACGCCGGCGTGCGGTAGAAGCGCGACACCGCACGCAGCGCCACGCCATCGCGCGCGGCCAACACCTCGACCGCCTGCCGCAACGTGCCGACGGCATCGCCCAGATTGGCGCCCAGGCCGACGGCGGCCCGGATGTCCGGCGTCATTCCGGCGACGCGGCCGTGCTGCGGCGCCGGCGGCGGCGGCGCTTGACGGGCGGCGCGCCCTCGTCGGCCAGCGCGTCCACCGCCGGAGCGACGCCGAGCGCGGCCGCCAGTTCCTCGCCCGACTGGGTCTGCGCCTCGCGCCAGAACGCCACGTCCTCGGCATGCTCGGGCGAGGCCGCCAGCCGCAGCACCAGGAAATCGAAGGCCGCCCGGAACCGCGGATGCGACAGCAGGCGCATCACCCGCTTGCGCTGGCGGTTGCCGAAGCGGGTCTGCAGCAACCAGATCTCCTGCATCGGCAACGAGAAGCGGCGCGGCAGCGCCACGGTATTCAACTGGTGCAGGGTGACGCGGTCGGCCGCGCGGCGCTGCGCCTCCTCGGCATGCACGCCCTGCGCCTGCAGGCCCATCAGCGCGCGGCAGTAGGCGGGCCACAGCAGCAGGGCGAACAGGAATGCGGGCGACACCGGTTCGTCGTTGGCGACGCGCTGGTCGGTTCCGGCCAGGCCCGCCAGCACCATCCGGCGCAATGCGCCGCTGCGGTTGGAGGCCAGCGCGGCCGCCGTCTCCGGGAACAGCACCTTCAGCAGGCCGAAGCGCTCCAGCCCTTCGAAGCTGGCGACGCCATGCCCGGACAGGAACAGCTTCAGGATCTCCTCGAACAGCCGGGCGGGCGCGGCCTCGGCCAGCAGGGGCGCCAGCGGCGCGATCGGCGCCGCGGTATCGGCATCGATCTCGAAATCCAGCTTCGCGGCCAGCCGCACCGCGCGCAGCATGCGCACGGGATCCTCGCGGTAGCGCTGCTCGGGGTCGCCGATCAGCTTCAGCCGCCGCGCCATCGTGTCCTCGAAGCCGCCGACGTAGTCGCGCACCGAGAAGTCGTCGATGGCGTAGTACAGCGCGTTGGCGGTGAAGTCGCGACGCACCGCGTCGTCCTCCACCGTGCCGTACACGTTGTCGCGGACCAGCCGGCCGTTGTCCATCTCGCGGTCGCCGCTGCCGTCGTCGACATTGGCGCGGAAGGTGGCGACCTCGATGATCTCGCGCCCGAACACCACGTGGGCCAGGCGGAAGCGGCGCCCGATCAGGCGGCAGTTGCGGAACTGCTGGCGCACCTGTTCGGGCGTGGCGTCGGTGGCGACGTCGAAATCCTTGGGGTGCCCGCCCACCAGCAGATCGCGGACCGCGCCCCCCACCAGGTACGCCTGGAACCCTGCGTCCCGCAGGCGGTAGAGCACGCGCAGCGCGTTGGGGCTGATGTCCTTGCGCGAGATGGGGTGCTGGTCGCGCGGGATGGTTCGCAGAGCGGTGGACGGCGTAATAGCGGCGGTTCCATGCAGGAGGGGTCACACGGCGGCCCGGACTGATTGCCCTGGGCGAGCCCGTTGCATATACTAATCCGCTAGGCCGGTTTCACCAAAAACGCTCCCTTCGTCTAGTGGTTAGGACGTGGCCCTCTCAAGGCTAAAACAGGGGTTCGAGTCCCCTAGGGAGCGCCATCCGGCCAAGGCCGCGGGTTGAGATCCGCGGCAGGTGGAACGACCAGAACCCCGCTCCGGCGGGGTTTTGCGTTTCCAGCGCTGGCCGGCGCCGCATTAAAACCGGTTTAATCGCTACTCCCTAGCATGGGGGTCCCGCCACCCCGAGGCACGCTCGTGTCGCGCCTGCTCCTGGTTGAAGACGATCGTATGCTCGGCGACGCGCTGGCCGCCGCACTGGCGCAGGACGGCTGGTCGATCGACCGCGCCGGGGATGCCGCGTCCGCACGCCTGGCGCTGATCGACCACGGCTACACCGCGGTCCTGCTGGACCTGGGGCTGCCCCGCGGCTCCGGCCTGGACGTGCTGGCCTCGCTGCGGCAGCGCTACGACACCACGCCGGTGCTGATCATCACCGCCCGCGACCAGCTCAGCGACCGCGTGCGCGGCCTGGACGCCGGCGCGGACGACTACATCGTCAAGCCCTTCGAAGCCGGCGAACTCGGCGCGCGCCTGCGCGCCGTGGTCCGCCGCACCCAGGGCCGCGTGGCGCCCGTGCTGCGCCATGGCGAGATCGTGCTGGACCCGGCGGACCGCTCGGTGCGCCTGGGCGATCGGCCGGTGCGGCTGGGCGTGCACGAGTACCGCACCCTGCTGGCGCTGATGGAACGTCCCGGCCGGGTGATCGCGCGCGACATGCTGGAATCGCTGGTCTACGGCGGCGACGGCGCGATCGAGAGCAACACCATCGCGGTATACATCCACCAGTTGCGCAAGAAGTTGGGCGAGGGCGTCATCGTCACCGTGCACGGCTTCGGCTACCGCCTGGGAGATGGCGAATGAGCCATTCGCTCAAGTCCAAGCTGTTGCTCGCGGTGATGACCCCGCTCGCGGTGGGATGGGGCTGCTGGCTGGGCAGCCAGCATTTCCAGATGACGCGCCAGCAGAAGGGCCACGACGACCTGTTCCTGCAGGAGGTCAGCGAGCAGATCCTGCTGTCGATGCCGGCCAACCTCACCGCCCTGGGTGATGGCCCGCGTCTGCGGCTGCCGACGCAGGCGAGCGTGGCAGGCCGCAAATTCGAGACGCTGCGCTACCAGGTGTGGATCCTCGGCCGCGACAAGCCCGTCGTGTTGTCCGATGGCGCACCCTCGCAGCCGCTGAAGGCCGACTTCCGCCCCGGCTTCGTGGTCACCGAAGTGGCCGGCGAGCCCTGGCGCGTCTACGCGGTCACCGATGCCGGCGGCCGCATCCAGGTGCAGTCCGGCATGGCCCTGTCGGCGATGCGCGCCGAGCTGGCGTACTGGGTGAAGGTCAGCGTGTGGAGCGGGATTGCCATCCTGCTGATCCTCGGCATGAGCGTCGGCCTGGCCATCCACTGGAGCCTGCGCCCGATGAACCGGCTGCGCCGCGAGATGGCGCAACGCGAAGCGCACGACCTGGCCCCCCTGCCCTCCGCCGGCCTGCCGCGCGAGATCAGGCCGCTGGTGGACTCGTTCAACCTGCTGCTGGAGCGGCTGTCGGAGGCGATGCGCGGCGAACGCCAGTTCCTCGCCGACGCCGCGCACGAGCTGCGCACGCCGCTGGCGGCCCTGCTGACCCAGACACAGGTGGCCTTGCGCGCCGGCTCGCAGGCCGACGCGCGCGCGGCCCTGGAGCCGCTGGTGCAGGGCATCCAGCGCACGTCGCGGCTCGCGCAGCAGCTGCTGGATTCGGCGCGCGTGGAGGCCTCGCCGTTGCGCGAAGAGCAGCCGACCGTGCAGCTGCCCGATGTCGTCACGATGGTCGCACGCGAATTCGAATCGATGGCGGCGCGGCGTGGCCAGACCATCAGCGTGCACGCCGAGCCGGCCAGCGTGCGCGGCGACCTGGACGATCTCGGCATCCTCGCCCGCAACCTCATCGACAACGCGGTGCGCTATTGCGGCGAGCAGGGGCGCATCGAGATCGCCTGCGGCACCGAGGACGAGGGCCGCACGGCCTGGCTCTCCGTGCGCGACAACGGACCGGGCGTGGCGCCCGAGGAGCGCCAACGCGTCTTCGAACGGTTCTTCCGCGGCAGCCACGGCAATGGCGAACGCGGCAGCGGCATCGGGCTGTCGCTGGTCCAGCGCATCGCGCAGGCGCACGAAGCGACCCTGGTGGCGGGCGACGGCATCGCCGGCCGCGGCTTCGGCTGCCGGGTGCGCTTCGCGGCCGCACCCGACAACCCCTGAGGGCGGATCATTCGGCGCGCCACCACGGCTGCGTGCCGTCCGGCTGGCGGATCGCCAGAGGGGCGCCGATGACGGGCGTGGCGATGTCCACGCCGGCATCGCGCGCCAGCGCATGCAGCGTTTCCATCGGTTCGCTCCAGCCATGGAAGGCCAGGTCGAACGTGCTGTTGTGGACCGGCACCAGCCAGCGGCCGCGCAGGTCCCGATGCGCCTGCAGCGTCTGCGCCGGCAGCATGTGCACGTCCTGCCAGCGGCGGTCGTAGGCGCCGCATTCCAGCAGGGTGAGGTCGAACGGCCCGAAGCGGTCGCCGATGGCGCGGAAGCCGTCGAAGTAGCCGCTGTCGCCGCTGAAGAACACCCGGGTGTCGCCCGCCTGGATCACCCACGACGCCCACAGCGTCCTGTTGCGGTCCAACGGCGTACGGCCGGAGAAGTGCTGCGAGGGCGTAGCGGTGAACCGCACGCCCGCCACGTCCGTGCTCTCCCACCAGTCGAGCTGCCGGATCCGCTCGCGCGGCACGCCCCAGCGCGCCAGGCGATCGCCTACGCCCAGCGGCGCCAGGAAGACGTCGGTCCTGGCCGCGAGCGCGACGACGGTGTCGCGATCCAGGTGGTCGTAATGATCGTGCGACAGCACCACGGCGGACAACTGCGGCAGCTCGTCCAGCGGCAGCGGCGGCGCATGGAAGCGCTTGGGTCCGGCCCATCGCACGGGCGATGCGCGCTCGGCGAACACCGGATCGGTCAGCCAGAAGCGGCCCTCGATCTTCAGCAGCACCGTGGAATGCCCCAGGCGATACACGGTGCCGTCGGGCGCCTGCGCCAGTTGCTGCGCGGACATCGCCTGCACCGGGATCCCGCCCGCGGGCACCGTGCCCGCGGGCTTGCCGCCGACCAGGAAATCCCACCAGAGCCTGCCGGCCTGCCGCCAGCCCAGCGGACGCGGCTTGCGTCCGTTCTGGAACCCGTCCTCGCCATACTGGGGCGACTGCGGATAGGCCAGCGTGCTGCAGCCGGGCGCGCCGGCGTACACCGCGGCCGTCGCCGACACGCATGCCATGGCGACCCTTCGCCGCCAACGCAGGTGCGCCGGCGCCCCGGCTTCGATCCGCTCACTCATCGCGCAGGCTCCGCAGCGATGTCGGGAACACGTACTGGATCACCGAAGCGGCCGCGGCCTGCCCCGGCAACGCCAGCGCGCCTGCCTGCGCCACCGGCACCTGCCAGCGCAGGTCGACGCAGCCCAGTTCGTCGGCCATGGCGCGTGCCGCGTCGAACAGTGCCGAGGCGGCACCGGAAGGCCGCGCCTCCGCGGACACGTACAGCGACTCCAGGTTGAAGTAGTAGGCGCGTTCGAGCATCGAGAAGCCGACGGTGCCGAAGGCATAGCCTTGCGGCATGCCGTCGCGTTCGCAGATCCACGCCCATGCGCGCAGGGGCGCCTCGAACAGGGCCTCCATCAGTTCCAGCACGCGACCGCCGGCGGCGCGCTGGGCGTTGGCCCCGGCCGGCGATTCCGCCATGTGGCGGTCGCAGAGGTGCATCAACGCAGCCGCGCAGGCGCGGGTCACGCGGGTGATGCGGACATGCGGCATGGGTTCGATGGCACGGATGGCGGGCGCGGCGAGGGCTTCGCCGCGCCGGGGAGCTGCGGTCAATGACATGGTGGGTTCCTCTTGAAGGAGACGGGCTGGCCTAGAAGCCGCGCGAGACGCCGATGAACAACGAGGCCGCGCGGTCCTTGCCCTCTTCGACCAGCGGACTGTCGCGCAGGGCGTCCGGCAGCGCGCGGTATTCGAGAGTGCCCAGCAGGGCCCAGCGTCCGGCGAACGGGCGGACCACGGTGACGCTGGCGCGCGCCAGGGTGGCCGCGCCGGGACGGTAAGCCACCACGCCCCGCGCGATCTCTTCGTCGAGCGTGCCGTAGTAGTAGTTGGCCATGTCCTCCGACAGGCGCACGGCCCCCACCGACGGGATCACGCGGGTGCGGCCGAACGCCAGCGGGTAGCTGTAGTCCAGCGCGACCGCATACCCGTCGCTGGTGCCGGTGACGTCGCTGCGCACATCGAGCTCCAGCTTGCCGGCGGCCCCTTTCCAGCTGGCCGCCATGCCGAGGTCGACGCTGTCGTCCCGGTCTTCCAGCAGGCTGCGGTCGACGCCACGCCGCGCGAGCTCGGCCACGCCGAAGTCGTCCGCGTCGATGCCGTCCAGGCGGCCGGCGACGAAGGCCCGCAGTTCGATCCGCTCGTCCGTGTGGACGCGGTAGCCGAAGGCGGCGCCGCGCAGGTAGAAGCGGTCGCCGTCGTAGGCGATGTTCGGAAGCAGGCGCGTGCGCGTGCCTTCGCCGGCGTACTCGCTGTCGCGATGGACCACCGCCAGGCCGGCGCTCCAGCGCGAGGAGACCTGGTCCTGCGCCTTGGCATCGGTGCGCTCGACGACTTGCGCGGCGGCGGACAGGGGGAACAGCAACAGCAGGGGCGTGCAGACGCGCAGTGCGCTCATGGGAGGGGCCTCGGGTGGGGGAGCCGGATATCCGGCCACGCCATGCTCCCGCAGCCTCTTTAAGAACTCCTTAAATCCGCTTCAGAGGTCGATGATGCCCCGACGCACCGCGATGGTGACCGCGTGGGTGCGGTCGTTGGCATCCAGCTTGGACAGGATGTTCTTCATGTGCGCCTTCACCGTTTCCTCGGAAATGCCGAGCAACTGGGCGATGCGCTTGTTGCCGTTGCCGTCGGCCACCTGCCGCAGCACCTCGATCTCGCGCTGGCTCAGGGCATCGTCGGAGGCGTGTTCGGCGATGCCGGCCGCGATCTCGGGCGGCATGCGGCGGCGGCCGGCGTGCACACTGCGGATGGTGTCCACCAGTTCGCGCCGCAGCATGCTCTTGAGCAGGTAACCCGCCGCCCCGGCCTTGAACGCGCGCAGCGCCTGCGCATCGCCCTGGTAGGTGGTCAACACCACCACCCTGGCTTCCGGGAATTCGCGATGGAGGGCGCCGATGGCCTCCACCCCGCTCATCCCGGGCATCTGCAGGTCCATCAGGGTCACGTCGGGGCGGCAGTCGCGGAACACCTGCAGGGCCTCCAGGCCGTTGGCGGCTTCGCCGACCAGTTGCATGTCCGGCTGGCCTTCGATCACCGCCGCGATGCCCTCACGCAACAGGGGGTGATCATCGACGGTCAGGATGCGGATCGGCATGGGAGCGGTCGGGGCGCGGCGCCGGGCACCGGGGAGGGGGACGTGTCATATCACGATACGAGGGCAGTCGCCGCGCAGGCAACTCCGGGACCGCATCGCGGATCGCCCACCCCCATTCGAGTGAGCGCCGGCCCGCCCTGATGGGGGTACGGGCGCAGCGCGGGGGCCCGCACCATGGCACGCGCCTGCCCGCCCCACCCGCCGCACACCCCTGTGGTGGCAGGCGCCTCCCGCCATCGCCGCCCGAGGACACCGCCGTGGATGCTCCCCCGTCCCTGTTCCTGCGCGAGACCGTCGCGCCCGCTTTTCCCTTCACCCTGCCGGCCATCTCAGGGTCGGCACCCCTCCAAGCACATGAAGCCCAGGCTGGCGCCCGGGGCCTGAGTCCGCGGGCGCTGGCACGCGCGCTGGACTACATCGAGCACCACATCGGCGACACCCTCACCCTCGCCGACATCGCCAGCGCCGCCTGCATCAGCCGCTTCCATTTCGCCCGCCTGTTCCGCGTCAGCACCGGGCGCAGCCCCATGGAGTTCGTGCTGGCCAAGCGCATCGCGCTGGCGAAGGAGCAACTGGCCCGCGGTCCGCAGAAGATCTCGGCCACGGCCGCATCGCTGGGCTTCTTCGACCAGAGCCATTTCACCCGCACCTTCCGTCGGATGACGGGCTATTCGCCGCGCGAGTTCTGCCACCTGCACACGCCGGTAACCCGATCCGCGTAACCCTGCCCGTCCGCCGCGTGCGGCGCGTCCCCTTTCCCGCTGGAGTCCTGCCATGGCCAAGGTCCTGATCCTCTACTACTCCGCCTACGGGCACATCGAGACGATGGCCTACGCGGTGGCTGAAGGCGTGCGCGCCGGCGGCGCGAGCGTCGACGTCAAACGCGTGCCGGAACTGGTGCCGGAGGACGTGGCGAGGAAATCCCACTACAAGCTCGACCAGCCCGCACCGGTGGCCTCCATCGCCGAACTGGCCGACTACGACGCCATCATCGTCGGTACCGGCACGCGCTTCGGGCGAATGGCCTCGCAGATGGCCAACTTCCTGGACCAGGCCGGCGGCCTGTGGGCCAAGGGCGCCCTGCACGGCAAGGTCGGCGCCGCGTTCACCTCGACCGCCACCCAGCATGGCGGCCAGGAGACCACGCTGTTCTCCATCATCACCAACCTGCTGCATTTCGGCATGGTGATCGTGGGGCTGGATTACGGCTACGCCGGACAGATGAAACTGGACGAAGTCACCGGCGGCTCGCCCTACGGCACGACCACCATCGCCGGCGGCGACGGATCGCGCCAGCCCACCGGGAACGAACTGGACGCCGCGCGCTACCAGGGCCGGCGCGTGGCCGAGACCGCGATCAAGCTGCACGGCTGACGCGCGCACCAGCGCGCACGCCGGTGCAATCCGGCGTGCACGCATGTCCGCGACAGTGGCGCGATCGTTCCTTCACGCCTGGAGCCCGACATGCCCACCGCCTCTCCTGCCGCCGGCAAGACCCTGCTCACGCCGGCCGACCACACCCTGGTCCTGATCGACCACCAGTCGCAGATGGCCTTCGCCACGCATTCCATCGACGTGGCCATGCTGCGCAACAACGTCGCGCTGGTGGCCAAGGGCGCCGCCGGGTTCGGCGTATCGACGCTGCTGACGACGGTCGCCGAGAAGTCCTTCTCCGGCCCGCTGTTCCCGGAAATCCCCGACGCGTTCCCGGACGCGAACGTGCTGGACCGCACCACCATGAACTGCTGGGAGGATGCGGCCGTCGTGGCCGCGGTGAATGCCTCCGGCAAGGGCCGCATCGTCCTGGGGGGGCTGTGGACCAGCGTATGCATCGTCGGACCGGCGCTGTCGGCGCTGGACCAGGGCTTCGAGGTGTACGTGATCGCCGACGCCTGCGGCGATGTCACCGGCGAAGCGCACGAACGCGCGATGCAGCGCATGATCCAGGCCGGCGTGCGGCCGCTGACCAGTGTGCAGTACCTGCTGGAACTGCAGCGCGACTGGGCACGCAGCGCCACCTACGACCTCACCACCGGCATCGCCAAGCTGCATGGCGGCGGCTACGGCCTGGGCATCCAGTACGCCAAGCGCATGTTCGGCGCGTCCGAGGGCGGCCACTGACGGCGCGCGCGATGGTCGCCCACACCGCTTCCGTTGTGCGTCCGGGCACGACATCGGCCGGCTTGCTGGTGCTGCGCCTGGCTGCCGGCGGCTTCCTGCTGCCGCATGGCCTGGGCAAGTTGCTGGGCTGGTTCGGCGGACCCGGTATCGCAGGATTCGCGGCCGAACTCCAGCACTTCGGCCTGCCCTCCGCGCCGCCGTTGCCCCTGCTGCTCGCGGCGCTGCAGACCCTCCTGGGCCTGATGGTGGTCGTGGGTGCATGCACGCGCATTGCGGCGCTGGGTTCGGCGGCGTTCCTCGGCGTTACCGTCGCCCTGAACCTCTCGCATGGCTGGTTCTGGATGCACGGCGGCATCGAGTACCCGCTGCTATGGTTGCTGGCCAGCCTCGCGGTCGCGCTGACCGGCGCGGGCGCCCTGTCCTTCGACGCCCTGCGCGCGGCACGCCGGGGGAGCGCGCATGGCCATTGACGATACGCGCCGCCACCTGCTGAAGAGCGTGGCGGCCGCGGCCACGCTCGCCGCGCTGCCCCGCGATGCCCGCCCCGGAGAGTCCCGCATGGCCGACCTGATCCTGCGCAATGCGCGCATCACCACGCTGGATGCGACACAGCCCTCCGCCAGCGCGATCGCCTTCGCCGATGGCCGCGTGCTGGCGGTGGGCGACGAGGCCCAGGTGATGGCGCATGCCCGCGACACCACCCGCGTGATCGATGCCGGCGGTCGCCGACTGGTGCCGGGCCTCAACGACAGCCACACCCACCTGATCCGCGGCGGCCTGAACTACAACCTGGAATTGCGCTGGGACGGCGTGCGCTCGCTGGCCGACGCCATGGCGATGCTGAAGGCGCAGGTGGCGGTCACGCCAGCGCCGCAGTGGGTGCGCGTGGTGGGCGGCTTCAGCGAATCGCAGTTCGCCGAGAAACGCCTGCCGACGTTGGACGAGTTGAACGCCGCAGCGCCGGATACGCCGGTCTTCATCCTGCACCTGTACGACCGCGCGCTGCTCAACCGTGCTGCACTGCGCGCGGTGGGCTATACCAAGGACACGCCGGACCCGCCGGGCGGCGAGATCCAGCGCGACAAGGCCGGCCATCCCACCGGCCTGCTGCTGGCCCGGCCCAACGCGCTGATCCTGTACGCGACGCTGGCGATGGGGCCGCGGCTGCCGGCCGAGTACCAGCTCAACTCCACCCGCCATTTCATGCGCGAGCTCAACCGCCTTGGCATCACCTCGGTGATCGATGCCGGCGGCGGTTTCCAGAACTATCCGGAGGACTACCGCATCATCGAACAGCTGCACGCCGAGGGGCAGCTGACGGTGCGCATCGCCTACAACCTGTTCACCCAGAAGAAGGGCGAAGAGCTGGCCGATTTCCAGCGCTGGTCGGCGATGGTCAAACCCGGCCAGGGCGACGACCTGCTGCGCCACAACGGCGCCGGCGAAATGCTGGTGTTCTCGGCGGCGGACTTCGAGGATTTCCGCGAGCCGCGCCCCGACCTGCCGGCGACGCTGGAAGGCGAACTGGCGAACGTGGTGCGCTTCCTGGCCGAACAGCGCTGGCCGTTCCGCATCCATGCCACCTACGACGAGAGCATCACCCGCGTGCTCGACGTCTACGAGCAGGTGAACCGGGAAGTGCCGTTCGACGGCCTGCACTGGATCGTCGACCACGCCGAAACCATCTCGCCGCGCAACATCGAGCGCGTGCGCGCGCTCGGCGGCGGCATCGCCATCCAGCACCGCATGGCCTACCAGGGCGAGTTCTTCGCGCAGCGCTACGGCAGCGACGCGTTGCGGCACACGCCGCCGGTGCGGCGGATGCTGCAGGCCGGGGTACCGGTGGGCGCCGGCACCGACGCCACCCGGGTCGCCAGCTACAATCCGTGGGTGGCGCTGTACTGGCTGGTCAGCGGGCGCACGCTCGGTGGGTTGCAGATGTACGGCGACGACAACCGGCTGGAGCGCCAGGAGGCGCTGCAGCTGTGGACGCACGGCAGCGCCTGGTTCTCCACCGAGCAGGCGCGCAAGGGCCGACTGGCGCCGGGCCAGTTCGCCGATTGCGCGCTGCTGTCGGCCGACTACTTCACGGTGGCCGAGGACGATATTCCCGATATCACCAGCGTGCTGACCGTGGTGGATGGACGCATCGTGCACGCCACCGGGCCGTTCGCGCCGCATGCGCCCGCCCTGCCCGCACCGATGCCGGACTGGTCGCCGGTCAACCGCTTCGGCGGCTACCAGGGCGGAACGCTCGCGCAGGCCAGCGCGGCGCTTGCGCATGCGCATGGCCCGGCCTGCCGCGTGCACGCGCACGGACATGCACACACCCATGCGGCGCACCACGCCGTCCCCACGCGCGACCTGCAGGCCTTCTGGGGCGCGCTCGGCTGCGCGTGCTTCGCGTTCTGAGCATGTCCGCACCTGCCACTCACGGCCCGTGGTCCCCGCTGGGACAGCCCACGTTCCGCGCGCTCTGGCTGGCCATCCTGGTCGGCAACATCGGTACGTGGATCCATGATGTCGCCGCCGCCTGGGTCATGGCCGAAACGACGGACTCGCCGCTGATGGTCGCCGCGGTGCAGTCGGCCACCACCCTGCCGGTGGTCCTGCTGGCGGTCATCGCGGGCACGCTGGCCGACATCGTGGACCGGCGACGCTATCTCATCCTGGCGCAGCTGTGGATGCTGCTGGTCGCCAGCACGCTGGCCGTGCTCGCCCACCTGGACCGCCTGGGCCCCTGGGTCCTGGTGGCGCTGACGTTCGCGCTGGGCATCGGCGCGGCGATGGCGATGCCGGCGCAGCAGGCCACCACGCCGGAACTGGTGCCCAAGCCGATGCTGGGCCCCGCGGTCGCGCTGGGCTCGCTGAGCATGAACATCGCGCGCGCCATCGGGCCGGCGCTGGGCGGCCTGATCGTGGCGCAGGCCGGCATCGCGTGGGCCTTCGCCGTCAACGCACTGACCTTCCTCGGCGTGGCGGTGGTGCTGTGGCGCTGGCGCCGCGCGCCGGCCACCTCGGTGTTGCCGCCGGAAACCTTCGGTGTCGCCCTGCGCGCCGGACTTCGCTACGCCACGCGCGCCAGCGTACTGCAGGCGGTCCTGGTGAAGGCTGCGTGGTTCTTCACCTTCGCCAGCGCACTGACGGCGTTGCTCCCGATCGTCGTGAAGCAGGACCTGCACGCGAGCGCGGGCACGTACGGCCTGCTGCTCGGCTGCATCGGCGCGGGCGCCATTGGCGGCGCGATGCTGCTGCCCGGCCTGCGCACGCGCATGGACCCGGACCGGATGGTGTTGTTGGCGACGCTGGCGTATGCCGCGTGCATCCTTGCCATCGCGTTGCTGCGCTGGGTGCCCCTGCTGTACGCCATCGCACTGCTGGCCGGCTTCGCCTGGATCGCGGTGCTGTCTTCGCTGCAGATCGCCGCGCAGACCGCGGTGCCGGCCTGGGTACGCGCACGCGCGCTGTCGCTGTACATCGTGGTGTTTTCCGGCGGCATGGCGGCGGGCAGCCTGGGCTGGGGCTGGCTGGCGCAGACCTTCGGCACGCCGCGCGCGTTGCTGGCCGCCGGCCTCGGCACCGCCGTGGCCGCACTCGTCGGCGCACGCTTCCGCTTGGGCGAAGCCGCGCATGTCAACGTGACGCCGTCCGGCCATTGGCCGCAGCCGGTGGTCGGCCCGGACCTGCACGACGATCGCGGTCCGGTGCTGGTGACGATCGAATACCGCATCGACCCCGCGCGGCGCGCGACCTTCCTGCAGCGCATGCAACCGCTCGGACGCGCGCGCCGCCGCAACGGCGCGCTGCAATGGGGCGTGGCCGAGGACAGCACGCAACCCGGCGTGTATCTGGAGTATTTCGTCGACGCTTCGTGGCGCGAACACCTGCGCCAGCACGAACGCGTGACGGAGGACGAGCGCGCCCTCCAGGACGCCTTGCTGGAGACGCTGGCCGATCCCGCGCAGCGGCCCCTGGTACGGCATTTCATCGGCGGCGCGCCGGGCGTGGCCCCGCCCTCCGCTGCTCCCGCCCAAGGAGGCCTTGCTTGAACGGAAAATTCATCGCCGGCCTGCTGCTGGGCTTCGCCATCGGTTTCGGCTGCCGTGCGTTCGGGGTGCCGGTACCGGCACCGCCGGTGCTGGTCGGCGCGCTGCTGGTGGTGGCGATGACCAGCGGTTACATGCTGGCCGACCGCGCGCTGGTCCGGCGCGAAGCGCGGCATCGACGCGACTGCGGCGGACCTACCGGCCACGGCGTGCGGAGCGACAGGCCATGATCACGGCACTGGTGGGCATCGTGCTTGCCCTGGCCATCGGCATCGCCTGCCGCTGGCTCGACATCCCGGTGCCCGCACCTCCGCGTCTGCAGGGTGCACTGCTGGTGGTGGCGATGACGGCGGGTTTCCTGGTCGCAGACCGATTGCTGGGCTGACAACGGCCCGAACGGAAAAGGGCGCGACAGGCGCGCCCTTCCCTTCGCCACATGACGACGCTTACTGCATCGCCGGCAGGTCGAACACCAGCACTTCGGCGCCGATGCCGCGTTCGATGCTGACCAGCGGCTCGTCGCGGTACAGCAGCGCATCGCCGGCCTTCAGCGCCTGCCCGTTGACGGTCGCCTCGCCGCGCGCGATGTGCACGTAGCCGAGCCGGCCATCCGCCAGGCGCAGTTCCGCCTTCTCGCTGCCATCGAACAGGCCCGCGTACATGCGTGCATCCTGGTGGATGCTGACCGAACCGTCGGCACCATCGGGACTGACGACCAGGCGCAGGCGGCCCTGCTTGTCGGTGGCGGGGAACGACTTCTCCTCGTACGAGGGCTGCACGCCCTGGCGGTCGGGGATGATCCAGATCTGCAGGAAGTGCGTGGTGCCGGTTTGGCTGTAGTTGAACTCCGAGTGCTGCACGCCGGTGCCGGCGCTCATGCGCTGCACGTCGCCGGGCACGATGCTGGAACTGTTGCCCATCGAATCCTTGTGGCCCAGCGCGCCCTCCAGCACGTAGCTGATGATCTCCATGTCGCGATGGCCATGCTCGCCGAAGCCGCGACCGGCGGCCACACGGTCCTCGTTGATCACGCGCAGCGGCCCCCAATGGACGTGCTTGTCGTCGAAGTAGTTCGCGAAGGAGAAGCTGTGCCAGGAATCCAGCCAGCCATGGTTGGCGTGGCCGCGCTCATGGGCAGGGCGGAGGGTGATCATGGCGGTACTCCTTGGAAGTCGGGTGTGGCGCACAGCATGGATATCGCCACCAATGGAATAAATATACAAAATACCTATTGATTGTTCTATTTTTGCAAAACAAGCAGCCTTGGCCGCCGCACGCCAAGCGTATCCGCAGGCCCGCGCACGATCGCGGACCTGCGTGCGCGGCCCACGCCGGCCGGCGGCTGCGACACGGCGTCGCAGTGCCGGTACGCGCGCAGCGGTCGGAACGACGTTCGATGCGCCATCGCCTGCCACGTGCATTAAACTTGCGCGGTTTCCGTTAGAGCCGCGTCTTCATGCCCTTCGTCGTCACCGAAAACTGCATCAAGTGCAAGTACACCGACTGCGTGGAAGTCTGCCCGGTGGACTGTTTCCACGAAGGCCCGAACTTCCTGGTGATCGATCCGGACGAATGCATCGACTGCACGCTCTGCGAACCCGAATGCCCCATCAACGCCATCTATCCCGAGGACGACGTGCCTGCGGGCCAGGAAGGCTATGTGGCGCTGAATGCGGAACTCTCGCGCGCATGGCCGGTGATCACCACGCGCAAGGATCCGCTGCCCGACGCGAAGGAATGGGAAGGCAAGCCGGGCAAGCTGCCGCTGCTCGAACGCTGATCCGCCTCCACGACGGCAACGAAAAAGGGCGCCACTGGCGCCCTTTTCTGTTCCCGTGAAGCGGGCGGATCAGCCGCCCAGCTTCGCCTTCAGCGCCGCCAGCAGCTTGGTGGGCGCAGCGCCGGTGGCGGGCAGGCCGCGCGGATCGACCGCGGAGACGTAGGCGCCGGCATCGACCGCACTCACGCGCACCAGGAAGCTGGCGCCCTCGTAGCTGACGTCGTAGGTGCCCAGCAGCTGCGCGCGGCTGGCGATGGCCACACCCTCGATACCGGACAGCGCTTCACCCACGCGGGTGAACGCCTCTTCGCGGCTGCCGCCGACGGTGAAGCCGCCCGCGGGTGCGGCGGTAGTGCTGCCGCCGGCCGCGGGAGCGACGTTCGGCACCTGCATGGCGCCGCTGGTGTTGGGCAGGTTGAGATCCGGCGGCACTTCCAGCGGGCGCGCTTCCGGCGCCAGCGCGTAATCGCCCTTTGCGCCCTTCTTGAACCAGGAGCAGCCGGCGACGGACACGACCAGCAGCACCAGGGCCAGCGGACGCACGAGGGAAGACGAATGACGCATGGAGTTCTCCTGGGTTCAGGCCGCGAGATCGTCGCGACTGGATTGTGCTTCGAGCGACTGCACCAATGTGGCGAGCCGGTCGGCGGTGGCGGTATGGGGGGCGGACAGCGGCAACAGCGGCAGGCGCAGGCCCTGGCCGAAGCCGGCCCGCTGCAACAGCGCCTTCACCGGAATGGGATTGGATTCCACGCCCAGGAACCCGTAGATCTCCTGCAGCTGCGCATCCAGCGCGGCCACGGCGTCGGCCCGGCCCGCGCGGGCCAGGTCGCACAGCCGGCGGAACGTACGCGGCAAAGCGTTGGAACCCACCGAAATCAGGCCGTCGGCACCGGCCAGCATGGCGCGCGCGGCGGTCGGGTCGTCGCCGCTGAGGATGGCGAATCCTTCACGGCGCAAGGCCAGCAGCGCAGCCATGCGCTCGGGCTCGGCGCGCGCTTCCTTGATGCCGACGATGCCGGGGTGGTCCACCAGCTCCGCCACGGTTTCGGGCAGCAGGTCGCAGCCGGTCCGGCCCGGCACGTTGTACAGCACCACCGGCAGGCCGCCCTGGTCGGCCACGGCGCGGTAGTGCGCCAGCAGGCCTGCCTGGGTGGGGCGCACGTAGGGCGGCGTCACCACCAGCGCGAACTGCGCGCCACCGGCCGACGCGCGGCGGGTGGCGGCGATGGTCTTGGCGGTGTTCATCTGGCCGGTACCCGCCAGCACCGGGATGCGCCCGCGCAGCGCTTCCACCGCGATGCGCAGCAGGGTGTCGTATTCCTCGTCGGACAGGGCCGCGGCCTCGCCGGTGGAGCCCGCCACCACCACGCCCTGCGTTCCACCGTCCACCTGCTGTTGCAGCAGCGCGCGCCAGGCGTGCAGGTCGAGCTCGCCCGACGCCAGGAACGGCGTGGCCAGTGCGGTGATGCTGCCGGAAAGGTGCAAGGTAAGGCTCTCGGTGGGGACCCGGCGCCCCGGAAGCGCGCGCGGGCGCGATCGTCCGGACCGCCTTCGATGTCCGCCGCATGTTACTTGCGGGCTCGAAGGGCGGGCAAGTATGCTGCCCGCGTCGCCAGGCGCTTGCCCGGCCGCCATTCAGCCTCACCGCAACGCCGGAAGCTCCTTTGACCGATTCCACGCCCCGGCCTTCGCCGACCGAAAACCACCTGCTGATCACCGCCTACACGACGCATCCGGAATCGCCGCTCCTGTCGGTGACGCGCCGGATCGCCGACAGCGGCTGCAATCTGGTGGATGCCCGGCTGGCCACCGTGGGCCGCGACGTGTCCGTCACGGCGCTGGCCACCGGTTCGTGGGACGCGGTCGCCAAGCTGGAGGCCATGCTGTCGCGCCTGGAGCGCGACGAGGGCCTGAAGCTGGTGTTCTACCGCACCGGTCCGAAGGTGGTGCAGTCCAACCTGCTGCCCTACATCGTGGAAGTGGTGGCCGCCGACAAGCCGGGCATCCTGTTCCAGCTGGCCGACTTCTTCGACCGCCAGGGCATCACCATCGAGAACCTGCAGAGCACGCGCTACCGCGCCATGCAGACCGGTGCCGAGATGTTCTCGGCCCAGGTCACCATCGGGGTGCCGGCCAACATGCACATCGCCGCGCTGCGCGACGATTTCCTCGAATTCTGCGACCATCTGAACCTGGACGCGATCATGGATCCGATGAAGTTCTGACGATGACGGCAAAAAGCGCCAACGCCCTGCCCAAATCGACATTGAAACTGCCGCTGGCGCTGTCCGGCGGCGATACCGCGACCCTCGCCGACTACGCCGGCGCCTGGCTGGTGCTGTACTTCTACCCGAAGGACAGCACGCCGGGCTGCACCACCGAAGGCCTGGACTTCAATGCCTTGCTGCCGAAGTTCGAGAAATTGAACGCCACCGTGCTGGGCGTCTCGCGCGACTCGGTGAAGTCGCACGACAACTTCTGCGCCAAGCAGGGTTTCAGGTTCCCGCTGGTGAGCGACGCCGACGAAGCGCTGTGCAAGGCCTTCGACGTGATCCACGAAAAGAACATGTACGGCCGCAAGGTGCTGGGCGTGGTGCGCAGCACCTTCCTGATCTCGCCGGACGGCCGCATCGCGCAGGCATGGCGCGGCGTGAAGGTACCCGGCCATGCCCAGGCCGTGCTGGACGCCCTGAAGGCCCACCAGGCCCAGTGACCGAATCCCCTTCCCCTTCACCCACCATCCCGCGCCGCGGCGGGTCATGGTGGTTCGCTGCTGCCCGCGGAAAAGTCGCCCGTGTTCACACATCTTCCTCGATGAGGTTGCCCGAATGACCCGTAGCAAGCGTATCTATGTGTTGGACACCAACGTGCTGATGCACGACCCCACCGCGCTGTTCAAGTTCGAGGAACACGACGTCTACCTGCCGATGCAGGTGATCGAGGAACTGGACAACGGCAAGAAGGGCACCTCCGAAGCGAGCCGCAACGCGCGGCAGGTCAGCCGCTTCCTCAACGAACTGGTCCAGGCATCGGGCCTGGACAACCTGGCCGACGGCATCCCGCTGGTGCAGCCCAGCGGCCTGCAGCTGCGCAACACCAGCAGCGCCGGCCTGCTGCGCTTCCAGACCAGCCACTTCGAGGCGGGCAAGAGCTTCGGCGCGGTGATCCCCGACAACGCGATCCTCGGCGCGATCCTGGCCCTGAAGGAAGAACACCCCGAGATCCCGGTCGTGTTCGTCTCCAAGGACATCAACCTGCGCATCAAGGCGGCCATCGCCGGCATCGTGTCGGAGGACTACGAGAACGACCGCGCGCTGGACGACTTCAGCCTGCTGTACACCGGGGCGACCGCGCTGCCGGAGGACTTCTGGCAGCGCCACGGCAAGGACCTGCGCTCGTGGACCGACAAGGGCCGCACGTATTACGAAGTGACGATGGGCGAAGACGCGGGCTGGTACCCCAACCAGTACCTCTACCTGCCGGGCGACGACGAATCCGAGTTCCGCGTGGCCCGGGTGGACGGCGACAAGGCCACGCTGCAGATCGTGGACGACTTCCGCCACAGCCAGCATGCGGTATGGGGCATCAATGCGCGCAACCGCGAGCAGAACTTCGCGCTCAACGCGCTGATGGACCCGGAAGTCGACTTCGTCACCCTGCTGGGCACCGCCGGCACCGGCAAGACCCTGCTCGCGCTGGCGGCCGGCCTGGCGCAGACCATGGACCAGCAGCGCTACCGCGAGATCATCATGACCCGCGCCACCGTCAGCGTGGGCGAGGACATCGGCTTCCTGCCCGGCACGGAAGAGGAAAAGATGACGCCGTGGATGGGCGCGCTGACCGACAACCTGGAAGTGCTGACCCACAACCAGGAAGGCGGCGCGTGGGGCCGCGCGGCGACCAACGACCTGCTGGCCAGCCGCATCAAGATCCGCTCGATGAACTTCATGCGCGGCCGCACGTTCCTGAGCCGCTACCTGATCCTGGACGAGGCGCAGAACCTCACCCCCAAGCAGATGAAGACGCTGATCACCCGTGCCGGCCCGGGCACCAAGATCGTCTGCCTGGGCAACGTGGAGCAGATCGACACGCCCTACCTGACGGAGACCACCTCGGGACTGACCTACGCGGTGGACCGGTTCAAGAACTGGGCGCACAGCGCGCACATCACGCTGCGGCGGGGCGAGCGCTCGCGCCTGGCGGACTACGCCTCGGAAGTGCTGTAGTAGGCTTCCGGCCCCGACGTGGCAGGACGTGTTGCAGATGCCTACCGATGCAGCGACCGCGGCTTCCCAGGGGCGTACGCCCCTGGCAACGGGGCGGCCTGAGGCCGCCCGCGTAGCCCCTCGGTGAGCGTGCATCTGCCCCGTTGGGTCTGGATCGGCGCGGTCGCGCTGGCCTGCGTGGCGGGCATGGTGAACGCGGTCGGCTTCCTCGGCTTCGAGCGCCTGGCCGTCAGCCACCTCACCGGCACCACCACCCAGTTGGGCACGGCCTTGGCCGACGGCGACTGGCGGGGCGTGCGCCACCTGTGGGCGGTGCTGATCGCCTTCAGTCTGGGCGCGATGCTCAGCGGGCTGATCATCCAGGACAGCACGCTGAGACTGGGCCGCCGCTACGGCGTGGTACTGGCGCTGGAATCGGCGCTGCTGCTGGCCGCGATCCCGCTGTTCTTCCGCCAGCAGCTCAACGGCGCACTGCTGGCGGCGGTGGCCTGCGGCCTGCAGAACGCCATGGTCACCACCTACAGCGGCGCAGTGGTGCGCACCACCCACCTGTCGGGCATGTTCACCGACTTGGGCATCGGCCTGGGCCATCTGCTGCGTGGGCTGCCGCTGCCGATGCGCCGCCTGACCCTGAGCGGGTTGATCATCAGCGGCTTCCTCGTCGGTGGCATCCTCGGCACCTGGGGCTACCGCGCGCTCGGCTACTATGCGTTGGCGATCCCGGCGGCGCTGACCGGTTCCACCGGCATTGGCTACGTGATCTACCGCCACCATGCGTTGCGCCGGCTGGGTCAGCCCGGCGGTCCGTCCGACGGCAGCGCTGCACCGGAACGACGGCCCCCCCGGAGGAGTGATGGACGCCACCCGGCTGCGCGCCTATCTGCACCAGTTCGAACCCAAGCTGCTGACCGCGCTGCGCGAGGGTTATGACCTGCGCAGCCTGCGCGCGGACGCACTGGCCGGCCTGACCGTCGCCATCGTCGCCCTGCCGCTGGCGATGGCGCTGGCCATCGCCTCCGGCGCTCCGCCGGAGAGGGGCCTGCACACGGCGATCATCGCCGGCTTCCTGGTCTCGGCGCTGGGCGGCTCGCGGGTGCAGATCGGCGGACCAACCGCGGCCTTCATCCCGGTGGTGTTCGTGGTCATCCAGAAGTTCGGTTACGGCGGGCTGATCCTGTGCACCCTGCTGGCCGGCCTGATGCTGATCGCCGCCGGCCTGCTGCGCCTGGGCACGCTGATGCGGTACATGCCGCAGCCGGTCATCACCGGTTTCACCGCCGGCATCGCGGTCAGCATCCTGTCCTCGCAGGTGAAGGACGCGCTGGGCCTGCAGATGGAGGAGGTACCGGCCGAGTTCCTTGCGCGCTGGGCCGCCTACGGCCGGCATCTGGCTACCACCCAGCCGGCGACCGTCGCGCTGACCGTGCTGGGCCTGGCGGTGATCCTGCTGCTGCGCAAGTGGCGACCGAAGTGGCCGGGCTTCCTGATCGCGCTGCTGGCGTGCACGCTGGCGACCACCGCGCTGGGCCTGCCGGCCGACACCATCGGCAGCCGTTTCGGCGAACTGCCCTCGGCGCTGCCGACCTTCGATTTCCCTCGCATTCCGTTCGAGCGCACCTTCGAACTGCTGCCCAGCGCCTTCACCATCGCCTTCCTCGCCGGGGTTGAATCGCTGCTCTCGGCGGTGGTCGCCGACGGCATGACCGGCGGCCGCCACCGCTCGAACGGCGAGTTGGTGGCGCAAGGCGTGGCCAATGCCGCCTCGGCCCTGTTCGGCGGCCTGCCGGCCACGGGCGCCATCGCGCGCACCGCCACCAACGTACGCGCGGGCGCCCGTACGCCGGTGGCGGGCGTGCTGCATGCGGTGTTCCTGCTGGGCTTCATGCTGCTGCTGGCATCGCTGATGCGCTACGTGCCGCTGGCCGCGCTGGCGGCCGTGCTGCTGGTGGTGGCCTGGAACATGAGCGAGGCCGAGAACTTCCGCCACATCCTGTCCGCGCCGTGGGGCGACCGTATCGTGCTGCTGGTCACCTTCGGGCTGACGGTGTTCTTCGACCTCACCCTGGCCATCGAGGTCGGGCTGGTGGTGGCCGCACTGATCTTCATGCATCGCATGGCCGAGAGCGTGGAGATCAGGTCCGGGACGCGCAGTGCGGATGAGGACCTGGCCGACCACGATCCGGCGCTGGCTGCGGACGAGCAGCAGCGCAGCCACCTGCCCAAGGGCGTGGAGGTCTACCAGATCAGCGGGCCACTGTTCTTCGGCGCCGCCAACCGGCTGGACAGTCTGCTCGATCAGTTCTTCGAGCCGCCACGGGTGTTCATCCTGCGCATGCGACGGGTGCCCTACATCGACGCCAGCGGCGTGCATGCGCTGCAGAGCCTGGCCAACCGCTGCGCGCGGCGCGGCATCGTGCTGGTGGTGTCCGGGCTGCAGGCGCAACCCAACCGCGTGCTGGCCGACATGGCGCTGGCCGAGCAGCCCGGGCAATTGCACTTCACCTCCAACTACGAGCGCGCGCTGAAGCTGGCGACATCATTGGCCGAATCCCATACCACCGCCGCGAAGCACGCGCCTCCCGGCGCACAATGAGCACATGACCGAATCCCGCCCCCCTGCTGCCCTGACCATCGCCGGATCCGATTCCGGTGGCGGCGCGGGCATCCAGGCCGACCTCAAGACCTTCGCCGCGCACCGCGTGCACGGGCTGTCCGCCATCGCCGCGCTCACCGCGCAGCACACCCGCGGCGTGACGGCGGTGAACGTGCCCCCCGTGGCGTTCCTGCGCGCGCAGCTGGACGCCTGCTTCGACGATTTCGACATCCGCGCGGTGAAGCTGGGCATGCTGGCCACGGCCGAGGTGATCGGCGTGGTGGCCGATGCCCTGCGCGCGCACCGCCCGGCCGCCGTCATCGTCGATCCGGTGATGGTCGCCACCAGCGGCGCCAAGCTGCTGGAGGACAGCGCCCTGCAGGCGATGCGCACGCAACTGCTGCCGCTGGCGCACGTGCTGACGCCCAACCTCCCCGAGGCCGAACTGCTGTTGGGCCGCGCCATCGCCGACGCGGCGGCCATGCGCCGGGCCGCGCAGGATCTGCTGGCACTGGGCGCGCGCGCGGTCTTCCTCAAGGGCGGACACCTGCCCGGCAACGCCGACGTGGTGGACCTGTACTGCGACCCGGACGGCCTGGCCGAGACTTCGCACCCGCGCCTGTCGCTGGAAGCCCATGGCACCGGATGCACGCTGGCCTCGGCCATCGCCGCGCGCCGCGCGCAGGGCATGCCCATGAGGGACGCCTGCCTTGCCGCCTCCGACTATGTGCACGCCGCGCTGCGCGCAGGCTACCGGCCCGGCCGCAGCGGGATCGTCGTGCTGGACCACTTCGGCGCGGCGCCCGCCGCGTGACGGCCACCGACGCGCCCGTCCTGGCCGAAGAGATTCCGCTGCAGGCGCAGGACGGCCACGCCTGCACCCTGATCGCGCGCATGCCGGCCCATCCGTCCGGCGCGCTGTTGTGGGTCCCCGCACTGGGCGTGGCCGCGCGCCATTACCTGCCGTTCGCGGAGGCGCTCGCCGCGCGCGGGGTGGCGGTGTGCGTGCACGAATGGCGCGGCAACGGCAGCAGTTCGCTGCGCGCCGATCGGCGCACCGACTGGGGCTATCGCGAACTGCTGGGCACGGACCTGCCGCTCAGCCATGCCGCGTGGCAGGCCCGGCTGCCCGACATCCCGCATCGCATCGGCGGCCACAGCCTGGGCGGACAGCTGGCCGCCTGCCACCTGGGCCAGCACCCCGACGCCTTCACCGGCCTCTGGCTGGTCGGCAGCGGCACGCCCTACTGGCGCACGTTTCCCGCGCCACGCGGCTACGCATTGCCGTTCTTCTACCGGTTCGCGCCCTGGCTGGCGCGCGCCTGCGGCGCCCTGCCCGGGCGCCGGCTGGGCTTTGGCGGCGACGAAGCGCGGGGCCTGATCGGCGACTGGGCGCGCGTGGGGCTCAGCGGCCGGTATCGCGCCGCCGGTTGGCCGGTCGATCTGGAAGCGGGCCTGCGCCGGGTCCGCGCACCGATCGACGGGGTGTTGTTCGACGACGACTGGCTGGCGCCGGAAAGCTCGCTGCGCGCTCTGATGGCGAAGATGCCCCACGCTCCGGCCCGCATCCACACGCTGCATCACGCCGCCCTGGGCACGCGCGCGGACCACTTCGCGTGGATGAAGCAGCCGCAGGCGGTGATCGGCGCGCTGCTGTCCTGAGCCGGCTCAACAGCCCACGACGATGCAGTCGCGCCCGCGCGCCTTGGCCCGGTACAGCGCGGCGTCGGCGCTGTTGACCCAGTCCGACACCGACGCGATGCCCGGATGGCACTCGGACAGCCCGATGCTGACCGTGCAGCGCAGGCCGCGCGCGGAGAAGGCGCAGGCGGCGACCTGCCGGCGCAGCCGTTCCGCGGCCACGATGGCCTCTTCCCAGCGCGTGTCGGGCATGACCACGCCGAACTCGTCGCCGCCATAGCGGCCGGCGGTATCCACATCGCGCAGGCAGGCTTTCAGCAGGCGCGCGAATTCCTCCACCACCTCGTCGCCGACCGTGTGGCCGTAGCCGTCGTTGACATCCTTGAAACGGTCGATGTCGATCAGCACCAGTACCCCCGCGCGCCCCGAGCGCTGGAAGCGCTTCAGCTCATGGGTGGCCGCATGCAGCCATTGCTGCCGGTTCATCAGGCCGGTGGCCGCGTCGAAGCGCGCCATCTTCTCCAGCAGCGCCTTCTGCTTGCGTGCCGTGCGCGACAGCGCGTGGGTGGCCACGCCTATCGCTACGGGGTAGACCGCCAGGAACGGCAGGCAGGCCAGCACCACCGGGAAACTGGTGTGGGGATCGAACGCGAAGCCCCAGGCCGCGCTCGCGGCCAGGCAGGTGGCCGCCATCGCCGCCAGCGTCCTGCTGGCGAAGCGGCCGCCCCCGATGATCACCTTGTCCATCGTCAGCATCACCGCCAGCAGCACGCTGGGCAGCGCATCGAACTGCATCGCCGCAATCCAGAAGCCGCCCATCGCGGCGTCGAAGGTCAGGTTCTGGTACTCCGCCTGCAGCGGATCGTCGCGGCTCGCCCTGACCCGCAGGTAGGCCAGGTGGGGCCATGCGAATCCGTTGGCCGCCAGCAGGCCCCACAGCGCCGGGGGCGCGCCGTGCTCGTACAGCACGGCCGCCACGCAGATCGCACCCAGCCCCAGCCCCAGCGCGCGCATGCGGTACATGCGCAGGCCGTAGCGCACGCGGTTCTGTTCCGCCAGGTGGCGCGCAGCATCCAGGGGCAAAGCAGATCCGGGCGGCAGGGTATTGGCGCGATTCTCGGCCAATCGCGTTCCCGCCGCCAGCCCGCCGGCATGGCCGGCGGCACGTGCGGGCAGGGCCCGTCCATGCCGGGGGGACCCTCACGCCACGGGATAGCCCTGCGGGTTCTGCGACTGCCAGCGCCAGGCATCGCGGCACATGGCCTCCACGCCCAGTTCGGCACGCCATCCCAGCGTCCGCGCGGCCAGCGAGGGGTCGGCGTAGACCTCGGCCACGTCGCCGGGGCGCCGCGCCACCACCTGGTAGGGGATCCTGCGCGCCGCGGCCTGCGCGAACGCTTCCACCAGCTGCAGCACGCTGACCCCCTGCCCCGTGCCCAGGTTGACGGTGAGGCTGCGGCGTTCGCGCACCAGGAAATCCAGTGCATCGGCATGCGCGCGCGCCAGGTCCATCACGTGGATGTAGTCGCGCACGCCGGTGCCGTCGACGGTGGGCCAGTCGCCGCCGAACACGCTCAGGCGGTCGCGCCGCCCCACCGCCACCTGGCAGATGTACGGCATCAGGTTGTTGGGAATGCCGGTGGGGTCCTCGCCTATCAGGCCGGAGGCGTGGGCGCCCACCGGATTGAAATAGCGCAGGTTGGCGGCATGGAATCCGGCATCGCTGCCGCACAGGTCGCCGATCAGCTCTTCCATCACCAGCTTCGTGCGCCCATAGGGATTGGTCACCTGCAGGCGCGCATCCTCGCGCACGGGTACGTGGTCGGGGTCGCCATAGACGGTGGCCGACGAGCTGAACACCAGCCGGTCGACGCCGGCCTGGCGCATGCCGTGCAGCAGGTTCAGCGTGCCGCCGATATTGTTGTGGAAGTAGTCCAGCGGGCGCTCGCACGACTCGCCCACCGATTTCAGCGCCGCGAAGTGCACGACGGCATCGAAGGCCTGGTGGGCGAAGAATCCCGCCACCGCATCGCGGTCCCGCAGGTCCAGCGGCTGGAACGGCACCGGTCGCCCGGTGATCTGCCGCAGGCGGGCCAGCACGCCCGGCGAACTGTTGCTGAAGTTGTCGGCCACCACCACGTCGTGGCCGCGTTCCACCAGCACCACGTAGGTATGCGCGCCGATGTAGCCGGCGCCGCCGCACAGCAGGATCCGCATCTCGACTCCCCCGGTCGCAGGTCGCCGCGCCATGCGGGCGGGCGATCATCCGCTGTTACGCAGATCGTGGCGATATCAGGCCAGTGTGCGCCGCGTGTCCTGAGGCGCATGCTTTGCACGTTGATCGGCTCGATGCCAGGCCGGCGACGGGAACGCCCGCGCCATGCCTGCGTATAGACTCTTCAGACACGCGACACACAGGGGAACCCCACATCGATGAACGCTCCATTGCCCACCCTGGACCAGGCCAGGATCGCCGTGATCGGACTGGGGTACGTCGGGCTGCCGCTGGCGGTCGCCTTCGGCCGCAAGTTCCCCACGCTCGGCTTCGACATCAACGGCAAGCGCGTGTCCGAGCTGCGCGAACACCAAGACCACACGCTGGAAGTGTCCGCCGACGAGCTGCGCGACACGCCGCTGCTGGACTTCAGCGACGATCCCGCGGCGCTGGCCGGCTGCAACGTGTTCATCGTCACCGTGCCCACCCCCATCGACGACTACAAGCGCCCCGACCTGCGCCCGCTGGAGTCGGCCAGCCGCACCGTCGGCCGCGCCATCGGCAAGGGCGGCGTGGCGATCTTCGAATCGACCGTGTACCCCGGCGCCACCGAAGAGGCCTGCGTACCGATCATCGAGCGCGAATCCGGCCTGCGTTTCAACCAGGATTTCTACGCCGGCTACAGCCCGGAACGGATCAACCCGGGCGACAAGCAGCACCGCCTGGAAACCATCATGAAGGTCACCTCCGGCTCCACCCCGGAGGTCGCCGACTTCGTGGACGCCCTGTACGGCAGCATCATCGCCGCCGGCACGCACAAGGCCAGCAGCATCCGCGTGGCCGAAGCGGCCAAGGTCATCGAGAACACCCAGCGCGACGTCAACATCGCCCTGATCAACGAACTGGCGCTGATCTTCCACCGCCTCGGCATCGATACCCACGAGGTGCTGGAAGCCGCGGGCACCAAATGGAATTTCCTGCCCTTCCGCCCGGGCCTGGTCGGCGGCCACTGCATCGGCGTGGATCCGTACTACCTGACCCACAAGGCGCAGCAGATCGGCTACCACCCCGACGTGATCCTGGCCGGCCGCCGCATCAACGACGGCATGGGCAGCCACGTGGCGCGCCGCGTGGCCAAGCTGATGGCGCGCCGCAACCTGCCCACGGCCGGCGCGAAGGTGCTGGTGCTGGGCCTGGCGTTCAAGGAGAACTGCCCGGACGTGCGCAACACGCGCGTGGTCGACATCGTGGCCGAGCTGCGCAGCTACAACGCGCAGGTCGACGTGCACGATCCGTGGGTCAGCGCCGACGAGGCGAAACATGAATACGGATTGGACCTGGTGGCGGAACCCGAGGCGGGCCAGTACGATGCGGTCATCCTCGCGGTGGCGCACCGGCAGTTCAGCGAACGCGGCGCCGATGGCATCCGCGGGTTCGGCAAGCCGGGCGCGGTGGTCTTCGACGTGAAGCGCACCCTGCCCCGCCACACGGTCGACGACTGCCTGTAATCCCTTCCCCTCCAGGAGTACCTGATGCGCGTACTGGTCACCGGCGCCGCCGGCTTCATCGGTTCCCACCTCAGCGAGCGCCTGCTCGCCCGCGGCGATGAAGTGCTGGGCTACGACAACCTGAACGCGTATTACGACCCCGCGCTGAAGGAGGCCCGGCTGGCCAGGCTGTTGCCGCAGGCCGGCTTCGGTTTCGTGCGCGCGTCGCTGGAGGACCGCGCGGCGCTGGAGGCCGCGTTCGACGACTTCAAGCCCCAGCGCGTGGTCAACCTGGCCGCGCAGGCCGGCGTGCGCTACTCGCTGGAGAATCCGCACGCCTACATCGACAGCAATATCGTCGGTTTCCTGAACATCCTGGAAGCGTGCCGGCACCGCGGCATCGAGCACCTGGTCTACGCCTCGTCCAGTTCGGTCTACGGCGCCAACCGCAAGCTGCCGTTCGCGGTGGAGGACAGCGTGGACCACCCGGTCAGCCTGTACGCCGCCAGCAAGAAGGCCAACGAGCTGATGGCGCACACCTACAGCCACCTGTTCGGCCTGCCCACCACCGGGCTGCGCTTCTTCACCGTGTACGGCCCGTGGGGCCGGCCGGACATGGCGCTGTTCCTGTTCACCCGCAGGATCCTGGCGGGCGAGCCGATCGACGTGTTCAACCACGGCCACCACACCCGCGACTTCACCTACATCGACGACATCGTCGAGGGCGTGATCCGCACCCTGGACCGCGTGCCGGGCCCCGACCCGGCCTACGATCCGCTGGCGCCCACGCCAGCCAGTTCGCTGGCGCCTTACCGCGTGTACAACATCGGCAACCATCAGCCCGTGCAGCTGCTGCGCTACATCGAGGTGCTGGAGGACTGCCTGGGCCGCAAGGCGGAAAAGCGCCTGCTGCCCCTGCAGCCGGGCGACGTGCCCGATACCGAGGCCGATGTCGAAGCCCTGCGCCGCGACACCGGCTACTCGCCGGCCACGCCCATCGAAACCGGCGTGCGCCGCTTCGTGGAGTGGTATCGCGCGTTCTACGACGTCTGAGGTGCGTCCGGGATGCCCCGCAGGCATCCCGGGCTGGCCGGATTCCGCCGTTGCCGCCGTTGTTACCGGCATCGAGCAACTCCAGGGGATCCTCCGATGAAACGCGCCTTTGCCGGCCTCGCCGTCACCGTCCTGTCCCTGCTGCTGGCCGCATGCGCCACATCGTCCGGCAGCGAAGCGCCACCACCGGCCACCACCACGCTGGGCACCGATGCGTACCACATCGGCGTGGACGACATCGTGCAGGTGTCGGTGTGGCGCAACCCGGAACTGGGCATCACCGTGCCGGTACGCCCCGACGGCATGATCTCGGTACCGCTGGTGGGCGATGTGTCCGCTGGCGGCCGCACCCCCGGCGAGGTCGCCAAGGACATCCAGGAGCGACTGGCCGCCTACGTGCGCGACCCGCAGGTCGCGGTCATCCTGACCGACCTGCGCAGCCATGAATACCTGTCCCGCGTGCGCGTCACCGGCGCCGTGCGCCAACCGGTCTCGCTGCCTTACCGTCCCGGCATGACGGTACTGGATGCCGTGCTGGCCGCCGGCGGCATCACCGAGTTCGCCGCCGCCGACCGTTCGGACCTGCACCGCAAGAACGCCGACCAGACCCAGACCTATGCGGTGCGGCTGGACCGCATCCTCAACCGCGGCGACCTGAGCACCAACTACACGGTGTCGCCGGGCGACGTCATCACGGTTCCCGAGCGCACCTTCTGATGAGCCAGAGCAACCTTCCCGCGCGGCGCGGATACGCCGCGCCGGCCGCGCCCGCCGGCACCCTGACGCCCAACGAACTGGCCCCCATCCTGCTGCGCGAAGCGCGCCGCCACCGGGTGGCGCTGGTCGGCATCTTCGCCGCCGTCGCCCTGCTGACGCTGGTGGTGGGCCTGCTGGTGCTGCCGAAGAACTACACCGCCTCCACCACGATCCTGGCGCAGGAGAGCGACATCATCCAGCCGCTGCTGGAAGGCCGCGCCGTGGCCACCGAGGTCGTCGACCGCGCCGGCATCGCGCGCCAGGTGATCTACAGCCGCAAAGTGCTGGAAGATGCGCTGAAGACCGGCGGCTGGCTGGACGACAAGCCCAGTGCCGTCGAGCAGGACCGCCTGATGGAGCAGATCAAGGGCCGCATCGCGATCACCAGCCCGCGCCCCAACCTGATCCAGATCACCTACCGCGACAGCGACGCCAAGCGCACCTACGAGGTGACCGAACGCCTGGGCGACATGTTCATCAAGGAAAGCCTGGCGGCCAAGGAACGCGAAAGCCGCGAGGCCTACGAGTTCATCGACAAGCAGGTGCAGGACTACCACGCCAAGCTGCTGGAAGCCGAAGAGCGCCTGCGCCAGTACCGCACGGACAACACCGACGCCCAGCCCGGCAGCGCCACCGACGCCAACACGCGCATCAGCTCGCTGCGCACGACGGTGGAACAGACCCGCATGGCCCTGCTGGAGCAGCGCTCGCGCGAGAATGCCATCGCCTCGCAGCTATCCGGCGAGTCGGCGGTGACCGCGGTGCAGACGCGCGAAAGCCTGTATCGCGCGCAGCTGCTCGAACTGCAGGGCCAGCTGGACCGCCTGCTGCTGAACTACACCGAGCAGCACCCGGACGTGGTGCGCGTGCGCCACCAGATGGCCGACCTGCAGCAGGCCATGGCCAACGAGCAGACCCGCCGTGCCGCCGCGCCGCAGGGCGCCAGCCCGTTCGACGAGGCGCAGATGAACCCGCTGTACCAGGAACTGCGCAGCCAGCAGGCGCAGACCCGGCGCGAAGTGGCGGCGACCGCGTCGCGCATGGCGATCGCCGAGTCCATGCTCAACGAAGAGTTGAACCGCAGCCGGCGCATCGCCGATTCGGAGAGCGCGCTGGCCGAGCTGACCCGCGACTACGAAGTCAACCGCGACATCTACCAGGACCTGTTGCGCCGGCGCGAGAATGCCCGCGTCTCGATGCAGCTGGACCGCGAGGAGCGCGGCCTGACCCTGCGCGTGCAGGACCCCGCCACCATGCCGCTGCGCCCCACCGGCCTGCGCTTCATGCATTTCGCCATCGGCGGGCTGCTGGTCGCCGTGGGCATCCCGCTGGGCCTGCTGTTCCTGCGCGCCCGGTTCGATCCGCGCATCCGCTCGGCCCAGCAGCTGCAGCGCATCACCGACCGCCCCCTGCTGACCGTGGTGCCGACCTACCATTCGCCGCGCGACCGCCGGCAGGAGCTCAGCCGCAATGCGATGAGCTTCGGCATCCTGGCGCTGGTCGTGCTCGCGTACGGGCTGGCGTTCGGCCTCAAGCAGCTTGCCGCCTAAGACCGCCGCCATGACCTCCTATGCCACTCTGGAAAAGCCCGTGACCCCGGACAACGAACGACTGCACGGCGTCCCCCATCGCACCGACACCTCGCGCTCGCTGGCGTTGATGGACGAACCCACCGCGTTGACGCCGCGCGAACTGGAAGAGCGGCGCGTCATCCACCGCAACGATTCCGTGCGCGAGCAGGCCGATGCGTTCCGCGAACTGCGCACCCGCCTGCTGGCCCTCGGCGGCGAGCGCAACTTCGTCACCCTGGTGGCGCCGGTCAGCAACGGCTGCGGCGGCAGCTTCGTCGCCCGCAACCTGGCCACGGCGTTCGCCTTCGACGACGCCAAGAGCGCCCTGCTGGTCGACTGCGACGTCCTGCATCCCTCGCAGCACACCGCCCTGGGCGTGGACGCCAGCCACGGCGGCCTGATGGACTACCTGGGCGATGGCGACACCGACCTGGGCCGCATCATCTACCGCACCGGCGTGCCGCGCCTGCGGCTGATCCCCAGCGGCCGCCAGCGCGAGACCACGGGTGAAGCCTTCAGCGCGTTCCGCATGCGCGCGATGGTGGACTCGCTGCGCAGCCGCTACCCGGACCGCTATCTGATCCTGGACAGTCCCTCGGTGCTGGGTTCGCCGGACGCGCGCATCCTGTCCGAACTGGCCGACCTGGTGGTGCTGGTGGCCGGTTACGGCAAGGTCGCGCCGGAGAAGCTGGAAAAGGCCGTCGCCAGTTTCCCTGCCGACAAGGTGGCCGGCGTGGTGTTCAACGAAATCCCGTAAGGCGGCCAAGGAGCAGCGGCATGCGCACCCTTCCACTACGCATCTCCCTCATCGCCGCCGCTGTCCTGGCCACGTTGCCCGGCCACGCGCAGGCGGCCCGGGTGGACTACACCGTGGACCTGGGCATGGAGCGGAACAGCAACGTGACCATGGCGCCGGTCGATCCGATCGAGCAGCGCTACCTGCGTGCCGGCGTCGGCTTCAGCATCACCGAGAACGTCTCCGCGCTGCAGCTGAACCTCGATGGCCGCGCGGAGTACCGCGACTACGAGGACGACATCTTCGCCGACACCGTGGACGGCACGCTGTCTGGCCGCCTCAACTGGGTCGTCATCCCGGAGCGCCTGTTCTTCCTGGTGGAAGACAACCTGACGGTGCAGCCGGTCGACTCGCTGGTGCCGGACGGCCCCGGCAACCGCCAGCAGGTGAACGTGTTCTCCGCCGGGCCCACGCTGCTGTTCAACTGGACGCCCTCGCTGCACGGCCAGGCCGAATTGCGCTACGTGCTCAGCGATGCGGAGGTCACGGACGAATTCAACTCGCAGCGCCTGGCCGGCGCCATCCGCACGATCAGGGAGCTGTCGCCGACCAGCCGGGTGTCGCTCAACCTGCAGGCGCAGCGCGTGGACTTCGACGACGACATCGTGGCGCGCGACTACAACCGCTACGACCTCTACGGGCGCTACGTGCGCACGCTGGCCAACTTCGAGCTGGGCGCCGACCTGGGCTATTCGCGCATCGATTACCGCCGCGGCGGGTCGCGCTCGGAACCGCTGATGCGCGCGGATGCGGAATGGAACCTGTCTCCGCGCTCGCAGCTGAGCATCGCCCTGTCCAGCCAGTTCTCCGACACCGCGACGGACGCCCTGACCGGCATCCAGTCCGAAGCCACGATCCCCGAGAACGTGCTGACCGGCGACGCGGTGGTCAACGCCTCGCCCTACGAGGTGCGCGGCATCGACCTGGGCTACCGCTTCACCACGACCCGACTGAACCTGTCGGTGGCGCCGTACATGCAGAAGCGCGACTACGTGGACTCGGACGAGTTCGACCAGAAGACCCGCGGCGCGCGCTTCGACCTGCACTGGCTGGCGCGGCGCTCGCTGACGCTGGGCACCTACGCCACCTGGGAACGGCTGGACTACACGCAGCTCGGCCGCGAGGACGAGACCTCGCGCGTGGGCGCGAGCCTGGCCTACCACTGGGCGCCGCGCTGGACCGCACGCCTGCACGCGGAACGCTACAAGCGCGAAAGCACCGAGGCCGGCCAGGACGTCTCGCAGAACATCGTCTACCTGAGCGTCGCCTATTCCAACCGCTGAGGGGTCCGGCATGCGCGCCAAACCTTCCACCCTGCGGACGCATGGCATTCCCAGTGCGGTCCTGCTGGTCCTGGCCCTGCTGGCGGCGGCCATCGGGCACTGCGGATCCGCCGATGCCCCGGAAACGACATCCGCCCCGCCGCCGGTCGCGCCGCCGGCGGCGGCACCCGTGGCGGCGTCCGCTCCGGTGCCGCCTGCGCAGCCCGGCACCGACCTGCTGAAGATCGACCTGGCCTTCGTCGACCGCAGATCGCCCGCGTTCGCCCGCTTCCGCAGCTGGGTGGACGCGGCCGTCGCGGGCAGCCCCGGCTATGCCTTCAGCGCCAGCGATGCCGCCTTGATGTTCCTGCTCAGCGGCGGCGACAAGTATTGCGACCTGGCCGTGCGGATGGTGGAGAAGGAAGTGGCCGAGGCCGAGGCCGCCATCGCCGCCGGCGCGCGTCCGGCGATCGCGGGCGACTCGTACCTGGAAGTCGGCCCCCGCATCGCGGACCTGGCGATGACGCTGCACGCCTGCCACGCGACCATCGACGCGGCGCAGAAGCGGCGCTGGTCGTCGTATGCGGAACAGGCGGTATGGAACGTCTGGAACCACCCGCGCGCGCAATGGGGTGGACGCACGCATGCGTGGACAGGCTGGTCGGTGGACAACCCCGGCAACAACTACTACTACAGCTTCATCGAGGCGACGATGTACTGGGCGCTGGTGAGCGGCAGCCCGTCCTGGCTGGAGGACCTGCGCACGCGGCGCCTGCCGCCGCTGAAGACCTACTATGCCGGGTTGCCGGGCGGCGGCAGCCGGGAAGGCACGGGCTATGGCGCCGCGCAGATGCGCCTGTTCGGCCTGTATCGCCTGTGGAAGGACAGCACCGGCGAGGACCTCGCCGCCGCCAGCACGCATGCGCGCGACAGCATTCCCTATTGGGTGCATGCCACGGTCCCCACCCTGGACCGCTTCGCGCCGATCGGCGACCAGTCGCGCAACTCGGTGCCGGAGCTGTTCGACTATCACCGCCGCCTGGTGCTCGAGGCGCGCCAGCTGACCACGGACGAAGAAGCGCGCGCGATGGCGTCGTGGTGGCTGGACAACATTTCGGTGCCGCGGATGACGCAGGGCTTCAACAGCCGCTACGACCTGCTGCCCGCCGGCAAGGGCGGCACCCCGCCGTCGGCGCTGGTCTACCTGGCCGAGGGTGCGGGGCATCTGTTCGCGCGCAGCGACTGGGGCAAGGACGCCATGTGGATGTCCTTCGTCGCCGGGCCGTACAACGAAAGCCATGCCCACCAGGAACAGGGGGCTTCACGCTGTTCGCGCGCGACTGGCTGGCGGTGACCGAGAACATCTGGAGCCACAGCGGCATCCAGCAGGGCACGCCGGTCCACAACGTGGTGCGGTTCGAGCGCGCCGATCCGGATGCGCCGCAATGCGCGGCGCCCCGTGGCGATGTGGTGGTGCACCAGTGCGAGATGCCGCAATCGCGCGCGCGGTTGACGGTCACGCCGCGTGCGGACGGCGGGGTCACGGCGGTGGCCGACATGACGCCGGTCTACCGCGACAACCCCGCCCTGCAGTCGTGGCAGCGGCGCATCGATTTCGCGGGCCGCACGCTGCGGGTGAAGGACGATTTCCGCCTGGGTGCCGGCACCCGCGCCGTTTTCCAGGTGAACGTGCCCGAGCGTCCCGTGATCCAGGGCAACGAAGCCATCGCCGGCCGCCTGCGCATCCGCGTGCTGGAGCCGGCCTCGGCGACCTTGCGCGTCCATGCCTGGAGCGACGAGGACCCGCAGGAATTCCGCCGCGGCTGGCGGGTCGACGTGGCCGGGGGCCAGAGCGGCTATACCGTCGAACTCAGCGAAAAATAGGGCCGGCCAGGCCGCCCGCCGACGCCGCCCGGGTCAACGGGCGGTCGTCACACTCCCGTGAACTCCCCTGCCGCAAGCTGAACCGGCACGCATTTCTGTGACCCAGCGCGTCCGTTTGCCCGAATGCCCCACGTTATGATCCGCCCCGCCGTTGCGCGGATCGCATGTAGCGAGGGGGCGCTGCAGCGGGTAGCCACCAGCCCCAGGGGCTGTCGTCTTCCATTGTGTTCGTGCGCGGTTTTCTTGCCAGGAGAACCCCCTTGTCGCGCACGTCCGCCTCCCCCCGCTCCACCCGCCGGCTCCCGCTTGCCCTGATCCTGGGCACCGCCGCACTCACCACCTTGACCGCCGCCAGCGCCGCGGGCGGCCTGTTCGGCCAGCGCGCCCAGCGCCTGGCCTACGACGCATGGGACCGCACCGAAGACGGTTTCGCGGACCTGCGCGACTCCGGTCGCGACACCGTCATCCGCTTCTGGACCCGCACCACCTCTTCCGTGAAGGCCGCACGCAGGGCGCGGGAACGCGGCGTCGCCGCCCTCCCGGCCGGTAGCGGCGGTACGCCGTCGCTGGGCAGCCCAGGCAGCCGGCTCCCGGCCACCGGCATCGACACCGGCCCGGTGCTGAGCAGCGGCGGCCGGGTCAGCTCCAATTCCTCGCGCCCCCGCCTGGTGAACCTGCCCATGCCGGTTCCGCCGGTCGACAAGAATTCGGCCGCCTATACGCGTTTCAAGGGATGGGTCGATGCCGCCGTCGCCGGCAACCGCGGCTATGGCTTCAGCGCGGCCGAGGCCGCCCTGATGTACCAGCTCTCGCCCGAAGCCAAATACTGCACGCTGGCCATCCAGATGGTCGAAGAGCAGGTCACCGCCGCCGAAGCGGCCATCGCCGGCGGCGGCAGGCCCGCCGTGTCGGGCGACTCGTACCTGGAAGTGGGCCCGATGATCTCGGACCTGGCCTACACCATGACCGTCTGCGCGGGCAGCATCACCGCCAGCCAGCGCAGCCGCTGGTCCGCCTACGCCGAACAGGCGGTGTGGAACGTCTGGAACTACAACAACGCCCAATGGGGCGGCCGCAGCCATCCGTGGTCCGGCTGGTCGGTCAACAACCCCGGCAACAACTACTACTACAGCTTCGTCGAAGCCACGATGTACTGGGCGCTGGCCAGCGGCAACAGCACCTGGTTCAACTTCCTGCGCGACAACAAGCTGGCGGCCCTGCAGGCCTACTTCGCCCGCCTGCCGGGCGGCGGCAGCAGCGAAGGCACCGGTTACGGCACGGCGCACATGCGGCTGTTCTCGCTGTACCGCATCTGGCGCGACGCCACCGGCATGGACCTGGCCAACGCCAACAGCCATGCGTCGGACAGCATCCCCTACTGGATCCACGCCACGGTGCCGACGCTGGACCGCTTCGCGCCCATCGGCGACCAGGCGCGCAGCTCGGTCCCGGACCTGTACGACTACCATCGCCGCCTGATGCTCGAGGCGCGTTCGGTCAACACCAATCCCGCGATCCAGAACCAGGCGACCTGGTGGCTGAACAACATCTCGATCGCGCGGATGGGTTCGGGATTCAACTACCGCTACGACCTGTTGCCGGCCGGCACGACGGCCACCCCGCCCACCGACCTGGTCTACCACGCGCGTGGCCCCGGCCACCTGTTCGCGCGCACGGGCTGGACGCGCGACGCGATGTGGGTGGCGATCGTCGCCGGCCCGTACAACGAAAGCCATGCCCACCAGGACCAGGGCTCGTTCACCCTGTTCTCCGGAGACTGGCTGGCCGTCACCGCGAACATCTGGAGCCACAGCGGCATCAACCAGGGCACCGACGTGCACAACCTGGTGCGCTTCGTCCGCAACGGAACGGTGGCGCGCCAGTGCGAATCCACCACCCGGGCCTCGACACTCACGGTCACGCCGGGCACCGGCGGCGCGTTCACGGCCGATGCCAACCTGACCCCGGCGTTCTGCAACACCGATGCGGTGACCAACTGGCGGCGCAATTTCAGTTTCGCCAATCGCCGCCTGACCGTGCGCGACACGTTCTCCATCACCAGCGGCACCACGGCCACCTTCCAGGTGAACGTGCCGGTCGCGCCCACCCTGGTGAACAGCCGCGAAGCCACCGCCGGCCGCCTGCGCGTGCGCGTGCTCGAACCGGCCAACGCCACCATCAACAGCAACTTCAGTACCGGCAAGTACGTCGAGGATGGCGCGCGCTATCGCATCGACGTGCAGGGCGGCACCACGGGTTACGTGGTGGAGCTGAGCGAGATCTGAGCCCGCACGTCAGGGGTTCCGCAGCGTCCGCCGCCCGCGCAAGCGCAGGCGGCGGCGTACGTCCAGCACCTGCACCGGCAGGCAGCTGACCGACATCAGGCCGATCCGCTCCAGCGTGGGGCGCTCGCACAGGGCGGGCGCCAGCAGCCGCCGCGCCGGGCGCAGCCTGCGCGCATGGATCAGGTGGCGGGCGAAATCGGTGCGGATCGCCCGTATCTTCCAGCGCACCATCGCCGCGGGCAGCGCCAGCATCTCGCCCAGCATCCGCGCGTTGAATATCTCCGCGGCCGCGCATCGTTCGATGCGGCTGGTCAGGCTGCCCTGCGCCGGCGTGTAGTGACCCACCAGCATGGGGCAGGCGCGCACCTTCCAGCCGGCGTGCGCGATGCGCAGCCACAGGCTGTAGTCCTCGGCGCCGATGAGTTCGCCGCCGTCGAAGAACCCGCCCAGCGCGTCGAACACTTCGCGCCTGACCACGCTCATCGACGTGCAGATCCGGTTGCTGCGCCACAGCAGGTCGAAATCCATCTCAGCGGGCAGCGTCGTGCGGTCCTCGCGCGCACCGCCATGCACCAGGCCGACGCCGGGGTCGGCCGCCAGCGCCATCTGCGCACGCATCTTGTGCGGCAGCCAGCTGTCGTCCGCGTCCAGGAACGCCACCCAGGCCGCCGACGTGGCGCGCACGCCGGCGTTGCGCGCCGCCGCCGGTCCCGCATTGGCCTGCCGCACCAGCGCGACCCTGCCGCGGTAGCCGGCCACGATGCGCGCCAGGTCCTCGCCATCGGGCGAGCCGTCGTCCACCACCACCACCTGGCGGGGCGGCAGCGTCTGCGCCATCACGCTGTCCAGCGCCCGCGCCAGCGTGGCCGCGGCGCGGTAGGCGGGAATCACCACGGCATAGTCGCCGAAGCCCGGGGAGGAAGAAGACGACACGTCAGGCGGGCCTGGAGAGGGGGTTTCGCTTGAGCAGCGCATGGGCCACGTAATGCAGCATGCACCAGGCCGACCGCGGCAGCGTCAGCCGTTCCACATGCCGGTAGATGCGCCATTGCCAGCCGGCGGCGCGCAACTTGTTGGCCGATACCGAGCCTCCCCGCACCAGGTAGTACGCCAGCGGACGCGCCTCCGGCACCCGTTCGGCGTGACCGGCACGGCGTACCCGGTCCAGCCAGAACACGTAGTCCTCGTGGCCCGTCTTCTGGAAAGCCGCTTCGCCGAGCGAACGCGCGTACATGCCGGTGAGGTTGCCGATGCGGTTGCTGTAGAGCATGCCGGCGTAGTCCACCCGTTCGGGCGGCACCACCTGCCCCAGTGCACGGCCGTCCTCGGCCACCCGCTGATAGGCGGTGTAGCAGACGCGCGCGCCGGTCCGCGCCATGTGCGCCAGTTGCAGGGCCAGCTTTTCGGGGTCCCACCAGTCGTCGCTGTCCAGGAAGGCGACGTGCGTGCCGCGTGCTTCCCGCAGGCCGCGATTGCGTGCGGCGGCGACGCCGCCGTTGGCCTGGCGCACCGCCACCACGCGCGCGTCGCGTGCGGCGTAGGCCTCCATGATGGCGGCCGAGCCGTCGCGCGAGCCGTCGTCCACCAGGATCAGTTCCAGCTCGCGGTGCGTCTGCGCAAGCACCGAATCGATCGAGCGCGCCATGGTCGCCTGCGCGTTGTAGACGGGCATCACCACGCTGACCAGCGGCGCCTGCGGGTCCGCCACCGACTTCACCGCACTCATGCCGCCGCCTGCGCCTGCCGCCCGCCGGCCCAGGACGCGCGCGGCGGCGGCAGGTGGAAATCGCGGTAGTCGCCGGGGTTGCCCTGCAGGCCCGCTTCGGCGGCCTTCACGATGTTGTAGGCCTCGCGCGCGCTCACATAGTGCAGCACGTAGCGCTGGCCATCGTTGTACGCCGACTCCAGGTAGTCGTGCATCGCGTCCACCGGCCGGCCCAGCAGCGTATCCATGTCGCCTTCCTGGGTGCCGTGCGTGTGGATCTTCACGAACACCCAGTCGGGGCGACCCTGTACGTGCACGCCGGCCCTGACCCATGCATCCACGCGCTGCGGGGTGGGCGGCTGCCCACCACGGACATCGGCGTTTTCGATGCGCGGCACCAGGCCCATGCGGCGGTCCTTCCAGTTCAGTCCCAGGGGGCCCTGGATCAGCATCAGGTCGCCGCTGGCCTGCCCGCCCACGCGCACCGGCACGCCGGTATCGTGCGACTTCGGCGCGTGCGGATCGTCGGTGGCGTAGTAGATGCTGTTGATCGTGCGGGTCTGCGTATCGCTAGGCGCGGACGGCAGGGTGAAATCCGCGTAGCAGCCCAGTTCGCGCAGCAGGATGAGCTCGTTGTCCAGGCCGCACCAGCGTCCGTCCGGCCGCGAGTTGTCCAGGCACCAGTTGCCATGGATGAAGCCGAACCGGAGTTCGCCCGTGGCCGGATCGCGCGGCAGCGCGCCGTGCCGCTCGTGCAGCACCCGGCAGAAGCGCGACATGCCTGCGCGGAAGTTGGCCTCGGTGTCGTTGTCGTGGTGCAGATGCACCTCGATCTCGCCATAGCCTTCGGCGCACAGCGCCGACAACTTGTCCAGGTACTCCGGTACGTACTCTTCCTCGGGGTAGAAGAAGCTGTGCTGCGGCGGACGCCCGTCCGCATCCCGGTGCCGCGCCGCCAGCGCGCGATAGTCGCGGCACCAGCGGTCGACACGCTGCCGCTGGGTGGCCTCGTCCGCGCCGTGCCACATGGGCTCGAAGTGGTCGACGAAGCAGAACATCACGTGCACGGGACCCGGCGTGGCCGTCACCCGCGGGCGGCGCAGATAGCTGCCGATCCAGATCTCCATGTTGCGCGACCGCAACAGCGCCCAGACCGCCACCGCCGTCGCCGCGAGGATCGCGACCGCCGCCGCTGCCACCCACACCAGAATGTCCACGTGCCCCCCTTGGTCCCGTCGGCATGCGCCCCGTCACCATCGAGAACGCGGCGAGGGCTGCGTACCGGCCACGGGGGACCGCCGGCTTCAACGCACGTGCGGCAACGCGCGCAGCGAAAACCCCTGCGCCATCCAGGCCGGAATCAACGCACGCAGCAACTCCAGCGAGTGTTCGCTGTCGTCGTGCATCAGGATGATGTCGCCGCCGCGCGGCGGGTTGCGCTGGATCGTTTCCAGCAGCTCCGGCACCGGTCGGCGGCTGTAGTCCAGGCTGTCGTAGGACCAGTAGTCGATGCGGTGGCGCCGCCCCACCAGCCTGGCCAGCATCGCGGGAGTGAGCACGCCGCGCGGAGGCCGGAACGCGTGCCGCCGGCGTCCGTCGATGCCGGTGAGCAGGCGCTCGGTGCGTTCGATCTCTTCCAGCTGCTCGCCCAGTGTCAGCGCTTCGAAGCGCGGGTGCGAATAGGAATGGTTGCCCAGCGTGTGCCCTTCCGACGCGATGCGGCGCGCCAGCGCATCGTGGCGTTCCACCTCGCGCCCGACCAGGAAGAAGCTGGCCTTGGCGCCGTACTCGGCCAGCAAGTCCAGCAGCGCGGGGGTGTGGTCGGGGTGGGGGCCGTCGTCGAAGGTGAGGTACAGGCTGCGCGCCGCCGCCGTCGGGCCGGACGTCATCAGCCAGCCGTTGGGCAGCAAGCGCAGCAGTCGCAGGCGGCGTGGGCGCGGATTCATGGCGGTGCGGCCGGCGGCAGGAACGGAACGTTCATGATGTGCGTCCCTGCAGCGCCATGGTCGCCGAAGGCAGTTCGGGCGAAGCATCGTAAAGGCCGTGGTAGCGCTCGGCCATGGTGCGGAACGAGGCTTCCGCCTGGGCCCAGGCATACCCCGCCCGCCCCATGGCGGCGGCCTGTTCGCCACCCCGCAGCAGGGCGATCAGCGCGGTGGCGATGGCGGCGGTATCGCCCGACGGCACCAGCCGGCCGTTGATGCCATGGCGGACGATTTCGCGGTTGCCTCCCACGTCGGTCGCCACGATCGGCAGCGACGAGGCGCACGCTTCCAGCAAAGCGACCGAGTAGCCCTCGCTCGCCGATGACAGGGCGAAGACCTCCATCCCCGTCAGCAGCCGGGGCACGTCGTGGCGGTCGCCGAGGAAGCGCACCGCATCCGACAGCCCCGCCTGTTCGGCCTGGGCCTCCAGCGCAGCGCGCAGGGGACCATCGCCGACGATCGCCAGCGCCGCCTCGGGCACCTGCATCCTGACCTTCGCGAACGCGCGCAGCAGCAGGGCGTGGTCCTTCACCGGCTGCAGCCGGCCCACGGTACCGATGATGCGGCTGCCGGGCGGCAATCCCAGCTCGGCGACCAGTGCCTGGCGCGCCACGTCGTCGGCGGGCCGGAAACGCTCCAGGCGGATGCCGTTGGGCACCGCCAGCAGCGCGCGCCGCGGACGCATCCCGTCGGCGGCGAAGCGCTGCCGCGCCGCCTCGCATACGGCGACCGCATAGTCGGTGAAGCGCAGGCTCTGGCGGTACAGCCATTCCTGCCGGCCGCTCCGGGTGCGCCCGCCCATCCCGTGACGCGTGTTGATCCTGCATTTCACCGGCAGGCCCAGTGTGGCGAGCACGGCGTAGTAATGCGCCATGGCGTTATGGGTATGGATCACCGCTCCGGGCGACTGGCGGATCAGCGCGCGCGCGCGCCGCAGCGCGCGCAGGTCCAGGCCGCGACGCTTGCCGCAGGCATCCACGCGCACGCCGCTGGCGAGCAGTTCCCTGGCCAGCAACCCCAGCTTGAACAGGCAGATCACCCGGCATTCATGCCCCGCGTCGCGCTGGCTCGCGATCAGGTCCACCACGGTGCGTTCCAGGCCACCGCGATCCAGGTTCTCGACGACATGCACGATCTCCACGCTTTTCCTAACCCCCCAGTTCAGACACGGTGACACGTTGCTTCCCGCTGGGCGTCAGCGGAATCTCGTCCGTCAGGCGGAATTCCAGCGCCACGCTGTCGCCCACCACCTTCACCAATTCGCTGCGTACCCGCTCGATGACGCCCGGGTCGAACCCTTCGTCTGGCACGACCAGGATCTCGAACGCCTCCAAGCGCTTCTGCACCACCTGGTAGCGGCGGATGCCGGTCGCATAGAGAAAGGCGTACACCACGTACTCGCCCGGCACGAACCGCCCGTCCGGGGTCCGCAGCGCATCCAACTTGCGCCCGTCCACGCTGGCCAGCCGCGGCAACCCGCGCCCGCAGGCGCAGCGCCCATGGCCCGGCGTGGCCAGATCGCCGTTGACGTAGCGCAGCAGCGGCATGCCGTAGTTGTGCAGATCGCTGACGACCAGCTCGCGCGGACCGTCCGCGCCGGCGCCTTCGCCGTGCCCCAACTCCACCACCAGGTGGTCGGCGTTCACGTGCAGGCCGTCGCGGTGCTCGCACTCGGCGGCGATCAGCATGAACTCGCGGCAGCCGTAGGTGTTGTAGGCCGGCGCACCGAAGGCCTGCTCGATGCGCTGCTTCTGCGACGCGTGCAAGGCTTCCGCCGCGCCGAGGATACGCGCGGGCGCATGCAGGCGCCGGCCGCTGGCGGTCAGCCAGTCCGCCATTTCCACGATCGGCGACACGTAGGACACGATGGTCTCGGGACGGAAGCGGTCTATCGCGTCGGCATACTCCGCGATGCGCGCGCGGTCCATCTCGAAGGCGTTGAGCATGCGACGGTTGAACGCGCCGTGGTAGAGACGCTCCTTGCGCTTCTGCGCGCCCAGCGGCGTGCCCCACAGATAGAGGGTGCGCTGCCCGAGGCGCGCACCGGCCCAGCCATACCCCCGCCACATGACCGCGACCCGGCGCTCGTAGCTCTCGCGGGTATAGCCGAACCTCAGGGGCTCGCCGGTGGAGCCTCCCGTGGTCTTGTAGAACAGGCCGGCACGGTGCGTGTCGGCGATCAGACTGTCGAAGTTCGCCCGGATGGTGGGCTTGTCCAGCACGGGCAGGCGCGCGAAATGCGCGCGGTCGCGGATGTCCTCGGGCGAGGCGATGCCCAGCGCGGACCAGGTCTGCCGGTAGTACGGCACATGGTCCCAGCAATGGCGCAACAGACCCTGCAGCTTGCCCCACTGCAGCGCCTCGATCCGCTCCGGATCCAGCCACTGCTGCCGCTCGTATTCCCTCAGGTAGGCCAGCGTCTTGCGTCCGCGCAGTCCCGACTCGTAGGCGGGAAACAGGACGTGGCGGAACAGCGGTTCGTACAGACTGGCCATCATGCGCTCTCCCCTGCGCGTGCGTGCGCCCAGGCAAGCAGCCGCGCGCCAGCGCGCGGTCGGCCCGCGGCGAACCGCCGATGCAGCAACTGCAGGTGCTCGATGTCGTCGCGGCTCCAGCACCGCAGCACCAGCGTGAACAGGGCATACGACAGCACCAGCAGTACCCCGCCCAGCACCACCGCCGCCCAGGGCACCAGGTGGCCACGCAGTGGCCAGGCCAGCGCGGCCGCCAGCGCGCCGGCCAGCGCCACCCGCCCCAGCGCGCCCCACGCGGGCCGCGCATGGCTGATGCGGATCGCCAGCGAGATGTACGCCGTGGCGTTGACCAGGGCCACGGTCAGGTAAGCCACCACCGCGCCCACCAGCGCGAAATGGGCGATCAGCACCGCATCCAGCGCCAGCTTGAGCACGCCGCACATCACCACCAGCACCAGGATGCTGCGCTGGCGGTCCGCACTGACCAGCAGGCTGGAGGCCCCCTGTGTCATGGTCGTCACGCAGGTCGCGAACAGGCACGCGGAGAACAAGGGGCCGGCCGCCCAGTACTCCCTCCCGTACAGCAGGTGGATCACGTCGTTGCCGAACACCAGGCCGAACGCCATCAGCGGCGTCGCCAGCAGGGCCAGGTAGTGGGTGGTGCCGACGAAGCGGCGCGCCGCCACCTCCCTGCCCTGGCTCAGTGCGCCCGCCATCATCGGCAGCAGCAGCGCACCGAACACGCCCGGCACCAGCGCCGCCGCGCCCACGGCCAGCTGGTAGGCCACCTTGAACTGGCCCGCATCGTGGCTGTCGGCGTACAGGTTGAGGAACATCACCTCCACCTCGCTGGCCACCAGGAAGCTCACCGACACCGTCAGCGCCGTCCAGCGCATGTGGTGGCCCATCCTGGCGCGCAGCGCCGGCGGCAGCACCACGCCGGCGCGGCGCGGCGGCAGCAAGGGACGGATCTGCCGCAGCGACACCACGTAGAACACGATGCCCGACAGCGAGAACACCGCCAGCAGCCACTCCACCGGCGCATCGAGTTGCCACGCCGCGATCACCAGCAGCAGGTTGACCGGCGTGGACACCAGCGCCACGATCGCGGTGGCCCGGAAGTTCTCGAACCCCTTCGCCACGCCGATGTTGAACATGTAGGACGAGCGCAGGACCACGCCCACCACCAGGAAGCCGAGCAGCATCACGTGGTTCATCCCGGGGGCGACATGGTCGCCGGCGAAGATGAACAGTGCCGCGCCTCCGGCCAGCACGAACAGCATGAACACGCGCTGCGCCTTGCGCAGGTAGCCCAGCACGTAGGGGATCTGCTCCAGGTGGCCGGCGCCGCGCAGCTCGGCCACGAACTTGATCGCCGCACTGGCCGTGCCCGAGTTGGTGGTGGCCACGCCGACGGCCACCAGCCAGATCACCAGGCTGTAGGTGCCGAAGCCGTCGGGCCCCAGGTGGCGGGCGATGATGATCGAGGTGAGCATGCCCAGCACGTACTCGGTGTACATGCCCACCGAAGAGAAGAACGTGTTGCTGAGCGTGCGCGAGCGGTCGTTCATGCCAGGGCCAGGAGGACCTTCACGGTCAGGTACAGGCCAATAACGCCGATTACGGCGTAGGAAGGCCAGCGGATGAGATCCTTCTCGAGGGAGAACACCGGCAGGCTGGGATACGTAGCGCGCATCCGCGTGTAGTGGCCCACGACCAGCGCGACCAGCAGGTACAGGATGACGACATAGCTGCGGCTGAGGAAGAAGGCCGCGGTGAAGAAGCCGGTCAGCGACAGCAGCAGGCACAGGCTCAGGGCCCGGTCCGCCTTCCAGTCCCTCAGGGCCACCTCGTCGGGCACCTCCAGGGGGACGTCGTCGATGATGTCGTCGCCGCGGTCCACGATGGCCAGCATCATGCGGAAGCAGTAGCCCACGATCGCCAGCCAGATCGTGAAGCCTATGATGCCGGTCTCGGCCAGCACCAGGACGAAGGAGTTGTGCGCGGTCAGTTCGTGCAGGTCCGAGTAGCCGCCGGCGCCGATGCCGAACACCGGGCTGCCGATGAACATCTGGATGCCTTCGTACCAGGACTCGACGCGCCCCATGGCCGATGCCTCGGAGACTTCCATCTCCTGCAGGCGCGAGGGCAGCATCATCAGCCCGCCCAGCGCCCCCACGCCCATCAGGGCGGCCATCACCACGCCGCGGGTGCGCCACACGTACACGCCCAGCATGGCCACCAGCGCCAGCAGCGTGCCGCGCGAATTGGTCAGATAGCAGCCCCATACCAGCAGCACGATGGCCGTCCACCAGAACAAGCGCTTCAGCCCCAGCCAGCCGCCGCGGCTGCTCAGGTAGAACGCCATCGGCAGGCACATCACGAACAGCATGCCCAGGTCGTTGGGATCGTTGAAGATGCCGACGTACTGGATGCGCGTGCCCTGCGACAGCTCCACCCCCGTCCAGCCGATGCCCGTGCTGGCCTGCTCGATGCCGTGGACCGCCAGCACCGAGGCGCAGATCACGAACACCCCCATCGCCGCCTGCAGGCGCGCGCGCGTATCCACCGCATTGGCCAGCAGCACATAGGCCAGCAGCACCGGCGCGAACACGAAGAACACGAAGAGCGCTCCTCCCGCCCAGCCGTTCACCACCTTGGACACCATCGCCACCAGCAGGAACGCCGGGATCAGCAGGTACTGCGGCTGGTTGAACGACTTGCGCTGCGAGAACAGCCACAGGCCGGCCGCCAGCACCAGCGCGATCGACTGCAGCGGCGGCCCGGGCGATTCGGCCACCGCGGGATAGTCCTGGGGCCGGATCAGCACCAGCACCAGGTACACCATCAAGAAATAGAACATGTCCCCTGTCGCTCCCCTGCCTCAACCGGTACGCAATCGCGAGGCGTAGGTGAACAGTTCCGGCATCGCCATCATCGCCTGGAACCATGGCATGTCCATGTGCCGCTCCACCGGCAGCCGCGGCAGCGCGTACCGCGTGCGCGGGTCCGGACGGCTCACGCCGGCCACGTAGCTGCACGCGAGGTCGAACCCCGCCTCTCGCACCGCCTGCACGGTGTCGTGATTGAAGGCGTCGGGCCCGCCCACCGGATAGGAAATGACCCGCGCCGGCACGCCCAGCTCCCGTTCCAGCGCCTGCTTGGAACCGCGCACCTCGTCCACCATGCGCCCCGGCGACAGCTTGGCCAGCATGCGGTGGTCCACGCCATGCGAGCCGATCTCCATGCCGCCGCGCTGCATTTCGCGCAGCTGGTCCCAGCTCATCGGACGGCAGTCCGGGTGCCCGGCCGCGCGCGGGATGCCCCAGTCCTCTTCCAGCCGCGAAACGAGATCCGCCTGCATGTCGTCATCCAGCAGCTTCACCCGGTACAGCAGGTCGGCGGCCTGTCGCCGGCGTTCCGGCAGCGCCGCCTCGATGCGCCAGTCGATGTCCAGTGCGGGTACGTGCAGGCGCTCGCCCGCGGGGACCGAGCACAGCATGTGCACCAGCCAGTCGTACGCGTAGGGCCGGCCCGAATCGATATGTCCGGTGGAGACGAAGAACATGGCCGACATGCCCAGTTCGCGCAGGATCGGGAATGCGACCCGGTAGTTGTCGTCGTAGCCGTCGTCGAAGGTCACCAGGACCGCACCGGCCGGCAGCGGCACGCCACGTTGCTGGTGGTCCAGCACCTCGTCGAAACGCATCGGCACGAAGTGCGCCTTCAGGTGGCGCATCTGTTCGCGGAACGCCTCGGCCGAGGCGCTGATCAGCTCGGGGTCGAAGCTGAAGTCCTGCGGCTCGGCGGACTCCAGCACACGGTGGTACGCCAGCACGCGCGCTTCCCCGCGCGCGGCCGGCCTTACCCGCTTCAGCAATGGCAGCGCGCCCAGCCGGTGGCACCAGCGTGCCAGCAACTGGCGGCGTCCTACGCGCGCCGCGACGCTCACCGATGATCCCCTGGCCATCATCTTCCGCATGTTCGGCAACCTTGCCTGTGCAGGTACATACGCGAAAAGGGCGCGAGCGCGGCCAGTGCCGCGGCTGGCCGGATCGGCCCGCGGATCGCGTATTGCAGGTAAAGCGGACACCACGCGCCGGACAGGCGCCGACGGCGAAACAGGGGCGCGCCACCAATGTCGGAAGATACCGACTTCGTCAGCATGTACGAAGAACTGGGGCTGGACGCCGAATGCGGCATGGATGCCTTCAAGCAGGCCTATCGCCGCCGCGTGGCCGCCCTGCACCCGGACATGCAGGGAGAGGCCTCGGACCTGCCGCGGCTGCAGCGCCTGAACCGGATGTACGAAGCCACCCTCGATTTCCATCGGCTGCACGGCCGTCTTCCGGGTGCGTCCGCGCCCCCGCGGCCTGCGCACGCAACGGCACCGCCCCACCGCAGCGACGCCTGGATGCCGGATAGCGAAGCGCCGGCGCCCCCGCGCGGACGCCGGCGCTACCTGCTGGCCGGCGCGCTGCTGGCGGCGTTGCTGTATTGGCTGGGTGCGCACCGCACCTCGATTCCCACGCTGGATCCGACCGGACCGGGCGACAGCGCCGCGGCCGCCTGGATGCCGCGCCCCGCCAGGCAGCTGGAGCTGGGCATGGATACGGAGCAGGCACGGCGCATCCTGGGAAGCCCCACCGTCGAACACGCCGCACGCTGGCAGTACGGGCCGTCCTGGGTGGACTTCGAATGCGGCAAGGTCAGCGGCTGGTACAGCGCGCCGGCAAGGCCGTTGCAGGTGGGTCGGGATTCTGCGCACCAGGCGGCCGAAGGGTCGCGTGGCGCGTCGGACTGCGGTTGAAGCACGACAGGGAAAGGGGAACGCGGAATGTGGAGCGATACCGCCAGATTGCTGAGGAAGGCCCAGCGCCGCCTGTGGATGAAGTACGCCTTGCGCGGGGTGGGCGGCAACGACAACCACGCACGGCTGGAACTGGCGTACCGCATGCCGGACCCCTGGAACATGGAGTCGCCCATGGAGCGCGCACGCTTCGAGGCCACCAACCGGGTCATCGAACAGGCGTTCGGCCGCGTGGGCTCGGTGCTGGAGATCGGCTGCGGCGAAGGCCACCAGACGCAGTACCTGGCGCGGCTCAGCGACGAACAGTACGGGCTGGATGTCAGTCCGGCCGCCATCGAGCGCGCCCGTGTGCGCCTGCCGCAGGCGCACTTCGCCGCCGCCGACCTGTTCCAGCAGCCCTGGGGCGAGCAGCGCCACCGCTTCGACCTGGTCACCGCCTGCGAGGTGCTCTACTACCTGAGCGATCCGGCCGCCACCCTGGCACGCATGCGCCACCTGGGCCGCAACGGGCTGGTGACGTTCTTCGCCCCGGCCTGCGCCCGCGTTGGGGCGCACGTGGAAGCCATCCCCGGCCTGCAGAAGACCTGGATCCACCATGGCGGCACGGCCTGGCTGATCGGCTGGTGGCGCGATGAGTGACCCCTCGACCGCCCTGGATGGGCGCGGCGTGGTGTATTTCGGCAACGACTGGAACGCGGAGAACCGCACCAGCAGCCACCACATCGCCCTCCGCCTGGCCCGGCGCATGCCGGTGCTGTACGTGGATTCGCCCGGCATGCGCGCACCCACCACCTCCGGACGCGACCTCAAGCGCGCCTGGCGCAAACTGGCGGCCGCGCTCAAACCGCCCGTGCAGGTGCGCGAGGGCCTGTGGCACTGCACCGTGCCGCAGCTGCCGTTCCGCCGCATTCCCGGTGTGGACGCCTTCAACCGGGTGTTCAGCCGCTGGGCCGTGCGCCGCGCGCTGCGCAAGACAGGCATCGAACGCTACCTCTCGTGGTTCGTGGTACCGCACCCGGGATTCCTCGCCCACCGGCTGGGCGAGGATTTCTGCGTGTATTACTGCATCGACGACTATGCCGCGCATCCCGGGGTGGATGCGGACCTGATCGGGCGGCGCGACGAGGCGCTGAGCCTGGATGCCGACCAGTTGTTCGTCGCGCCGCCCGCGCTGCTGTCCATCAAGCAGGCGATCAACCCGACCACCACCTATGCGCCCCACGGCGTGGACCTGGACCTGTTCCTCTCCGCGCGTGCGCCGGAAACGCCGGTCGCCGAGGGCGCACGCGGCCTGAGCGGCCCCGTGGTCGGCTACATCGGCTCGCTGCACGAATGGATCGACATCGAGTTGATCGCCTGGCTGGCGCAGGCGCGGCCGCAATGGAGTTTCCTGCTGGTCGGCCACGCCGCCGCCGACGTGTCCGCGCTGCGCGCGCTTCCCAATGTGCGCCTGGCCGGCCCGCAACCCTATGCCACGCTGCCGACCTGGGCGAAGGCCTTCGATGCGGCGATCATCCCGTACCGGATGAACCGCCAGGTCGCCAATGCCAATCCGCTGAAGCTGCGCGAATACCTGGCCACCGGCAAACCGGTGGTCAGCACGTACAACCCCGAGATCGCCAAGTTCTCCCGCTGGGTCCGCATCGCCGAGGATCGCGAAGGCTTCCTGGCCGCGCTCGACCAGGCGCTGGCCGAAGACAGCGATGCCGCCGCCCAGGCGCGCGTGGCCGCCGTCGCGGCGCAGACCTGGGACCGCCGCGTCGATGACGTGCTGGCGACCGTGGCGCAGGCACTGGCGCGCCGATGAACAACTCCCCTTGACGACCCCCCACTCATGACCGTTCCTGACTCCACCCGCCTGCGCGTCGCACTTGTCGGCGCCGGTTACGTCGCCACCCACCACCTGGCCGCGCTCAAGCAACTGGACTTCGTCGATGTGGTCGGCATCTGCGACCCGCAGTTGCCCGCCGCGCAGGCGCTGGCCGACCGTTTCGGCGTGAAGCGCGTGGCCGCCCGCCTGGAAGACCTTGCCGACCTGCAGCCGCAGGCCGTCTACGTGTTGACGCCGCCGGCCTACCATGCGGCCATCGCCCTGCAGGCCATGGAAATGGGCTGCCACGTGCTGGTGGAAAAGCCCATGGCCGACACCGTGGCCGACTGCGAGGCTATGATCGCCGCCGCGCGCACGCGCCAGCTGCAGCTGGGCGTGAACCATTCCGACCTGTTCGATCCGGTCCTGATGCAGGCAGTGCAGGCCGTGCGCGACGGACGCATCGGCGACGTGGTCTCGGTGGAGATCGTGCGCAACTCGGAATACCCGCCCTACGCGGGCGGCCCGTTGCCGGGTTCGGTCACGCAGGGTTCCTATCCCTTCCGCGACCTGGGCGTGCATGGCCTCTACACCCTGGAGGCCTTCCTCGGCCCGGTGCGGGACCTGCGCGTGGACTACCAAGCGCGCGGCACCGACCCGAACCTGCACTTCGACGAGTGGCAGGCGCATGCGCATGCACGCGACGGCGTGGGCCGCCTGCTGCTGTCGTGGAATGCGCGCCCCATGGAGAACCGCGTGTTCGTGCGCGGCACGCGCGGCACCATCGAAGTGGACCGCTTCCTGCAGACCTGCCGCATCCATCGCGTGCTGCCGGGCCCGAAGTTCATCGGCATCGTCGCCAATGCGTTCTTCAGCGCGGTGAAGGACGTGTTCCGCGTACCGTGGAACGTGGTGCGCTTCGCCACCGGCATGCTCAAGCCTTCGCCCGGCATCCGCCGCGGCGCGGTCGAGTTCGCCAAGGCGGTCCGCGACAACGCATCGCCTCCGTTCACCGGCGAGGATGCGCTGCGCATCGCGCGCCTGCTGGAGCCGGCCTGCGCCGCGCCGGACGCCGAGCGCATCGCGCTGCTGGAATCGCGCTACGTCGACCTGCCGCCGGCCGATGCGCTGGTCACCGGTGCCGCCGGCTTCCTCGGCAGGCGCGTGGTGGCGCGCCTGCGCGGACAGGGCAAGACCGTGCGCGTGCTGGTGCGCCGCCCGGTGGCCGCCTACGCGGGCGATGCGGGCATCCAGACCGTGGTGGGCGACCTGGGCGATCCGCGCATCGTCCGCCATGCGGTGAAGGGCGTGCCGCTGATCTACCACGTGGGCGCCGCGATGCGCGGCGGCCCGCGCGATTTCGAAGCCGGCACCGTCTGGGGCACGCGCAACATGATCGACGCCTGCGTGGCCGAATCGACCGCGCGCCTGGTGTACGTGAGCTCGATGAGCGTGTTCGACCACGCCGGCCGCGATCCGGCCGCGGTGATGACCGAATCCTCGCCGCTGGAGCCGCACCCCGAATGGCGCGGCGCCTACACCCAGACCAAGCTCACGGCCGAGCGCATGGTGCTGGAGGCGGTGGCCACGCACGGCCTGGCCGCCATCATCGTGCGGCCGGGCCAGATCTTCGGCCCGGGCGCGGAAAAGGTCACGCCCAACGGCGTGATCGGGCTGGCCGGCCGCTGGGTCGCGGTGGGCGATGGCGCGCAGGCGCTGCCGCTGGTGTACGTGGACGACGTGGTGGATGCGCTGCTGTGCGCCGCCGAGGCGCCACTGCCCGCGCAGCGCGTGTTCAACGTGGTGGATACCTCGCGCATCACCCAGCAGGACTACCTGGCGCGATGCCGCCGCAAGCTCGGCGACGAGGTCAAGGTGGTGCGCGTGCCGCGCTGGATGTTCATGCTGCTGGGTTTGGGCGTGGAACAGCTGGGCAAGGTCCTGCGCCGCGATGTACCGCTGACGCGCTACCGCGTGCGCTCGCTGCGGCCGCTGGCCAACTTCGACACCACCGCCGCGCGCGCGGAACTGGGCTGGACGCCGCGGACCGGCGTGGAGAAAGGACTGGATGCGACGTTCGGCTGAGAGCGGCGCGCCCGCCACGCGGCATGACGTGCGGGTCGAGCGCCTGCCCGCCATGGACGTGCTGGAAGCCCGCTGGCGCGCGCTGGAAACGCGCAGCCGCGCCAGCTTCTTCCTCAGCTGGTGCTGGATCGGCACCTGGCTGGCCACGTTGTGCCCGCGCGCGCGCGCGCGCCTGCTGACGGTCAGCGAGGATGGCCAGCCGATCGCGCTGGGCATCGTCGTCGAACAGCGCCGCGGCTTCGCGCTGGGCCTCAAGCATGTGCGCCTGCACGAGATGGGCGACCGCACGCTGGACAGCATCACCATCGAATTCAACGGCCTGCTGTCGGTCGCCGGCCGCGAGCACGATGCCCTGGCCGCCTGCATCGCCCATTTCGAAGCGCATGAGCGCCATTGGCTGACGTTCTACCTGCCCGGCATCGACATGGACGACATTCCGCTGGAGCAGATCCGCTCGCCCCGCCTGCGCCTGCAGATGAGCCGCAGGCCGACACCGTACGTGGACCTGGCGGGTCTGCGCCACGATGGCAGCGACTATGTGGTTGCGGTCCCCGGCAGCCGCACGCGTGCGCACCTGCGCCGCACCGCGCGCAGGCTGGTGGATGCGTTCGGACCGCTGGCCTGCGCCGTGGCGATGGGCACCCGCGAGCGCCTGGCCTTCTTCGATGCGCTGGTAAGCCTGCACCAGGCGCACTGGGACGAGGATGCGGGTGAGAAGGGCGCGTTCGGCGACCCGCGCATCGTGGCCTTCCACCGCGCGCTGATCCAGGCCTCATCCCCGGACGCCGGCGTGCACCTGATGCGCCTGGAGGCCGGGGATGCGGTCGTGGGTTACCTCTACCATCTGGTGTGGCGCGGTACCGCGTACTTCTACCAGGCCGGCATCGACTACCGGCGCGTGGGACGCACCGGCAGCCCGGGCCTGCTGCTGGTCGCCACCGCCATCAATGAATTCCTGGGCAATGGCTTCGATCGCTACGAACTGATGGCCGGCCAGGCCGAGTACAAGCGCTCGCTGGCGATGGCCGAAGGCAGCATGGCGTGGCTGAGCATCGACCGGGTGGGCTGGCGCGCGCGCATCGTCGATCTTTACCGGCGCCGGCGGGGCCAGGACGCCCTGCCGTGAACGGGCTGCGGACACGCCTGCGTCCGCTGGATGCACTGGCGCCCGCCGACATGGCTGCATGGGAGTCGCTGGCGCGCGATGCGCCTGCCGGCATTCCCGCGCTGCTGCCCGGCATGGTGCAGGCCGCGGCGCGCTGGCTGACACCCGATGCTCCGCCGGTGGTGCTGACCGTGGAGCGCGGCGGCGAGCTGCTTGCGCTGACCTGCCTGCAACGTCGCGCGCCGGACCTGTTCGTGCCACTGCCCCACTGGTGCGCCTACCGGCACCGGCATGCCTTCCAGTCCGGCCTCCTGCACCGCCGCGGCGAGGCCGGCGTGGTGGCCGAGGCGATCGCCGGGCTGATGCGCCGCGGTAGCTGGCGCGAACGCGCGATCCGCTGGCATTGCGTCGCCGCCGACAGCGACATGTGGAAGGCGCTGCGCAGTGCCGTGGGCCTGCACTGGATGCAGACCGCCGCTTCCCTGCGCCCGGTGCTGCGCCGGCACCCGGACGACGTACCCGCGGCCGCGCGGGTGGGCGCGGGCGTGGCGAAGGACCTGCGACGCCGCCTGCGCCGGCTGCAGGAGCGTGGCGATGTCGGCCTGCGGATCCTGCAGGGGGCGCAGGCCGATGCCGCTGCCGCGGCACGCCATCTGGCGCTGGAACACGCCGGCTGGAAGGGAACCCGGGGCAGTTCGATGCAGGCGTCCGCCGCCGAACGCGGCTTCTTCCTGGAAATGACGGCACGCCTTGCCGGCGGCGGCCATCTGGTCTTCGTGGAAACGCTGTGCGGCGACCGGGTGGTGGCCAGCAGCAGCAACCTGCTGTGCGGGGGCGTGCTGGGGGGGTTCAAGACCGGCTGGGATCCCGCGTTCGCCGCCTGCAGTCCCGGCAAGCTCAACGAATGGCACCTGCTGCAGGCGCTCGACAGCCACTGGCCGGCGCTGCTCGTGTTCGACAGCCAGGCGCAGGCGTCGTCCTACCTGGCGGAACTGCTGCCGGACCGGCAGCCGATGGTGTCGGGCATCCTGCACGCGGGCGCGCTCCATCGTACGGCGATCCTCGCCGCCCGCCCGCTGCGCCCCCTCGCCTACCGGCTGGGCCACGACGACTGACGCCGCACGCTCACGCCATCTGCGCGCGATGCCAGGCCAGTTCCTCCGGCGACAACACCAGCCGCGATGCCTCCACCCTGAGCCCGGTCGGCGTGGGCAACCCCGCCGGCGGCGCGCTCCGCCACCACCAGCGTGCGCCCAGGCGCAGGCATCTGACCGTGGCGAAGCGCTCGAACCCCAGCGAGCGGTGCGCACGCAACGAGGGCAGGTTGGAGACGCTGACATCGGAGAAGTACTCCGCTGGGGTGGCTTCCACGTCGATGCCCGCCCCCATCATGGCGATCAGCAGGCGGCGGCCGCGCCGCCGGGGCACGACGAAGGCATCGCGCAGCCAGACCTGCGTGGTCGACAGGGGAATCTGCCAGGCCAGCTCGTCGAAGTACCGCGGCACGCCGTGCAGCGCCCAGAACCATGCGATCAGTTCGCCGCGCTCGTCGATGCCGAAACAGCGCATGCCATGGTCGAACCGGCGCTGCAGGCGTTCCGGACGGCCCGACATCCCGTTGGCCCGGTACGCCGCCACCAGGCGGTCCAGCTCGCTGCTGCGCAGTTCGATGAACTGCTGGCCCTCGTCCAGCACCCGCGTGCGCTCGGTCGCGGCAGGCCTGCGCAGCAGCGCAATGGCATCGAATCCGATCATCTCGTTCCCCCTTCCCCGATCGCGCTTTCCGGCAGGAAGCGCGACAGCCCCAGGGCGTCGAACGCATCGACGACCAGATCGCGCGCGCCCACCCACAGGACGCCACCATACACAACCGCGCCCACGGCGACCTCCGCGGGCAGTTGCAGCGCCACCGCAAGCCGGTCGCCCATCGCGTGGCGCCACGCCAGCACGGCGAGCACCATCACGGCGCACCCGGACGCCACGCGCAGCAACGGCCGCACCAGCCCCCGCAGGCGCAGGCCGTCCTGGCGACAGGCCCGCACGGTCAAGCCCCATTGCAGCAACGCCGCCACGGCCACCGCCAGCGACGCGACCACCACGCCGGCCCGGGACAGCGCCCACAACATGGCGGCCAGCGAGGCCACCGTCGCCGCTTCGATCCACATCAGCCGGTGGTTGCGCGCATGCGCTGCCAGGAAAGAGGACAGGATGAAACTGCCCGCCGCCGGCAGCGAGGCGATGGCCAGCACGCTCAACAACGGAGCCACCTGATGCCAGGTGGCCGGCAACAGGGTGGCCACCAGGGTGGGCGCGCACGCGGCCAGCCCGGCGGCCATCGGGAACAGGAACAGCGCGGCGAACGCCAGCGCCCGCACCATCAAGGCAGGCCGCTCGCCCGGCAGCGCACGGACCACGGCGGGCATCATCACCGCGCCCACATGCCCCCCCACGTACACCGCGGGCAACTGGGCCAGATTGAAGGCCATGCCGTAGCTGCCCGCATCGTGCGCGCCGAGCAGCTTCAGCACCCAGGGCTTGTCCCAGTAGCGGGCACCCTCGCTCAGCACGATCTCGCCGGTCACCGGCGCGCCGAAACGCAGCAGGTCGCGCAGCCGTGCCGTGGTCACGCGCACCGGCCACAACCAGTCGCGCCAGGGCACCGCCGTGATGGTCGAGGCCGCGATCACGCAGGACTGCGCGACGAAGGCGATGATCATCGCCTGCCCTCCCAGCGGGGTGGTGCTGACCAGCGACACCGCCACCACGGCGTAGACCACATCCCCCAGTGCGCTGCCCAGCGCGATCCGGCCGAAGCGCATGTCGCGGGCGAGCAGCTTGTCGGGGATCGCCCCCAGGCGCCGGATTCCGATGCCGAGCAGGGCGCCGGGCAGGTAGTCGGCCACCCGCGGCGCCTGCATCCACAGCGCGAGCCAGGGACGGGCCCACCACAGCAGCGCGATCATCGCCACGCCCGCAAGCAGATAGACCAGGGTGGCGGCGAAGACCGCGTCCCGCCCTTCCCCGCCGCGGACCACCACGTACTGCCCGCATCCCCATGCCGCGATCCAGTTGCCCGTCAGCGCCACCACCGTGGCCACGGTGACTTCCGCCACGATGTCCGGGGTCAGGTGGCGCGCGATCAGCAGCGTGCCGACCAGCCCCACGGCGCGTCCCAACAATCCACCCACGATCCCGTACGCCGCCGAAGAAGCGACCTTGCCCAGTCCGCCCGCGCCCCCCTGTCCTGTTACCGTCATCCCGTGCCTGCTCCGCGCTCGCTCCCCGGCGCTTCGCGCCTTATCACCAGCCACTGCTGCCAGGGGAACGCCCACTGCAGCAGCCCTGCCAATGGACCCGCGAAACGCAGGGCGCGCCTTCGCCTGACCCGATAGACCGCCAGCGGAACCCGTTCCTGTCCGCGCAGCCAGCGCGCGATCACCCAGGGCGGCGTGGCCCAGGGATGCCCCGGCGTGCGCCGCCAGTCGCCGAACAAGCGATGCGAGTGATAGTCGCGCAGGCGGAACGGGCTGGGCGTCGCCAGGAACAGATAGCCCCCCGGGCGCAGCACGCGCAGCAGTTCGCGGATGAATCGCTCGCGCGCGGCCGGCAAGGTGATGAATTCGAGCACCGAGACGCAGGTGACCAGGTCGAACGACGCGGACGCGAACGGGAGGGGCTCGCCTGCCGGCACATGCTGGAACGAGACCCTCTGCGGCTGCAGGTCGTGCCCCAGCGCGCGCACTTCGGCGGCCTCCAGGGTGGAGGCGTCGGCATCCACCCCGATCACCCGCTTCGGCGCCAGCGCGGACAAGGCCAGTGCCACGGTCGTCCCGCCGGTGCCGCAGCCCACGTCCAGCACCATGGCCGCCGTGGCGATGTGGTCGGCCAGCAGCACGCACAGGCCGGCGGCATGCATCCGCACGCGGTCCACCTCGCGCATGAGGAATGCCGCGGAGGCGCGCGCGCCGTCGCGCCCGGGCGCCGTGGGCGTGTCGCCCGCATCATGGATGTCGCGACTGGCCGAGCCGCTGAGGATCAACTGCTTGAAGCGGGTGAGATAGGGTTCCTTCATGGCCGGATCCTCTCCTGCGCGGGCTCGCCGTCGTGGCATTCCCGGGTGTGCGTCGGCCGGGACGCCGGCCAGCGAGGGCGGTAGGGCGCGGATGTCATCGCGGCGACAGCGCCTGCATCCGCGACGCCCTCCATGCATCCCGGATGCGCTGCATGGCGGGGCGCTCGATCGTGGCGTGGAGCAGCGTGGCCAGCGCCAGCGTCGCCAGCGCTGCGGCCATGCATGCCAGCCAGGCCGGCACGCCGTGCCGCTCCAGATGGTGGATCACCACGAAGCCGATCGCCTGGTGCACCAGGTACAAGGCGTAGGAGATCGACCCCAGGAACACGAACAAGCGCGAGTCCAGGAACCTCAGGTGCCCGCGCACGAACAACGCGAAGATCGCGCAGCACGCCAGCGCCACCGGCAGGAAGATGGGGCGCTCGCCCACGGCGATGGCCAGCAGCGCGCACAGCAGCATCGTCAGGTCGAGCCGCCACTCCGCCGGGTAACGGTGCAGGCGGTAGAACAGGATGCCGATCGCGAAGAACGGGATGAAGCGCAGGATCATCAGCTCCCGCACCCAGTACGAAAAATGCCAGTGGTACTTCTCGCACAGGCCCTCCACCGTCGCCAGCAGCAGCCAGCCGCCGATGATCCAGTGGATGCGCCGCAGCTGTCCCACCACGAACCAGAACAGCATCTGCACGTAGAAGAACAACTCGATCTGCAGGGTCCAGTAGGAACCGTCCAGGTGCTCGGCGCCCAGGATCTCCTGCACCATGGTGAAGTTGAGCAGCGCCTGCCCCGCGGGCAACCGTTGCAGCGGCAGGCCCGCCGTGTACACCACCGCCGCCGTCAGCAGCACGGCCGCCCAGTACGCCGGGAACAGCCGGGAAAACCGCGACACCACGAAGTCCGCCGCCGTGCGCGTGCGTTCCAGCGTCATGAAGATCACGAACCCGCTGATCAGGAAGAACAGATAGACGCCGTACTTGCCTGCCAGCAGGTTCACCGGCATGCCGCCCACATGGCCGATCTGTTCCTGATACCGCGTTGTGAAGTGGTAGCCCAGCACGGCGACGGCGGCGATGCCGCGCAGGGCATCCAGTTCCACCATCCGTGAGGGCGTAGACGTTTCGTGACCCATCCTGTCCCCCTGCCTCGGCATGCTTCGGCTCCTACAACGGCAACCGCGCCACGCGGCGGACAGCCCCGCATCCCGTCCATTTCCCTCCTCCCCGCATGCGCATCCTGATCGTCACCTCCCAGTTCCCGATCGCCGGGGAGCCCCATCGCGGACGCCCGGTCTACCAGACCGTGCGCGAGCTGTCGCGACTGGCGGAAGTGAAGGTGCTCAGCCCCATCGCCACCTATCCGGGCTGGGCACGGCCGCGCAGCTATCTGTACCGCCCCGCGGAACACCAGGCCGTGGCACCGGGTTGCGACGTGGACTACGTCACCTACCCCGCGTTGCCGGCGGTCAGCCGTCCCTTCAACGGCCACCTGTGCGCGCGCGCCCTGTCCAGGCCCGTGCGGGCCTTCGCGCCCGACGTGGTGCTGGCGTACTGGCTGTATCCCGATGGCTATGGCGCGCTACGCGCCGCGCGCGAGGCGGGCGTACCGTTCCTCGCCGGCGCGCGCGGTTCCGACCTGCGCGTGCGCGATGCCGTCAGCCGTCGCCTGACCCGTCCGGTGGTGCGCGCCGCGCGCCGGTTGCTGGTGGTCAGCGAAGACCTGGGGCGCGTGGCCGCCGAGCAGTACGGCGCCGACCCCGAACGCATCCGCGCCATTCCCAACGGCTGCGATGCCGCCCTGTTCCGGCCCGGTGACCGCCAGGCCGCACGCGCGGCGCTGGGCCTGGCGCAGGACGCCGAGGTGGTGCTGTATGTCGGCCGCCTGGTACCCGAGAAGGGCCTGCGCGAGCTGGTGCACGCCACGCGTCGCCTGCTCGCCACCCGGCCGCGGGCGCGCGTGGTGCTGGTCGGCGACGGCCCGCTGTATGCCGAACTCGCCGCGACCCTGGCCGCCGAACCCGCGCTGCCGTTGCAGCTGGCGGGCAGCCAGGCACCGGCCGAGGTCGCGCGCTGGATGGTGGCCTCCGACCTGGTCACGCTGCCCAGCTATTCCGAAGGCCATCCCAACGTCCTGGTCGAAGCACTGGCCTGCGGCCGGCCCGTGGTGGCCACGCCGGTCGGCGGCATCCCCGAGGTGGTCGATGCGGCCAGCGGCCTGCTGGTCCCGGCCCGCGACGCGGACGCACTGGCGGACGCACTGGCGGAAGCCCTGGCGCAGGATTGGGACGAGGCGGCGCTTGCGCGCCGCTTCTCGCGCGACTGGGAACAGGTGGCACGCGACACGCTGCTGGCCTGCGAAGAAGCGCTCGCCGAACGCACGGGCCCGGCGCGCGCCGCGTATGCGGCCGGCTCGGCCTGACGATTCTTACTAGGGACAGGGGAAGCGATACATGTGCGGAATCGCGGGTTTCATGGGTCCGGACGTGGTCTCCACCGAGGCACGGCCCTGGCTGGAACGGATGATCCATCCGCTGGCGCACCGCGGGCCGGACGGCTTCGGCTTCCATGCCGCGCCCAGCATCGGCCTGGCGCACGCGCGACTGTCGATCATCGACCTGTCCACCGGCGACCAGCCCATCCACAACCCGCGCCGCACGGTGTGGACGGTCTTCAACGGCGAGATCTTCAACTTCATCGAACTGCGGCAGATGCTGCAGGCCAAGGGCCACCACTTCTACACCCAGTCCGACACCGAAGTGATCGTGCACCTGTACGACCGCTACGGCGAGGATTTCGTCCAGCACCTCAACGGGCAGTTCGCCATCGCCCTGTGGGACAGCGAGCGCCAGCGCCTGGTGCTGGCGCGCGACCGCGCCGGCATCCGACCGCTGTATTACACGCGCCAGCGCGGCCGCCTGTGGTTCGCCTCGGAGGTGAAGTCGCTGCTGGCCGTGCTGCCCGAGTGCGCCCACCTGGAACCGCAGGCGCTGATGCAGACGCTGACGTACTGGGCCCCGGTGGACCCGGACACGCTGTACCAGGGCGTGCAGAGCCTGCCGCCCGGGCATGTGCTGTCGGTGGAACGCGACGGCCGCCAGCACCTGCGCCGCTACTGGGACTGGACGTTCCCGGATGCGCGCGACACCTCGCCCGCGCGCTACCCGCAGACGCTGGAACAGGCCACGGACACGCTGCGCGAGCTGCTGGTCGATGCCGTGCGCCTGCAACTGCGCGCGGACGTGCCGGTGGGCGCGTACCTCAGCGGCGGGCTGGATTCCTCGGGCATCGTCGCCCTGATCCGCGGCTTCACCGACACGCCGGTGCGCACGTTCTCGGTGGCCTTCGAAGACGGCGAGTTCGACGAGAGCGTGCACCAGCAGGCGATGGTGCGGCACCTCGGTACCGAGCACACCACGCTGACCTGCACCCGCCGCGACATCGGCGAAGCGCTGCCCCGCCTGATCCGCCATACCGAGACGCCGGTCCTGCGCACCGGCCCCATCCCGCTGATGCTGCTGGCCGGCAGCGTGCGCCGGCACGGCTACAAGGTGGTGCTGACCGGCGAAGGCGCCGACGAAGTGTTCGGCGGCTACGACCTGTTCAAGGAAGCGAAGATCCGCCGCTTCTGGGCGCGCCAGCCGGAGTCGCGGATGCGGCCGCGCCTGCTGCAGAAGCTGTACGGCTACCTGCAGAACTCACCGGTGAGCAATCCGGCGTTCGCGCAATCGTTCTTCGGCCAGGGCATGGAACACCTTCACCGGCCGATCTTCGCGCACGTGCCGCGCTGGACCACCTCGCAGCGCGCGCTGGCCTTCCTGTCGCCGGAGCTGCGCGCCGGCGCCATGCGCTGGGATGCGCTGGAGGCCTACGAACAGACGCTGCCGGCGGAGCTGGCGCGCTGGAGCGACCTGGCCCGCGACCAGTACGTGGAGGCGAAGTCGCTGCTGGCCGGATACCTGCTGTCGTCGCAGGGCGACCGGGTGGCGATGGCCAACTCGATCGAGGGTCGCTTCCCGTACCTGGACCACCGCGTCATCGAATTCGCCAACCGCCTGCCGCCCAGCTTCAAGATCCGCGGCATGACCGAGAAGTACCTGCTGCGGCGCGCGCTGGCCGGCCTGCTGCCCACGGACATCGTGCAGCGGACCAAGCAACCCTATCGCGCGCCGGACAGCCAGAGCTTCTTCTTCGACGGCAAGCCGCTGGACTACGTCGCCGAGCTGCTGTCGCCGGAAGCGATCCGCGAGGCCGGCTATTTCGACCCCGCTGCGGTGGCACGCCTGGTGGAAAAATGCCGGCAGGGACGCGCGACCGGCTTCGGCGACAACCAGGCCTTCATGGGCGTGCTGTCGACGATGCTGGTGCACCGGCAGACGGTGGAAGCACGCCTGGCACCGGCGGCGCAACCGGCCGGCGCCGTCGCCTAGCCGCGGCCGCGTCGCACTTCGAGGGGATCAAGGCATGGATTGGCGGGTCAAGGGCATCATCCAGAAGGTTCTCGGCGCGTTGCCCGGCGGGCACACGCTGCATTTCCACCTGCAGCGCCGCTTCGGCGGCCTGCGCGATTTCGACGGCGAACTGGCCAGCAAGGTGGACGACTGGGAGATCATGATCGGCCACCTGCGCGGGGCCGGCGTGACGCTGCCGGGGCTGCGCTGCTTCGAGATCGGCACGGGCTGGTACCCCACCTTTCCCTTCGCCTGCTACCTGGCCGGTGCCGGCCGCGTGACGACCTACGACCTCAACCCCCACCTGCGGATGGATCTGACCCTGCAGTGCGCGGACATCCTGGGCCGTTTCCTGCCGCGCATCGCCACCGCCGCCGGCGTGCCGTTGACGGAGGTCGGACAGCGCCACCGCGCCCTGCTCGAACGCCTGCGCGCCGGCGCCGACCTGGGCATGGCCACCGGCGGCGTGATCGACTACCGCGCCCCGGCCGACGCCACCCGCACGGCACTGGCCGACGGCGAGGTGGACGTGGTGTTCTCCAACAGCGTGCTGGAACACGTGCCGCCGGAGGTCATCGATGCGATGTATGCCGAATCGATGCGCGTGCTGTCGCCGCGCGGGGTGATGTTCCATTCGGTGAACTGCGGCGACCACTACGCGTACGTGGACCGCAACGTCCACCAGCTGAACTACCTGCGCTACTCCGACGAAGAATGGCAGCGCTGGAACAACGCCTTCCTCTACCAGAACCGCCTGCGCGCGCACTGGTTCGTCGATGGCGCGCGACGGCACGGCTTCGACATCGATCTCGACACCCGCACCACCCGGGAAGAGCGGATGAAGCAACTGGCCACCATGCCGGTGCATCCCCAGTTCGCGGACGTACCTGCCGAACAGCTCTGCATCACCAGCGTGGACTTCATCGCGCGCAAGCCGGCCTCGACGACCGCCGGCTGAAGACCGTGCGCTACGGAGCGCCGGCCGCCGGTGCAGTCGGCGCCGGCTCCGCTTCGGGCACCGGTGCGGGCGCGATGCGCAGCAGCTTGCCGTCGGGCGCGGGCGCATCGACCAGCACATAGAGTGCGCCGTCGGGCCCCTGGCGCACATCGCGGATACGCTGGTTGCGGTCCGTCAGCAGGCGCTCTTCATGCACCACGCGGTCGCCGTCCAGTTCCAGCCGTATCAGCGCCTTCGCCGCCAGTGCGCCCAGGAACAGGTTGCCCTTCCAGCCCGGCAGCGCGTCGCCGGTGTAGAAGGCCATGCCGCTGAGTCCCGGCGATTTGGCCCACACGTGGTGCGGCTGCTCCATGCCGGGCGCCGCCGTGCCCTGCGATCCCGGCACCGGTCGCCCGCTGTAGTCGATGCCATGGGTGATGACCGGCCAGCCGTAGTTGAGGCCTGCCTTGGGAATGTTCAGTTCATCGCCGCCCATGGGTCCGTGCTCGCTCGCCCACAGCTGGCGCGTCACCGGATGCAGGGCCGCCCCCTGCACGTTGCGATGGCCGTACGACCAGATTTCGCCGCGCGCGCCCGCCGGGGACACGAACGGATTGTCCGCCGGCACCGTGCCGTCGGCGTGGATGCGCACGATCTTGCCCGACAGCTTGTCCAGCTCCTGTGCCGTGGCCGCGCCCACGCGGTTGTCGCCCTGGGTGACGAACAGATGGCCCTGATCGTCGAACACCAGGCGTGCCCCGACATGGGTGCCGTGCGACAGCTTGGGTTCCTGCGTGTACACCACGCTCGATTCGACCAGCGCATCGCCACGCAACCTGCCGCGCACCACCGCCGTGCCCGCCTTGTTGCCGCGGAAGTTCGGCTCGGCGAACGCCAGGTAGACCCAGCCGTCCTGTGCGTAAGCGGGCGACAGCGCCACGTCCAGCAGGCCGGCCTGCCCGTCCACGAAGATGTCCGGCAGGCCCGTGATGGGCGCTGACACGGCGCCATCGGGCGCGATGCGGCGCAATCGCCCCGCGCGCTCGGTGACCAGCAGGCCGCCATCGGGCAGGAAGGCGACCGACCAGGGATGGTCCAGCCCGACCACCTGCTCGGCCACCACGAACGCCTGCTTTTCCGATGCGTAGGCCACCGGCGCGGGATCCTGCACCGAACGGGGCGGTACGGCGGGTGCGGCAACGGGTGCTGACGGGCGGCACGCGGCCAGTGCGATGACCAGCAGGCACAGCGAATAGCGCATGGCGGACTCCTGTCGGTGTGCGGATAGCCGGCGGCGATGGTAGCACCGGGCAGGTCGTCGTCCGCGGCATGGGAGGTGGCCGGTGAAAGGCCGGACCCGCGTTCATGTAGTCAGCAACACACGGCGAATATCAGGGGACCCACCATGCCGCAGAAGCAACAGATCAAGACGTTCATCCTGCAGAACTTCCTGTTCTCGGACGACCCGGCCGCCGTGGGCGACCAGGACTCGCTGATCCAGGGTGGCATCATCGACTCCACGGGCATCCACGAACTGGTCTTCTTCCTGGAGGATGCGTTCAAGCTGCAGATCGCGGCCGAGGAAATGACGCCCGCCAACTTCGACACCATCGAGACCGTCGACGCCTTCGTCTCGCGCAAGCTGGCCGGCTGAGCCGCCGCATCCGCGCACGCCATGCAGCGCCTGCCCACCCAGCTCGCCCGGATCGCCCGCGATGCGCCCCGCCGCATCGCGATGGTCGATGGCGAGCGCAGCATCGACTACGGCAGCTTCCGGCGGATGGCTTCCGGCTTCGCCCATCACCTGCGCCAGGCCGGCCTGCGTGCCGGCGACCGCGTGGCGCTGATCCTGCCCAACCGCATCGAAGCCGCCGTGGCGGTGTATGGCATCTGGCTGGCGGGCGGCGTGGCGGTGCCCCTGAATGCGCAGGCGCGCGCGCGCGATTTCCTGCCCTGGCTGCGCCACTGCGAGGCGCGCTTCGTGCTGCACGAACACGCGCACCGCGATGTCGAACAGGTGTTCGCGCAGTGGGACGGAGCGGGCATGCCGATGCCCTGCGCCATCGCGTTGGCCGCCGCCGAAGCGCTCCCGGTGGCGGACGGCGAGGACGACTGGCCCGAACCCGACGCCGACGACACCCTGGCGCAACTGCTGTACACCTCCGGCACCACCGGCGACCCCAAAGGCGTGATGCTCAGCCATGCGAACCTGGCCGCCAACACCCGCGCCGTCGTGGCCTACCTGGGCCTGACGCAGGACGACCTGATCGTCAGCGTGCTGCCGTTCTACTACGCATACGGCGCCTCGGTCCTGCACACGCACCTGGCGACCGGCGCCTGTGTCGTGCTCGGCCCGGGCCTGGTGTTTCCGGTCCAGGTGCTGGACACGCTGCAGCGCCACCGCGCCACCGGTTTCTCCGGCGTGCCCTCGACCTACATCCTGCTGCTGGACCTGCTGGAGCGCGGCGGCCACGACCTGTCCTCGCTGCGCTACCTGACCCAGGCCGGCGGCGCCATGCCGCCCGCCGTGGCCGACCGCGTCCGCCAGGCGCTGCCGGCCGCGCGCCTGTTCCTGATGTACGGGCAGACCGAGGCGACCTCGCGCATCAGTTGGCTGCCGCCCGAACGCCTGGACGAAAAGCGCGGTTCGGTCGGCATCCCGGTGCAGGACACGCAATGGCGCATCTTCCGCGACGACGGCCGTGCTGCCGGCCCGGGCGAGAGCGGTGAAGTCTGCGTGCGCGGGCCCGGCATCATGCTGGGCTACTGGCGCAATGCCGAGGCCACGGCCAGGGCGCTGCGCGATGGCTGGCTGCGCACCGGCGACGTGGGCCGGCTCGATGCGGAGGGCTTCCTGTTCCTGCAGGGCCGTCGCAGCGACATGATCAAGACCGGTGCGCACCGCGTGCACCCCACCGATGTCGAGGAAGTCATCGCCGAACTGCCCGGCATCCGCGAAGTCGCGGTGGTCGGCATCGACGACCCCACCCTCGGACAGGTCATCAAGGCGTTCGTGGTGGCCGACCAACCGCTCCCGCGTGCGGAAGACCGCATCAAGGCGCACTGCCGCGCACGCCTGGCCGCCTACAAGATCCCCCGGCACATCACCTTCGTCGACACCCTGCCGCGCACCGCATCCGGCAAGGTCCGACGCATCCAACTGACGGAGCAGACCGCAAGCCCATGAGCCAGCTCGATCACCACGTCCTCGACATCGACTACCAGAGCGAAGCCGACCGCATCTGCGCGCGCCTGCGCGAGATCACCGCGCGCCAGTTGCACCGCCGCGGCCTGGTGGTCGCGATTTCCGGTGGCATCGACAGTTCGGTCAGCTGCGCGCTGGCCGTCCGCGCACTGGGGCCCGATCGCGTCTTCACGCTGATCCTGCCCGAGCGCGACTCCTCCGACGACAGCGCCGCGCGCGCGCGCATCCTGGCCGGGCACCTGGGCGTGCGCACCGAGACCGTGGACATCGCGCCCGCGCTGGCGGCGATCGGCTGCTACCGCGCGCGCGACGAGGCGGTACGCAACACGCTGCCCGAGTACGGCGAAGGCTGGAAGTTCAAGATCGTCATCGATGGCGGCACCGAAGGCCGCATCAACCGGTTCCGCCTGGTGGCGCAGTCGCCCGACGGCACGCTGCACGAGCGCGACCTGGCCCTGGCCGATTACCTGACCATCGTGGCCGCGACCAACTTCAAGCAGCGCATCCGCAAGACGCTGGAGTACTTCCACGCCGACCGCCTGAACTACGGCGTGGTCGGCACGCCCAACCGGGTCGAATACGACCAGGGCTTCTTCGTCAAGAACGGCGACGGTTCGGCCGACGTCAAGCCCATCGCGCACCTCTACAAGTCGCAGGTGTACGGCATGGCACGCCACCTGGGCCTGCCCGAGCGCGTGTGCGCGGCGGTACCGACCACGGACACCTACAGCCTGAGCCAGGGCCAGGACGAGTTCTACTTCGCCCTGCCCTACCAGCAGATGGACCTGGCGCTGTGGGCGCTCAACCATGGCCGCCCGGCCAGCGAACTGGCTATCGCCCTGGGCATCACGCCGGAGCATGCGCAGGCCGTCTACGACGACATCCGCAACAAGCGCAGGACGACGAAGTACCTGCACATGGCGCCGGTGCTGGCCGGCGATGTTCCCGAACTGGACTGAGCGATGAACGCCATGCCCACCGCGCCGCAGTACCTCGTGGAGGCCGGCCTGCCGGCGCGCGACCGCGACACGGTGCTGGCGCTGTGGCGCGGCAACCTGGGCCAGGATGCCCGGATGACCGCCAAGTACGAGTGGTTCTACCTGCGCTGCCCGCACGGAGAACCCCTCATGCAGCTGCTGCTCGAGGTCTCCGGCCAGGCCCATGTCGGCACCGCATCGGCGGGCCGCAGGCGGCTGGTCTGGCGCGGGCGCGAGCTGCGTGCCGGCGTGCTGGTGGACCTGGCCGTGCTTCCGCAGCACCGCTCGCTGGGCCCGGCGCTGATGCTGCAGCAGGGCCTGATAGCGGCAGCGGGGGAAGCGCTGGACGTGCTGTACGGGTTTCCCAATCCGAAGGCGGCGCCGGTGTTCAAGCGCATCGGCTACGCCCAGCCCGCACAGCTGGTGCGCTACGCGCGCGTCCTGCGCCATGCGGCCTATCTGCGCGAGCGCATGCCGCGCTGGCTTGCGCCGCCGGCCGGCTGGCTGGCCGACCGGGTGGTCGCATGTCGCGATGCATGGACGCGCCTGCGCGCTCCCGGCCTGCGTTCGGCCTGGGCCGACCAGGCCGATGCGCGCATCGACGCGGTCTGGTCAGGTTCGCCCAAGGGCGATGACGTGATGGCGATCCGCGACGTCGGCCACCTGCGCTGGCGCTTCGACGAGTCGCCGCTGGCGAGCACCCGCTACCTGCTGGTGAAGCGGGCGCGCGACCGCGCCCTGCAGGCGTGGTTTGCCGTGCAGCGGATCGACGGCACGCTGCACGTGCGCGACTTCTGGTCGCTCGACGGCGCCGACGGCATGGCGGCCATGCACGTAGGCGAACTGCTGCATGCGGCGCGGAAAGCAGGCTGCAGCGCGGTGTCGGTGGAGATGTGCGCTTCGCAGGCGCAGCGGCGCGGATGGCATGCGCTGCACTTCGTCGAGCGCAGCCGCCGCCCGGTGTTCCTGCGCTGGAGTTCGCCGCAGGATGCGGCCGCGTCGGCGCCGCTGTTCCTCACCTCCGCCGACGAAGACGAGTGACGCCGGCAACGCGGCACCGGGCGGGCCCGGCCGCCATCACGCCAGGCGGCGCGACGGCCGGCGGAACAGGTACAGCGCCAGCCAGTCCTCGCGGAAGGTGCCGTTGCCGTCGACGACGGTGTCGGTCTCGAAACCCGTGCGCCCCAGCAGCCAGCCCACGCCGCGCCCGGTGGGGTTGAGCACCGGCACGCTGGTGAACACCAGCTCGTAGCCCGCCTCGCGCGCGCGCTGCGCGATCGCCGCGTCGAACGAGCCATGCGGAAACGACATCGACTCGGCGCGTGCGCGCGGGTGGCCCAGCTGTCTGGCCAGCGCATCGCGGGCGCCCCCCAGTTCGGCGTCCAGGTCCTCGGCCAGCCGCATCGGCGTGTGGGTCTTGCCGTGCAGTCCGAGCGCGACGCCGCCGTCCTGCAGCCGCTGCAGTTCCTCCACGGTGACCATGTGGCGGTGCCCGTCGTCGAGCCGGGCCATGAGCGGCTGCAGCACGCGCGCACGCGTGTCCGCTTCCAGCGCTTCCAGGCGCGCGATCACCGCGCGCAGCGATGCGATCGATTCTTCGCTGCCGGCAGCCGGCGCCTGGCCTTCCGGCAGCACCGCCGCCAGTTCGCCCACGCGCAGCGCCCCACGCCGCCACGCGGCGATGATGCGTTCCTGGAAGAAGGGCTGGCGCGTGCCCACGGCATCGGCCACGACGAACAGCAGCGCGGGCAGGCCGGCACGCCGCAGCGCGGGCAGCGCGTAGTCCGCGTTGTCCGCCCAGCCATCGTCGAAGGTGATCAGCAAAGCGCGCGACGGCAGCGCCGCGCCGGTACGCCTGGAAGCCAGCACCTGATCCAGCGACACCACATTGTAGTGGCGGCGGAAGAAGGCCAGCGACTGTTCCAGCCGGTCGGTGGACAAGGTGTAGTCCGGATCGCAGGACGCCCAGCGCGGATCGTCCGGACTCAGGGTACGATGGAACATCACCACCGTCAGGCTGTCGGCATTGCGCAGCCGATGATAGAGGCCGAGCAATCCGCTCGTGTACAGCAGCTTCCTGGAGACGTCCTTCAACATGGCGTGCGACATCGAAGTTTCAGTGATTATACCGACGTACAACCGCCGGGCCCTGGTGCCGCGCGCCATCGACTCCGTCCTGGCGCAGACGCGTGCCGTGGAGGAGATCATCGTGGTCGACGATGGTTCCACCGACGGCACCGGCGACATGCTGCGCGAACGCTACGGCGACCGCGTGCGTCACGTGTGGCAGTCCAACGCGGGCGTGTCCGCGGCGCGCAACCACGGCATGCGGCTCGCGCGCGGACGTTACCTGGCCCTGCTCGACAGCGACGACGAGTGGATGCCGGAGAAGACCGCGCTGCAGGCCGCCTTCCTGGATGCCCGGCCGGAGTTCGGCATGGTGGTCTGCGACGTCGAGCGCATCGACGGCGACTACCGGCACATCGACGTGTTCCGTCGCCGCGATGTCATCCGCGAGGACGGATGGGCGCTGCGCTGGCTGCTGCACAACCCGGCCCTGATTCCCGCATCGGTGATGCTGCGCCGGCAGGTGGTGGAGCAGCTGGGCGGATTCGACGAGACCCTGCGTACCGCCGAGGACCTCGAGTTCCACCTTCGCGTCGCGCGCCACTGGCCGATCGGCGTGGTCGAACAGGCGCTGGTGCGCGCGATGCGCGGACACGAGGGCCTGTCGGCGGCCAGCAGCACGTACGACGACTATGTCCGGGTGGTCGAACAGGCGGTCGCCGACGCGCGCGGCACGCTGGACGACGATGAGCTGGACGCCGCCCTGGCCGGTACCTACCTGCGCAATGCGCGCGGCATGCTGATACGCCGCCGCTGGGCCGCGGGCACCGCGCTGGCGCGCCGCGCCTGGCGCCTGTCGCGCGACCCCGCCCAGCGCCGCGAGATCGCGGGCCTGCTTCCGTTCGGCATGAAGCGCTTCCTGCGCGGCCTGGTGCCCGGCTAGCCCGGCGATCGTCACGTGCGGCGCCGCTCAGCGCGCGCCGCGGCCGAACAGCACGACTTCGACGGTCTGCAGCAGGATCATCAGATCGAACACCAGGCCGTGGTTCTTCACGTAGAACAGGTCGAACTTGAGCTTCTCCTCCGCATCGCGCACCGACGCCCCGTACGGATAGCGGAGCTGCGCCCAGCCGGTGAGACCCGGCTTCACGCTGTGCCGCACGCCGTAGTAGCGCACCTCGTCGTTGAGCATGTCGACGAACTGCGGGCGCTCCGGGCGCGGACCGACGAAACTCATGTCGCCACGCAGCACCGCGATCAGCTGGGGCAGTTCGTCCAGCCGCGTCTTGCGGATGAAGCGTCCCACCCGCGTGCTGCGGTCGTCGTCCTTGCTGGCCCATACCGCCACGCCGCCTTTCTCCGCATCCACCCGCATGCTGCGGAACTTGGTCAGGGTGAAGTGGCGCCCGCGCTCGCCCACGCGCGTCTGGCTGTAGAAGACCGGGCCACCGGACTCCATCCATACCGCGACCCCCACCACGATCATCAACGGCCAGCTCACCAGCAGGAGCGCGCCGGCGGCGAGCAGGTCGAAGAACCGCTTGCTCAGGCGGCGCGGGGTGGAATAGTCGAAGCCCCCGGAGAACACCAGCCACGACGGATCCACCGCGTTGAGCTGCACCATGCCGGCTTCGCGCTCGAAGAAGCTGGACAGGTCGATCACCGAGATGCCCTGCTGCACGCACTGCAGCATCTGCTCCATCGGCAGGCCGCCCCGGCGCTCGTCGGGCGCGATCACCAGTTCGTCGATCTGCAGGCGCTCGGTGAGTTCATGCAGGCCCTCCTCGCCCACCTGCACCAGCAGGTCCTCGCGCACCTGCACCGGCTGGCCGGATACCGGCACGAACCCCACCACGGTGAACGTGCGGCGGTCGGAACGGCGGCGCATGCATGAATTGATCAGGTCGGCGTTGCGTCCGGCCCCCAGGATCAACACGCGCTGCTTCAGCACATCGGAGTGGAACAGCCGCACCCAGGCCACCCGCACCAGGAGGATGCCCAGTGCGCCGATGGCCAGCGAGATCGCCAGCACGCCACGCCCCAGGTAGGACGGGGGCACCAGGTAGTAGAACACCACCAGGGCGATGCCGCCGAGTGCGAACGACAACACCAGCCGCAGGATGAAATCCGTCCGCGTATGGCGGACATGCGTCTGGTACAGGCCGAAGGCGGTCATCGCACCCGTGATCGCCAGCGCCACGAGCAGGGCGCGCCATGGCGTCTGCTCCATGAACTGGACCTGGTATTCCGGCTCGGTGTGGAAGCGCAACCAGGCGGCGGCCATCACCGCCGCGAACAGGACCACCACTTCCCCCAGCCACAGGAACCGGATGACCCGGTCCTTGCGGCTCTTGCGCGCTGCCTTCATCGAAGTCCCCCCCTGCTGCTGTTGTGGCGATCCGGATTCCGGCCCGGGACTCGCCCCTTCATCGCCGCGCCACGCCCCCCCATACCCGGGGTGGCGATCGCCGCATCCCGGCACGCCTGGCGTATCCGACACATATCTCCCAACGCGACTTGCTACCCGCGCCGGACACCTGGCCGAAAAAAGCCGCCCCGGAGGGCGGCTCGATGCGTCTGCGTGCAAGCCCGGCGTCAGGGCCGGATCACGCCCCGGCGGTAGCGCGCGGCGGGACTGGTACGCCAGCGCGGGCGTTCACGCACGGGCCGCGCCGCGCCAGGCACGGTCAACGCAGGCTGGGAGGCCGTCGTGGGCTGCGCCGCCGCCCCGGCCGGTCTCGGCGGGATCAGGGGCTGCGATCCGTTGACACGGATCGGATCGGACACCTGGTCGATGTCGAACTGCTCGAACGCGCCGATGTCGATGCGGCCTTCCAGCATCAGGCGTGCGTGGGCGTCGCCCACCGCCAGCTTGGTCCGTCGCGGCGGATCGAAGGCCGGCAGCACCTGGGGCGTCGGGAACGGGAACGCCGACGGCGTGGCCGGGGTGTTGTTGCCTGCGTTCAACAGGGGGCTGCCGGCCCGCGGGCGGAAGTTCAGCTGGGCCAGGTCGGCGAACATCGGGTCGCTGCCGCGCAGGGTCCCGGTCCATTCGGCCGGCACCAGCGCGGCACTGCTCTGCACCCAGTTGTTGGAACCGGCCACCTTGCGGCCATCGGACCAGGGCTCGCGGCTCTGCGGCCCGCAATAAGGCGTGTCGACGTTGCTCGCGGGATTCTCCCGGACGATGTTCGGCGCGCTTCCGGACGCCGGCTGGTAGATGACGTTGTTGTGCATCTCCAGGGATCCCTGGCCCAGTTGGACCAGCACCGCGTTCGCCGTACCGGAACGGTCCATGAGGATGGTGTTGTTCACCAGCCGCGTGCGTCCCTGGTTGCGGCCGTTCAGGTCGCCACCGATGCGCAGCGCATTCCCCGAACGGCTGGTCGAACGGTGGATGATGACGTTGCCCACCAGTTCCGCGTCCTCGCGGCGCAGGTCCGCCGTCCAGCCCGCTTTCTGGGTTTCGCAATCGGGTCCGATCAGTTCGACCTCGTGCAGGTCCGAGCCCTCGATCCAGTTGTAGTGGATCTCGGCGCGCTGGTGGCGCACGCGCACCAGCACGCCGCCGGTGGCGCTATGCACGTAGTTGTAGCGCATCCGGAAAACCGTGTCGGGATACGCCACTTCGTCCGACTGCATGTAGATGGCGTGGCGGCGGTCGCCCTGGCCGGAGCGCGCGATCTCGCTGTATTCCAGCGTGAAGGATCCGGAGTTCTGGTCCGCGCCGAGGATGCCGTGCGATGGACAGTCGTGCACGTAGACATCGCGCACGGTGGCGTTGTGCGCCTCGCTGAAGATGCACGAACTGGAACCGCCGGTGACTTCGAAGCCCTCGAACACGATGTGGTTCGACTGCTGGAACTTGATGGTGTGCGTACCGCCGGACAGCACCGGCCGGGTCGCGCCGGCCACGCGGCGCCAGCGGATCGTCACCGGACTGGCCTGGGTACCGCTATCGTCGTCGCCCACCACGATGTTGCCGGAATAGGTGGCGTTGCCGTCGACCTCGACGATGTCGCCCGGCGCCAGGTTGACGCTGTTGAACAACGTGGTGAGCTGGGTGTACTGCCTGCCGGGACCTACGTTGTAGGTGGCGGCGGCCGCGCTCAGGGGCACGGCGGCCAGCAGCCCCAGCCCCAGCAAGGGTTTGGAAAAATGCATCAATCGACTCCCGCGAGTGCTCGCGTTCCGGTGTATCCCCTGTCCTGCCATTCTCATGGCCCCGGCGTGAATGGCCTGCTAATCCGCGTACCGGATGGGCGCTGCGGATGAGACGGCCGCCCCACTTCGGATATCCGCCTCGATGGTGACACGCAGGGCATGGCGCACAGCGGCCGCGAACACCGCCGCCACGAAAATCTTTCGCTCAAGTTATTGACGGGTGAAAAGGGTTCGTGCAGAATTCCGCGTCTAACGAAACGCGCCCGTAGCTCAGCTGGATAGAGTACCTGGCTACGAACCAGGCGGTCGGGAGTTCGAATCTCTCCGGGCGCGCCATTATCGAAACAGGCAGACTGATGGTCTGCCTGTTTTTTTTCGCCTCGACGAAAGCCGGCGGTCGCGCCTGACGCAGGTGCGACGGGACAAAAAAAGCCCCGCAGAGCGGGGCTTTTTCGTCAACTGGCGGAGTGAGAGGGATTCGAACCCTCGATAAGGCTTTTGACCCTATACTCCCTTAGCAGGGGAGCCCCTTCGGCCACTCGGGCATCACTCCGGATCTGTCGCATGCCGCAGGCGAGCCGCGGCGGCCGCCTAGGATAGCGGCTCGCCGCTCAGGCGGCAAACAAAATCACTCCGACGCGATGTTTTCCGATGCGGCAGGCGAGGCGATTTCTTCGCCGCGCTGGATGCGCTGATAGATTTCTTCGCGATGCACGGCCACATCCTTGGGCGCGGTGATACCGATACGCACCTGGTTGCCTTTGACGCCAAGCACGGTCACCGTGACCGAATCGCCGATCATCAGGGTTTCGCCGACACGGCGGGTCAAGATCAACATGTTTCTTCTCCGTATTCCGGCAAAGGATAGTGCCGGGGGCGCGCCGGGCCCGTGAAAAGCGTCGGCGGCTTCCTGGTACATTCATGAACTTAAAGCATGGTAGCGGCCGAACGGGCGTGGCCGCAAGCACCGTTTAGTCCAATGGGGGGGGGCTAGCGCAGGCGTTCGCGGACCCAGCCTTCGACCCCTTGCAGCGCCGTGGCAAGGGCGGGCCCGTCCTCACCACCACCCTGGGCGAGATCCGGGCGGCCACCGCCCTTGCCCCCGATCTGACCGGCCACGTGCGACAGGAGTTCCCCCGCCTTGACCCGCCCGGTTGCGGCGCCGTTCACCCCCGCCACCAGGGCCGCCTTTCCGTCGGCGGTGCCGGCCAGGACGATCACCGCGTCGCCCAACTGCTGCTTCAGGCGGTCCATCGCGTCGCGCAGCGCTTTGGCATCGAACCCCTCCAGCCGCGACGCCAGCACCCGCACCCCGCCCACATCGACCGCAGCGCCGCCGAGATCGGAGGTCGCGCTGGAGGCGGCCCGGGCCTTCAGGGCCTCCAGCTCACGCTCGAGCTTCTTCTGCCGATCGGTCAGGGCGCGGATCTTGTCGACCACCTCGCCGACGCTGCCCCCCAGCAGGCCGGCCGCTTCGGCCAGGCGATGTTCCTCCCCGGCCACGTAGTCCAGCGCCCCCTGCCCCGTGACCGCCTCGATGCGGCGCACGCCCGCGGACACACCGCTTTCGCCGACCAGCTTGAACAGGCCGATGTCGCCCGTGCGGCCCACATGGGTGCCGCCACAGAGCTCGGTGGAGTAGTCGCCCATTTTCAGGACGCGCACCTGTTCGCCGTACTTTTCGCCGAACAGCGCCATCGCACCGAAGTCCAGTGCCTCCTGCATGCCCATGTGGTGGACCTCGGCGGCGCTGTTGGCGCGGATCTGGGCGTTGACCCGGCGTTCGACCTCGGCCAGTTCGGCCCGGGTCATCGGCTGGAAGTGCGAGAAATCGAACCGCAGACGATCCGGCGCCACCAGCGAACCCTTCTGCTGGACATGCGTGCCCAGCACCTCGCGCAAGGCCGCATGCAGCAGATGGGTGGCCGAGTGGTTGAGGATGGTGCTGGCGCGGCGCGCGGCATCGACGGACGCCACCACGTGGTCGCCGACTTTCAGCCCCCCCTTGGCGACCCGGCCCACATGGCCATGGAACTGGCCGGCGAACTTCAACGTATCGGCCACGTCGAACTCGACGCCCTGCTCGGCCAGCACGCCGGTGTCGCCCACCTGTCCGCCCGACTCCGCATAGAACGGGGTACTGTCCAGAATGACCACGGCGTCGTCGCCGGCCCGCACCGCCGGTACCGGGCGGCCATCCTTCAGCAGGGCGACCACCTGCAGGCCGCCGGCGTCGAGCTTGTCGTAGCCCAGGAACACCGTGGGCGACAGCTGCGCCACCAGGTCGGCGGGCAGGCCGGTGCTGGAGGTGAACTTGCCGGCGGCGCGCGCGGTCTCGCGCTGCTGCTCCATCGCCCTCTCGAAGCCGGCCATGTCCACCGTCAGGCCGCGCTCACGCGCGATGTCGGCAGTCAGGTCCACGGGGAAGCCATAGGTGTCGTACAGGCGGAACGCGTCGGCGCCGGGAATCACGCCATCAGCCACGCGCGAGGCGACGTCGTCGAAAATGCGCATGCCCGAGTCCAGCGTTTCGGCGAACCGCTCCTCTTCGGCCTTCAGGGCCTTTTCGACTAGTTCGCGCGCCGCCGGCAGTTCCGGATAGGCATCGCCCATCAACTCGGACAGCGTGCCGACCATCTGGTGGAAGAACGGCTGGCGCACGCCCAGCATCCAGCCGTGGCGCAGGGCGCGGCGGATGATACGGCGCAGCACATAGCCGCGGCCCTCGTTGGACGGCAGCACGCCGTCGACGATCAGGAAACTGCAGGCGCGGATGTGATCGGCGATGACGCGCAGCGACTTGTTCTCGAGATCGGCCGTACCGGTGAGCTCGGCGGCCTTGCGGATCAGGCCCTGGAACAGATCGATCTCGTAATTCGTGTGGACGTGCTGGAGCACCGCGGCCAGGCGTTCCAGGCCCATGCCGGTATCCACGCACGGCGCCGGCAACGGCACCAGCGTGCCGTCCGGCTGGCGGTCGAACTGCATGAAGACGTTGTTCCAGATCTCGATGTAGCGGTCCCCGTCTTCGTCCGGGGAGCCCGGGGGGCCGCCGGCGATGTGCTCGCCATGGTCGTAGAAGATCTCCGTGCACGGACCGCAGGGGCCGGTGTCGGCCATCTGCCAGAAATTGTCCGACGCATACGGGGCGCCCTTGTTGTCGCCGATGCGCACGATGCGCTCCGGCGGCAGGCCGATCATGTCATGCCAGAGGTCGTAGGCCTCGTCGTCGGTGTGGTAGACGGTGACCAGCAGGCGCTCCTTGGGCAGCCTCCAGACCTCGGTCAGCAGTTCCCAGGCCCAGGCGATGGCCTCCTTCTTGAAGTAGTCGCCGAAGGACCAGTTGCCCAGCATCTCGAAGAACGTGTGGTGGCGGGCGGTATAGCCCACCGAATCCAGATCGTTGTGCTTGCCGCCGGCGCGCAGGCAGCGCTGGACATCGGCCGCTCGCACGTAGCTGCGCTTCTCCGCCCCCAGGAAGACGTCCTTGAACTGCACCATGCCGGAGTTGGTGAACAGCAGGGTGGGATCGTTGCCGGGCACCAGGGAGGCGGACGGGACGATGGTATGGCCCTTGCCGGCGAAGAAATCGAGGAAATCCTGGCGGATCTGGCGGGTGCTGAAGGTCTTGGAAGTGGTCATCTGGCGGGCATTGGCTGGAAGGCGCTTCGTTGCGCGGCGCTATCCGCTGGATGCGGGCACGGCCGGGAGAAGCAACCCAATGCCCTAGATTATCAGGCCGTCCCGCCCCAGTCCTCCAGATCGAGCCGGCTGGCCGCGCGGACGGCTTCGGCATCGAAACCGCGCCGTATCAGGAAATCCGCGATCTTCCGACGTTGCGCCGGTTCGATCTGGCGGGCTGGACCGAAACGCCGGCGGACGAGGTCGCACGCCGTTTCGGTCCAGTCGCCATCGAAGGTGGCCATGACCGCTGCGATCGCCTCACGGTCCAGCCCGTGGGTGGACAGCTCGGCCTTGATCCTCAGTGGACCATAACCACCCGAGGCCCGGCTGCGGACGAGCGCCTCGGCAAAGCGCGTGTCGCTCTGCCAGCCCTCCGCCTGCAGCCGGTCCACGGCCGATCGCACATCGGCCGCTTCCACACCACGGGACATCAACTTCCGGGACAACTCGCGGCGGGAATGCTCCCGCCGGGTCAAGAGGCCGAGAGCCCGCTGCAGGGGCGTCTGTTCGACCGGCTTGCGGCGGCGTGGGGCGCGTGCCGCCCGTGCATCCTCATCCGCCATCGTGCGCCCTCTCCCCGCCCCCGCCCTTACTCGGCGTCGTCGTCCGCGTTCTCTTCCCGCTGCGCCTCGGCCGGCTGGAACTTCTCGCGCAGCTCGGCCTCCAGCTTCGCGGCAATGGCCGGGTTCTCGCGCAGGAACGTACGCGAGTTGTCCTTGCCCTGGCCGATACGCTCGCTGCCGTAGCTGTACCAGGCACCGGCCTTCTCCACCAGCTTGGCATCCACGCCCATGTCGATCAGCTCACCTTCACGGCTGATGCCCTCGCCGTACAGGATCTCCGTGACCACCTGCTTGAACGGAGGCGCCAGCTTGTTCTTGACCACCTTGATCTTGGTCTGGTTGCCGATGATCTCGTCGCCCTTCTTGATGGCACCGATACGACGGATGTCCAGGCGGACCGAGGCGTAGAACTTCAGTGCGTTGCCGCCGGTGGTGGTTTCCGGACTCTGGCCGGGCATCATCACGCCGATCTTCATGCGCAGCTGGTTGATGAAGATCACCAAGGTGTTGGAACGCTTGATGTTGCCGGTCAGCTTGCGCAGCGCCTGGCTCATCAGGCGGGCCTGCAGGCCGGGCAGCTGATCGCCCATCTCGCCTTCGATTTCGGCCTTGGGCGTCAGCGCGGCGACCGAGTCGATGACCACGATGTCGATGGACCCGGAGCGCACCAGCATGTCGGCGATCTCGAGCGCCTGCTCACCGGTGTCGGGCTGGGACAGCAGCAGATCGTCCACGTTCACGCCCAGTTTCGCGGCATAGATCGGATCCAGCGCGTGCTCGGCGTCGATGAAGGCCGCGGTGCCCCCCAGCTTCTGGCATTGGGCAATGGCCTGCAGCGTCAGCGTGGTCTTGCCGGAGGACTCCGGCCCATAGATCTCGACCACGCGCCCCTTGGGCAGTCCGCCGATACCCAGCGCCAGGTCCAGCATCAGCGAACCGGTGGGGATGGCCTCGACGGGCTCGATGACCCTATCGCCCATGCGCATCACCGAGCCCTTGCCGAACTGGCGCTCGATCTGGGTCAGTGCGGCGGAAAGGGCGCGCTTCTTGTTCTCGTCCATCGTCGTGGTCCTGGTCAAAGTGGTCGGTTGCGATCAGTGTGGGGGGCGCCCATCGCACAGGCTGCGACGGTGCGGGCATGGGGAAAAATAAAATCCGGCGGGGTGCAGGGGGATCGGTCCGGTGCGCGCGGCCGCGTCGGAAAATCCCGTGCCGCGGCGTCGGAGGCGGCGCCGCACGCACTCACCGGTTGGGCCTCACCAGGCCGCAGTACAGCCCTTCGATGGCGAAGTCCTGGTCCGGCGCGACTTCGATGGGGGCGTAGTCGGGATTGCGCGGCAGCAACCGGATGCGGTCCTTGCCGATCTTCAGCAGCTTCACCGTGATGGCGTCATCGATGCGCGCCACCACGATCTGCCCGGAGCGCGCATCGCGGGTCCGGTGTACACCGATCAGGTCGCCGTCGAAGATGCCTTCGTCGCGCATCGAATCGCCCTTCACCTTCAGCAGATAGTCCGGGGCGGGCGCGAAGAAGGCGCGGTCCAGCAGCACGTAGTCGTGGTGGCCGGCGTCGGCCCCGATGGGAGTGCCGGCGGCCACCTGCCCCAGCACGGGCACCCGCAGGCCGTCCTCGTTGGCGGCCGGGAATGCCAGGTCCGGCTGGGGCGAGGCAGGCACCTTGAGCAGGCGGATGCCGCGGGCGCGGCCGGGTACGCGTTCGATGGCGCCCGCCTGTTCCAGCGCCTCCAGGTGGTACTGGGCCGCGCGCACGCCCTTGAAACCGAAGGCCTTGGCGATTTCGGCCTGCGAAGGCGGCATGCCCTCGGCCTCCAGCCGTTCGGCGATCAGGGCGAGGATGGCGAGTTGGGTATCGGTCAGGTCCATGGTTAGTAGTAATACTACTAACGCCCCGTCCTCGCAAGCGGTTTCGCTAGCGGCGCCCGCTGCGCCAGATCGAGAACAGGATCCAGACCCCGCACAGCGCGGCCCCGACGAAGCCCAGCACCCCCAGGGCCATCAGCCAGCGGTTGGAGACGCCCCCGCCCACGCTGTTCATCACGATGGAGGAACCGATCACCAGCGACGCCGTGATGATGCCCATCGTCAGCCGGTTGGCAGCGCGGTCCACCTGCTCCCCGAATGCCCGCAGCGTGTCCACCTCGATATGCATCTGCAGCTTGCCGCGCCGGGCCGACTGCAGCAGGCGGTGGACATCGCGCGGCATGTCGCGCAGCAGATCGACCAGGCCCGAGAGCGTGCGGCGCCCCCGCCGGACCAGCACGTCCGGCGCGAAGCGCTCCAGCATGGCGCGCTCCAGATAGGGGCGCGCCTCGCTGGCCATGTCGAAATCCGGGTCCAGCTGCCGCCCCATGCCCTCCAGGGTGAGGAACGCCTTGATCATCAGCGCCAGGTCGGCCGGCAGGCTGAGGCCGTGCTCACGCAGCATCGCCGTGACGTCGCCGAGCATCGCGCCCATGCGCAGGTCCTTGAGCGGGACCCCGCGGTACTGATCGACGAAGACGTCGGCCGATTCCTGCAGCCGCACTTCGTCGATGTCGTTGTTTTCCTCGGTCCAGTCCGCCAGCACCTCGGCCACGGCGGCCGAGTCGTGGACCACCAGGCCGTGGAGCAGGCGCACGATCTGGAAGCGGCGCTGCTCGGTGACCCGTCCCACCATGCCGAAATCGATCACGCCGATCGCGCCGTCCGGCATGTAGAAGATGTTGCCGGGATGCGGGTCGGCATGGAAGAACCCATCCTCCAGCACCATCTTCAACACCAGCCCGGCACCCGTGCGCGCCAGCTGCACGCGATCCAGGCCCAGCGCATCGACGGCCGCCAGGTCGCGCCCGGGCACGCCCTCCAGGCATTCCTGCACGTTGAGCCGCTCGCAGGTCCATTGCCAGTACACCCGCGGGATGACGATGTCGTCGCGGCCGGCGAAGTTGTGCGCGATCCGTTCGGCGTTGCGGCACTCGGCGGCGAAGTCCAGTTCGCGACGCAGCGAGGCGCTGAACTGCTGGACGATGCGTTGGGGATGGTACCGGCGCAGTTCCGGCAGGTTCTTCTCGACGATCACCGCCAGATGCTTCAGCAGCCGCAGGTCGGCCTCGACCGTGTCGCGGATGCGCGGGCGGCGGATCTTCAGGACGACGGCACTGCCATCGGCCAGCCAGGCGCGGTGCGCCTGCGCCAGCGAGGCGGCCGCCAGCGGCTCATGCTCGACGCGTGCGAATACCGCTTCGGGCTCAGCGCCCAGGTCCTCGCGCAACTGCGGAAGCACCTCGTCCCAGGGCAGCGCGGGCACGGCGTTCTGCAGCTTGCCCAGCTCGTCGATCCAGGCCGGCGGAAGCAGGTCCACGCGGGTGGCCAGCACCTGGCCGAGCTTGACGAACGTCGGCCCCAGGTCCTGCAGGGTGCAGCGCAGCCGGGCCGGCACGTCCATGCGCAGGCGCCCCTCCTCCACCGCCTGCCAGTGAAGCAGCCGGCCGGCCTTTTCCAGCACCCCGGCCATGCCGATGCGCTTGACCACGTCGCCGAAGCCCCAGCGGATCAGGACGGATGCGATGTCCTGCAGCCGGCCCAGATCGCGTACGGTGCCCAGCGTCTCCCACATCACGCGCCCACTCCCTGTCGTGGCGCGCCGCTCACAGCGACTCCAGCCCTTGCAGTGCGGCTTCCACCGTCTGCCGGCGCACCGCTTCGCGGTCACCGGCGAACTGGAAGATCTCCGCGCGCGCATAGCCGCCGCGCCGCTTCCAGCCTATCCACACCGTGCCCACCGGTTTGTCGGGACTGCCGCCGCCGGGACCGGCGATGCCGGTCACCGCCACGGCGACGCTGGCACCGGAATTGACCAGGGCGCCGGAGACCATCTCGATGACGGTCTCGCGGCTGACGGCACCGTGCACCTCCAGCGTCTGCGGCCGCACGCCCAGCAAGGCCTGTTTGGCCTCGTAGCTGTAGGCCGCCATCCCGCAGTCGAACCAGTCGGAGGACCCGGCGATGTCGGTCACGCACTTGGCGATCCAGCCACCGGTGCAGCTTTCCGCCGTGACCAGATGGTCGCGGCCCTGCCGCAGGCGCTCGCCGACATGGTGGGCCAGCACGCGCAGGGCTTCATCGGTGGGTACGGACATCGCTCGGTTCCGGCAGGGGGGCGTGCGTGTTGTAGCCGATTTGCCGGGCGCTGTCGCCCCGCCGGGCCACAAAAGAAAACGGCCCGCCGGGGGAGGCGGGCCGCTCGCCACATCGTGCGAAGGGGATCAGTAGCGGACGCGCAGCGTCACGCCGTACATCCGGGGCGCGCCCAGGAAGGCGTTGAACGTGTTGAACGGGTTGTTGGGCGCCGGCGAGACGTTCTGCAGCGGGCCGTCGAAGCCGACCTGCACGTATTCCTCGTCGGTGATGTTGGTGCCCCAGAACTCCAGCATCCACCGCTGGTCCTGCGCACCGATGCCGAAGCGCGCGTTCGCCACGGTGTAGGCGTCCTGCATCTTCTCCGGGTCGAGGTCGGAGCCGGTGTTGTACTTGGACACGTACTTGGCGCCGATGTTGAAACGCGCCATCAGGCTGCCGATGTCCCATTCGTAGGTGACCGACGCCGACCCGGACCACTTCGGCGCGAAGCTCATCTGCGCACCCGGCAGCTTGTACAGCGCGCCGGTGGGGGCCACGAAGTCGCCGCCCGGGATATCGTCGCCGTACTTGGTGTCGGCGTACATCAGGCCGCTCTGGAACATCAGCCCGCGTATGGAGCGCGGCTGCCACATGAGCTCCGCGTCCAGGCCCTGCGAGGTGACTTCCGGAATCGAGCGCACCACGAAGCTGGTGCCCAGGAAGCTGTTGAGCTGGAAGTCCTCGTACTTCTGGTGGAACAGCGTGGCATTGAGCAGCAGGTTGCCATCGAGCCAGGTGGTCTTGGCGCCCAGCTCGTAACTGTCGACGAACTCACCGGGGAAGGACGTGTCCAGCACCGGCTGGATGCCGTTCGCGCTGCCGCTGCTCAGCCCGTTCGACGACTGCACGCGGTCCAGGTTGAAGCCGCCGCCCTTGTAGCCGCGGGCGAACGAGCCATAGGTCATCACGTTGTCGTTCCAGCGGTAGGCCGCCTTCAGCGTGCCCGACCACTCCTTCTCTTCGCGCTCCTGCACGGTGTCGCGCGTGGGCGCGTTGTGCAGCGGGTTGGCCCAGGGCAGGCAGCCGTAGCCGACCACCGTGGGAGCCGCCGCCGACGCCTGCGCCACGGTCAGGCCACGGGCCACCAGGGCCGCGACGACCTGCGCGGGATTGGCGAGCATCGCACCGCAGCCGGCGCCGCCGTTGGGATTGCTGTAGTTGGAGACCAGGTGCTTCTTTTCCCGGGTGTAGCGCAGGCCCACGGTGATATCCAGGGCGTCCGTCGCATGCCAGGTATTGTTGGTGAACAGCGCGGTGCTCTTGGCGTTCTGCTGGTAGGTGTCCAGCGCGCCGAGGCCGGCGAACACCGTGCCGAACGGGCGCCCGCTGGCCTGCGACAGGAACAGCGGCGCGGTCGGCGACTGGCCCAGGGCGGGATTGATGATGGACAGCAGCGCCACCGACAGGTACGGCTCGTAGTGCGCGCCGATACGGTAGGTCTCGGTGCGGTCCAGGTCCTCGTCGGAGTAGAACGCACCCACCATCCAGTCCACGCGTTCGGTGGCGCCGGTCAGGCGGAACTCCTGGCTGAAGGTGTCGAAGCCGGTGAAGGACTCGTCCTCGTCCGCATTCCGGTACAGGATGTCCGCCGTGCTGAAATCGTAGTCCAGGCCATTGATGGCCTCCCACTTGCGCTGGGCGGTGATGGACGTCAGCGTGGCATTGCCGAACCACGGCGAATCCCAGTTGACCTCCACGGACACGCCGCTGTCCTTGATGTCCTGCGTGGTCGGCCGGTTGCTGTAGGCGACGCGGTCGAACGGATCGTCGCCCGGCGCGGCGACGGCCTGGCCGCCGACCAGCGCATTGAGGATGGCGGCCGTGGCGCCCACCGTGGTCTGCACCGCGGTACAGCAGTTCTCTTCCCGGCTGGTGAAGTCGCCGGCCACCAGGATGTCGAGGTTGTCGCTGGGCTCCAGCAGCAGCTTGCCGCGCACCGTGTGGAAGTTCTGGTCGTAGTCGTCGGTTTCCTGGCGCGGACCGTTGCCGGTGCGCACGTCCATCCAGCCGTCGCGCTTGCGCTTGGCCGCGTAGATGTTGAAGGCGCCCACTTCGCCGAGCGCGTCGTTGTAGCTGCCGGACACGCCCATCGCACCGTGGTTGCCCACGGTGACTTCGCCTTCTGCGCTCTGCGTGTAGCTGGGGCGGCGGGTCACCACGTTGATGACGCCGGCGGAGGTGTTCTTGCCGAACACCGTGCCCTGCGGGCCCTTCAGCACTTCGATGCGTTCGAGTTGGCCAAGATCGCCGAAGCCGACGCTGTTGCGGGGCCGGTACACGCCATCGATCACCACGCCCACCGACGACTCCAGGCCCACGTTGTCGCCGACGGTGCCGATGCCGCGGATGCGCGCGGTGGTGATGGCCTCGCTCTGCGTGCTGGTCACGGTCATGCCGGGCACCAGCACCTGCAGGTCCTTGATGTCGCGCACGCCGGTGTCCTGCAGCAGCTGTTCGGAGATCGCGGTGACCGCGATGGGCACATCCTGCATGGCCTCCTCACGCTTCTGCGCGGTCACCGTCATGGTGGCCAGCGTGGTGGGTTCCTCCTCCTCGGCCGGCGCAGCCGCCTGCTGCGCGTATGCGTGCGAGGTTGCGCAGAGCGCGGTGAAGACGGCGAGCGAAAGCGCTTTGCGCCGATGCGATGCAGTGACCATGTTGTCCCCTCCCAAGGGCCATGTTCTGGCGACGATGACGTGCAGGAAATCCGTGGTGGCACGGGCGGCGGTACCGCCGAAAGCGAACGCAACTCCCCTTGCGTCAACGCGAAATTAACACCGGCTTCACGACGCGGCATTCTGCACTGCGTCGATACGCCGGCTATCACTTTGGCACGGATAAGCCACTGATTTTACGAACGATCGTGCGGAACTCCGGTTACGCCACCGCCCGCCTCGCACCGCAGCGAGGCCAAGCCTGCCTGGCCCAGGCAGGCAGGCCCGGACGCGCGCCGGCATCGGGGCGCGGCGCGGCCAGCGGCTACAATCAACGCCCTTTTGCCCCCTCATCCCCCCTGGCCTCGTGAGCAAAGACAAGTCGGAACACACGCCCCTGATGAAGCAGTTCTTCGCCGCCAAGGCGGAGTACCCGGACCTGCTGGTGTTCTTCCGGATGGGGGACTTCTACGAACTGTTCTACGACGACGCACGCAAGGCCGCGCGGCTGCTGGACATCACCCTGACCCAACGCGGCAGTTCCGGGGGCGCCCCCATCCCCATGGCCGGGGTGCCGGTGCATGCCTGCGAGGGCTATCTGGCGCGGCTGGTGGCACTGGGCGAATCGGTGGCGATCTGCGAACAGATCGGCGACCCCGCACTGGCCAAGGGCCTGGTGGAGCGCAAGGTGGTGCGCGTGGTGACGCCGGGCACCGTGACCGACGAGGCCCTGCTCAACGAACGCCGCGACACCCTGCTGATGGCGGTCGCGCGCGGGCGCACGGGCTACGGCCTGGCCTGGGCTGACCTGGCCGGCGGCCGCTTCCTGGTCAACGAGGTCGAGAACGACGACGCGCTGGAGGCCGAACTCGCACGGCTCGAGCCGGCCGAACTGCTGCTGCCGGACGAGGAAGGCTGGCCGGCGTTCCTCCAGCAGCGCACGGGAGCGCGCCGGCGCGCGCCATGGCTGTTCGACCCCGACAGCGGGCGCCGCCAGCTGCTGGGCTTCTTCGGCGTGCACGACCTCACGGGTTTCGGCATCGACGACAAAGCGTTGGCCACCGCCGCCGCGGGCGCCCTGCTGGGCTATGTGGAAGAGACCCAGAAGCAGCGTTTGCCGCATCTGACCGCGATCGCGGTGGAATCGGCCGGCGACGCGATCGCGATGAACGCCGCCACGCGCCGCCACCTGGAACTGGACACCCGCGTCGATGGCGATACCCGGCACACGTTGCTGGGCGTGCTGGACACCACCGTCACCCCGATGGGCGGGCGCCTGTTGCGGCGCTGGCTGCACCGGCCACTGCGCGACCGCCGCCTGCTGGGCCAGCGCCACCATGCCGTCGCCACGCTGATGGAAGGCGCCGCGCGCGACCTGCGCACCGGCTTCCGCGGGCTGGGCGACCTGGAGCGCATCCTCACCCGCGTGGCGCTGCGCTCGGCTCGCCCGCGCGACCTGTCCACGCTGCGCGATGGCCTGGCGCTGCTGCCGGAGGTGCAGGGGCATCTGGCGCCGCTGGATTCGCCGCGCCTGCTTGCGCTGGCGGCGGAGCTGGGCGAGCACGCCGACACCGCGGCGCTGCTGATCGCCGCCATCGCCGCGCAACCGCCGTTGAAGCTCAGCGACGGCGGCGTGCTGGCCGACGGCTACGATGCCGAACTCGACGAGTTGCGCCGGCTGAGCACGAACGCCGACCAGTTCCTGGTCGACCTGGAGGCCCGCGAACGCGCGAGCAGCGGCATCGCCACCCTCAAGGTGGGCTACAACCGCGTGCATGGGTATTACATCGAGATCAGCAAGGGCCAGGCCGACCGTGCCCCGGTGCATTACACGCGGCGCCAGACCCTGACCGGCGCCGAGCGCTACATCACCGAAGAGCTCAAGCAGTTCGAGGACAAGGTGCTGTCCGCCCGCGAGCGCGCGCTCTCGCGCGAGAAACTGCTGTACGACGCACTGCTGGATACGCTCAATGCGCGTCTGGAACCGCTCAAGCGCTGCGCGGCCGCACTGAGCGAGCTGGACGTGCTGGCCGCCTTCGCCGAACGTGCGCAGGAACTGGACTGGGCGCAACCGGAACTGGACGAAGCGCCCGGGCTGCGCATCGAGCGTGGCCGGCACCCCGTGGTCGAGGCGGTGCGCAAGGAACCGTTCGAACCCAACGACCTGGTCCTGGACGAGGACAGGCGCATGCTGGTGATCACCGGCCCGAACATGGGCGGCAAGAGCACCTACATGCGGCAGAACGCACTGATCGTGCTGCTGGCCCACATCGGCAGCTTCGTCCCGGCCGCGCGCGCGGTTATCGGGCCCATCGACCGCATCCTCACCCGCATCGGCGCCGGCGACGACCTGGCGCGCGGCCAGTCCACCTTCATGGTGGAAATGGCGGAGACCAGTTACATCCTGCACCACGCCACGGCGCAGTCGCTGGTGCTGATGGACGAGATCGGCCGCGGCACCTCGACCTACGACGGCCTGGCGCTGGCCGACGCCGTGGCCCGCCACCTGGCCGGCAGCAACCGCTGCTACACGCTGTTCGCCACCCATTACTTCGAGCTGACGGCGCTGGCCGCAGAGTCCGGCAGCGGCATCGCCAACGTGCATCTCGACGCCGTGGAGCATGGCGATACGCTGGTCTTCATGCATGCGGTGAAAGAGGGCGCGGCGGACCGGAGCTTCGGCCTGCAGGTGGCGGCCCTGGCCGGCCTGCCCCGCAGCACGCTGCAGCAGGCGCGCCGGCGACTGGCGGAACTGGAACAGCGCGGCCGGGAAACCCATGCCTCCGAGATGGCGCCGCAGGCGCTGGATGCGCCGCAACAGTTCGGCCTGTTCGCCGCGGCTCCGTCGGCCGCGCAGGAGGCCCTGGCGGCGATCGATCCCGACGAGTTGTCGCCCAAGCAGGCGCTCGAAGCGCTGTACCGGCTCAAGGCGCTGCTCTGATCCTGCAGGCGCAGGACACGTACCCTTCCCGCCGGATCCCCCTGCCGCGGACAGCGGCGGGGCACGATGGCGCACGCCCCTACAACACCTGCGTAACACCTGCGGAGTATCGTGGCCGCATCAAGCGGGGATGGCGGCTGATGGCGCAATGCACCATTGAATGCCGCTATCAGACCCTTCGCAAAAAACGATTTTCATTGATCGTCCGCACTGCCTAGTCTGGTCGCCATCCGCCCACGCCTTCGAGGACGTCAGCCGTGTGCATGCCCGCCCTGCCGTCTTCCTTGCACCCTCCGCCCGGTATCGCCGAAGCGCACGTTCCAACGCGCGTCGCCCGCTGCGACCCCTTGCCCTCCCAAACCGCCCGACAGCCACAGGAAGCCCAGCCATGACCACTGAATCCAAGTGCCCATTCCATCCGACTGCGGGCGGCGGCACCGGCAACCGCGACTGGTGGCCCAACCAGTTGCGCCTGGACCTGCTGAACCAGCACTCGTCGCGCTCCAATCCGCTGGATCCCGGCTTCGACTATGCCGAGGCCTTCAAGAAGATCGACTACCACGCGCTGAAGAAGGACCTGCGTGACCTGATGACCGATTCGCAGGACTGGTGGCCGGCAGACTTCGGCCATTACGGCGGCCTGTTCATCCGCATGGCCTGGCACAGCGCCGGCACCTACCGCATCGGCGACGGCCGCGGCGGCGGCGGGCGCGGGCAGCAGCGTTTCGCGCCGCTCAACAGCTGGCCGGACAACGTCAGCCTGGACAAGGCGCGCCGCCTGCTGTGGCCGATCAAGCAGAAATACGGACAGGCGATCTCGTGGGCCGACCTGATGATCCTGGCCGGCAACGTCGCCCTGGAAACGATGGGCTTCCGCACCTTCGGCTTCGGCGGCGGGCGTGAGGACACCTGGGAACCGGACCAGGACGTGTACTGGGGCCGCGAGACCACGTGGCTGGGGGGCGACATCCGCTATGCGCATGGCTCCGAGGGCGTCGAGAAGCCCGGCGACGCGGGCGTGCTGGTCTCGGACGACACCGCCGATGGCGACGTGCATTCGCGCCGGCTGGAGAATCCGCTGGCGGCCGTGCAGATGGGACTGATCTACGTGAACCCGGAAGGCCCGGACGGCAACCCCGACCCGCTGCTCGCGGCGAAGGACATCCGCGACACCTTCGGCCGCATGGCGATGGACGATGAGGAAACCGTCGCCCTGATCGCCGGCGGCCATACCTTCGGCAAGACGCACGGTGCCGGCCCCGCCGACAACGTGGGGGCCGAACCCGAAGCGGGCGACCTGGAACAGCAGGGCCTGGGCTGGCACAACAGGTTCGGCAGCGGCAAGGGCGGCGACACCATCACCTCGGGCATCGAGGTCACCTGGACGCAGACGCCCACGCTGTGGAGCAACAAGTTCTTCGAGAACCTGTTCGGATTCGAATGGGAACTGGAGAAGTCGCCCGCCGGCGCCCACCAGTGGGTCGCCAAGGGCGCGCCGGAAGACGTGCCGCTTGCGCACGACGCCACCCGCAAGCAGCGCCCCAAGATGCTGACCACCGACCTGTCGCTGCGCTTCGATCCGATCTACGGGCCGATCTCCAAGCGCTTCCTCGAAAACCCGCAAGCGTTCGCCGACGCGTTCGCGCGTGCGTGGTTCAAGCTGACCCATCGCGACATGGGCCCGCGCGCGCGCTACCTGGGCCCGGAAGTGCCCCGGGAAGAACTGATCTGGCAGGACCCGCTGCCCCATGCCGACTACGCACCCATCGATGCGGCCGACATCGCCACATTGAAGGGCAGGATTGCTTCGTCCGGTCTGTCGGTGTCCGAGCTGGTCTCCACCGCGTGGGCGTCGGCGTCGACGTTCCGGGGCGGCGACAAGCGGGGCGGCGCAAACGGCGCGCGTATCCGCCTGGCGCCGCAGAAGGACTGGGCGGTAAACCGACCGGACCAACTGGCGAAGGTGTTGAAGACACTGGAGCGCATCCAGATGGAGTTCAACCTGGAGGCCGGCGGCGGCAAGAAGGTCTCGCTGGCCGACCTCATCGTGCTGGCCGGCGGCGTGGGCGTGGAGCAGGCGGCGAAGGCCGGCGGCGTCGACGTCACGGTGCCGTTCCGTCCGGGCCGCACCGATGCGCGCCAGGACCAGACCGATGTCGCGTCTTTCGCCGTGCTGGAGCCGGTCGCCGATGGATTCCGCAACTACCTGAAAGGACGCTCCATCGTCCCCGCCGAACACCTGCTGGTCGACAAGGCGCAACTGCTGACGCTCACGGCACCGGAGATGACGGTGCTGGTGGGGGGCCTGCGCGTGCTGGGCGCCAACGCGGACGGCGGCGATACCGGCGTGCTCACCGACAGGCCCGGTACGCTGAGCAACGATTTCTTCGTCAACCTGCTCGACATGGGAACGGAGTGGAAGGCCACCGGCGAGAACCGCTACGCGGGACACGACCGCAAGACGGGCGCGCAGAAGTGGACCGGGAGCCGGGTGGATCTGGTGTTCGGCTCGAACTCGGTGCTGCGCGCGCTCGCCGAGGTCTACGCCAGCGCCGATGGCAGGGAGAAGTTCGTGAAGGACTTCGTGGCGGCCTGGACGAAGGTGATGGAACTGGACCGCTTCGACCTGCGCTGATCCTCCCGCGCATGCCGTCGCAACGCCGCATGGCCGGGCCAGGCATGCGGCGTTGTCGTTTCCGCCGGTCGGTCCACGGCGATCATGAACCGGTGCCCGGCCAGATTGGCGCTAGCATCGTCGGCGACTTTCCATCCCCGTCCAGGAGGACGAACGCACGATGAGCCAGGCATCCCTCGCGGAAGATCTCTTCGCCCAGTTGCAGGGCGCCCCCCTGCAGCAGGTCTCCCGGCAGCTCGGCATCGGGCAGATGCAGGCCTCCAGCGCGGTCAGCGCCGCACTTCCGCTGCTGCTGGGCGCGCTGGGCCGCAACACGGCGCAGCCGCAGGGTGCGGAAGCCCTGTTCGGCGCCCTGCAACGCAACCACACCGGCCTGGACCTCGGCAGCGTGTTGGGCGCGGTGCTGGGGGGCGCATCGTCGCCGCAGGCCAACGGCGCCGGCATCCTCGGCCACATCTTCGGCGGCCAGCAGAACCGGGCCGAACTGGGCCTGGGCCAGGCCACCGGCCTGGGCGGTGAACGCGCCGGCCAGTTGCTGAAGATCCTGGCGCCCATCGTGCTGGCCTTCCTCGCCCAGCGCATGAGCCAGGGCGGCGCACCGAACGATCCGCCGGGACTGGCCGAGGTGCTGGGCCAGGAACAGCGCCAGGTGCAGCAGCAGGGCGGCCTGGGTGGCGGGCTGCTCGGCGCGGTGCTGGACCAGGATGGCGACGGTCAGCTGGGCCTGGGGGACATCCTGAAGATCGGCGGCGGCATGTTCGGCGGCGGCCGCTGAGCGTCGCGTGCCGCTGACACCGAAGGGCGCCCTGGCGCCCTTCTTCCTTACAGGGCGTCGATGTCGCCCAGCGCGCGGATCAGGCGCCGTGCGCGCTTGTCGGGTCTGGACTGTGGCGCCTGGTAGCCGGCGCGTTCGGCCCGCCGTTGCGCCAGGGCCGCTTCGCGGCGCGCACGCGAGGCTTCGGATTCGACATACAGGGCCTGCGCGACGGCGGCGGGCCCGCGCTGATCGCTCAGGCCGCGCACTTCGATCTCGTAGGTGTCGTCACCCCGCGTGATCGCCAGCACGTCGCCCACGCGCACGGCGCGCGAGGACTTGGCCCGTTGCCCGCCCACATCGACCTTGCCGGTCACGATGGCCTGCTTGGCCAGGCTGCGGGTCTTGTAGAAGCGCGCAGCCCACAGCCAGATATCCAGCCTCAGGGTGGCCATGCCCTGCTCGTCCGATCCCGACATCATCACGCCCTCACGCATCGACTTGAGGCCTACCCTACCGGGTATCCGCCAGCCCCGTGGCGATCCTGCGCGCCAGATCGACGCTTTCCGGTGCCGCCAGCCCGCCCCAACGCTGGTCGGCCTCGCCCAGTGCCCTGCCGGCCGCCACCAGATCGCCCCCGTCCAGCAGCCCTCGCACCGTCGCCAGGTCAGCGTGCACGCGCTCGCTCAGCCCTTTCCTGCAAGCCTCCAGGGCAGCAGGGTCGGGCGGCGACGGAGGCGCATCCAGCCACGCCAGCACCCTCTGAAAGGTCCGCCTGTCCGGCGTGGCGTGGCCGCGCGACCCCATCGAGTGGCGATGCACCTGTTGCACGCAGAATTCCTGCAGGGAACGCTGGCTGGCCGCGTCGGCACGACGATTGGGCAGGTCGTGCGCGCCGGTGACGTAGGCCAGGCGCGTTGTCGTCTGGAACAGGCGCAGCAGGTCGGCAGGCGGCGGGGTCAACCGCGTGCTGCCGATGACGTCGCTCCCCGCATTCAGAAGCGCGCCCCGGAAGACGTCCGGATAGGCCAGCGCGACCCTCAGCGCCGTCCGCGAACCTCCCGAGAAACCGCCCACGAACACGCGCTCGGGATCCACCGGATACCGGGCGGCGATGCCGTGCGCGGCGTGCAGCGCCAGCGGCATCCGGCGATCGAACACGATCTCATCGTTTCCCGCTTCGCGCGGCGACACATAGATCATTCCGTGCGCTTCGAGGGCCGGCATCCAGTCCATGGGCGCCCGGAACGCATCCTGCGGCGGAATCCAGACCAGCAGCGCGTAACCGCGCGGCGGCGGCGGTCTGCGCGGCACGAAGACATCGAACCGGGCTTCCGCCATGTCCACCGTCTGCTCGGCCAACTGGCGACCCGAGGCGGTCACATAGCGCTGCATGCGGTCGAAGGTGGTGGGCGTCTGGGTGCGGCGCGCGATCTCGTGGGCGCCGGCCAGCGGAGACGGTGCATCCAGGCGCACATCGTCCTGGCGCCCTTGCCCGGCGCACAGTCCGGGCCACGCCAGCGCGGCCATCATGCAGATCGCAAGCGCGCATTGTCTCATCCGCGTGCACCGGGTCCGATCATGGCCCACATTAACGCAGAAGCCCCGGCACAGGCCGGGGCTTCGTCGCCGATCCGGTAGCGGACGCGGGATTACTCGGCGGCAGCGGCGGCGGCCTGACGGGCGGCCTTGGCGGCGGCATTGGCGGCCAGGTCTTCCTTGATGCGGGCAGCCTTGCCTTCCAGGTCGCGCAGGTAGTACAGCTTGCCGGCGCGGACCTTGCCGCGGCGCTTAACTTCGACCGAGTCGATCGAGGCGCTGTGGGTCTGGAACACGCGCTCCACGCCGTAGCCGTGCGAGATCTTGCGCACGGTGAAGGCGGAGTTCAGGCCGGCGTTCTTCTTGGCGATGACGACGCCTTCGTACGCCTGCACGCGCTCGCGGTTGCCTTCCTTCACCTTCACGTTGACGACGACCGTGTCACCGGGGCCGAACGCGGGCAGCTCGCGCGTGATCTGGGAGGCTTCGAATTCCTGGAGGAGCTTGCTCATGTTGGCACCAATGCTTGTATGCGTGGTCGTGTCTTGCGACAGCGGAAACTGATGCAGTCGCCGGATTGCGCTGCACGATATTCTTATGGGATCCGGGGGCGTGAACCGCCCAAGGGTCGCGCATTCTACCGGATTTCCGGCCCGGGTGGCTACCCTGCCCCGTGCCGGTCCGCCAGCCCGGCCCGGAAGGCCTCCAGCAAGGCCCGGTCGGCCTTGGACAGGCGGGTTTCGTCCAGCAGGTCCGGCCGCCGGAGCCAGGTCCGGCCCAGCGCCTGCTGCCGCCGCCAGCGCGCGATGGCCGCATGGTCGCCCGAGCGCAGGACGGCCGGCACCTCGCCCAGCGGATGGCTGGAAGGTTGGGTGTAGTGCGGGCAGTCGAGCAGGCCATCGCCCTCGAAACTGTCCTGGACCGCGGAATCGGCATCGTTCAACGCACCTTCCTGCAGACGCCCGACCGCATCGATGACCACCGCCGCGGCCAGTTCACCGCCGGACAGCACGTAGTCGCCGATCGACAGCTCCTCGTCGACCTCCGCCTGCAGGAAGCGTTCGTCCACGCCCTCGTAGCGCCCGCACAGCAGGATCATCCGCGGCAGGGCCGCCAGTTCGCGGGCCTTCTTCTGGGTGAACGGCACGCCCTGCGGACTCATGTAGATCACCGGTGCCGGGGCCGGGTCGGCGGCGCGGACCGCTTCGAGGCAGGCCTGCAGGGGTTCGATCAGCATCACCATGCCGGGGCCGCCCCCGAACGGGCGGTCGTCCACCCGGCGGTAGCCGCCGCTGGCGTAGTCGCGCGGATTCCAGCCCTGCAGCGAGAGCAGGCCGCGTTCCTGTGCGCGCCCGACCACGCCCACGGCCGCGGCCTGGGCGATGAACTCGGGGAACAGGGTCATGACGTCGATGCGCATGGGCGAGAAGCGAGGAGTGAGTGGGGAGGAGTGAGGAACGAGTGGGAGCAACCGCAACCGCGACAGCGACAGTGCCTGGGGCCCATGATGAGGGCGATCAGGCTACCGGATGCCACTCACTTCTCACGCCTTTCCACTCACTCCTAGAAGTCCGGGTCCCAGTCCACCGTCACCACGCCGGCCTCGAAATCCACCGAGCGGATGAAGTCGGGTTCGACGAAGGGAATCAGGCGCTCGCGATCGCCACGCGCCACCAGCACGTCGTTGGCACCGGTGGAAAACAGGTGGGAGACGGTACCGAAGTCGGTGCCGTCGACATGCACGACACGCAGGCCTTCCAGGTCCACCCAGTAGAACTCGCCGGGCTGCGGCGGCGGCAGTGACGACCGCGGCACGTGGATCTCGGTGCCGTGCAGCGCCTCGGCGCCATCGCGGTCCTCCAGACCGGGCAGCGTGGCCACCAGGTGCTTGCCGGACGCTTTGCCGCGCACGCCGATGAGCTCGCGCTCACCGCCACGGGCATCGCGCAACGTCCACGGCTGGTAGCGGAAGATCGCCTCGCGCGGCTCGGTCCAGGATTCGATCTTCACCTGGCCGCGCACACCAAAAGCGCCCAGGAACCTGCCCAGCAGAATCATCTTCCGCGGATCGGTCGGGCGCTCTTGGCTCATGCGGAAAGGCCGCGCGCGAGGCGCGGTCGGGCCACTCAGGCCGCCGGAGCGGACTTGGTGGCTTCCTTGTACAGGTTGCGGACCTTTTCGGTCAGTTGGGCGCCGTTGCCCACCCAGTGGTCGACGCGCGCGATGTCGAGTTCGACACGCTTTTCGTTGCCGGCGGCGACCGGGTTGTAGTAACCCACGCGCTCGATGTTGCGACCGTCGCGCGCGCTGCGCGAGTCGGTGACGATGATGTGGTAGAAGGGACGCTTCTTCGCGCCGCCGCGGGTGAGACGGATCTTGACCATGGTGTTTTCCAGTGTTGCCCAGTCGCCAGAATGGCGAGGTAAGCCGGCTATTCTAAGCCATTGAATCGGTCAGGAAAACCCACCCGGAGTCTTCGCTCGCCGCGGTCAGGCCAGCGGCTCCCACGGCAACGCCTCCAGCGCCCCCGCCAGTCGCGCCATCAGGCCGGTATCAGCACCCCATGCGACGCCATCCACGGCCACCACCGGCTGTAACCCACTGGCATTGCAGGCAAAAGCGGCACGGAAGCGTGCCAGGTCATCCCGCAGGACCGGCGTCGACCGCTGCGGCACCCCGGCCCCGGTCAGGGCAGCCTGCAGCAACCGCTCGGCCGTCCCCCGCAGGGCGGGCCCCTCCGGCCAGGTGACGGCGTGGCCGTCCCACAGGCCCAGGTTCCAGATAGAACCCTCCACCACCTGCCCCGCCGGATCGACGAACAAGGCGTCGTCGAATCCGTCCGCCAGCGCCTGCCTGCGATAGTGGAACAGCGGGAACGTGCCCACGTGCTTGAACTGCGGCAGCGGGCGCACGAACGGATACGTCTTCACTCGCAACGCCGGCTTTTCCGCTGCGGAAGGCAGCGACAGCGACACCAGCACGTCGGGCACGACGGCGCGCCCGGGGGCGCGATAGTCGAAGTGCGTGGAAAACACGGTGATGCGCACGGACGCATCGCGCAGGCCGGCCGACGCCAGCGCCCGCGCCGCCTGCTGCAGGGCCGACGCGCCATCGAGCGCGGTGCCGAACAGCGCCTGCGTCGCATCTTCAAGTCGTTTGACGTGCAACTCGCGTCCCTGCACCGCGCCGTTGCGCACCTGCATCGAGGTGAAGTGGCCGTAGTTGGCCAGCGCCAGGGCGCACAATGCGTCGCTGGTGGCGGGCTGGCCGTTGAGGAAGGCCGCGGTCATGCAGTCCGGAGCTCCGCTTCAGTCGAATGTGGGAGCGACAGCCTCAACGGAACGGCAAGCCGCCGCGGCCGCCCATCATGCCCTTCATGTTGCGCATCAAGCCCTTCATGCCGCCGCCGGCCAGCTTGCCCATCATCTTTTCCATCTGCTGGTACTGCTTCATCAGCTTGTTGACGTCGGCCGGCGTCATGCCCGCGCCCCGGGCGATGCGGGCGCGGCGCGAACCGTTCAGCAGCGCCGGATTGCGGCGCTCCTTCTTCGTCATCGAGTTGATGATGGCGATCATGCGCGGCACTTCCTTGCCCTGCTGCACCTGCTGCTTCACGTGCTCGGGGATCTGGCCCATGCCCGGCAGCTTGTCCATCAGGCCGCCGATGCCACCCATGTTCTGCATCTGCTCCAGCTGGTCGCGCATGTCGTTCAGGTCGAACTTCTTGCCCTTGATGACCTTGGCGGCCAACTTTTCGGCCTTCTCGCGGTCGACGTTCTGCTCGACCTGCTCCACCAGCGACAGCACGTCGCCCATGTCGAGGATGCGGTTGGCCACGCGTTCGGGGTGGAACACGTCCAGCCCGTCGGGCTTCTCGCCCACGCCGATGAACTTGATCGGCTTGCCGGTGATGTAGCGCACCGACAGCGCCGCACCGCCGCGCGCATCACCGTCGGTCTTGGTCAGCACCACGCCGGTCAGCGGCAGCGCTTCGCTGAAGGCCTTGGCGGTGTTGGCGGCGTCCTGGCCGGTCATCGCGTCGACGACGAACAGCGTTTCCACCGGCTTGACCGCCGCGTGCAGGGCCTTGATCTCGGCCATCATGGCCTCGTCTATCGCCAGGCGGCCGGCGGTATCGACGATCAGCACGTCCACGAAGGACTTGCGCGCATCGTCGATGGCGGCACGGACGATGGCCTCCGGCTTCTGCCCCGCGTCGGACGGGAAGAACAGCACGTCCACCTGCTGCGCCAGCGTCTTCAGCTGTTCGATGGCGGCCGGGCGGTAGACGTCCGCGCTGACCACCATGACCTTCTTCTTGCGCTTCTCGCGCAGGTGCTTGGCCAGCTTGCCGACGGTCGTGGTCTTGCCCGCGCCCTGCAGGCCGGCCATCAGGATGACTGCCGGTGCCGGCACGTTGAGGTTCAGGTCGCTGGCCTGCGAGCCCATCACCGCGGTCAGTTCGTCGCGGACCACCTTGATCAGCGCCTGGCCCGGCGTCAGCGACTTCAGCACCTCCTGGCCGACGGCACGCACCTTGATGCGCTCGATCAGCGCCTGCACCACCGGCAGGGCCACGTCGGCCTCCAGCAGGGCGATGCGGACCTCGCGGGTGGCCTCGCGGATGTTCTCCTCGCTCAGGCGGCCACGGCCGCGCAGGCGCTCGATGGTGCCGGAGAGTCGCTGGGTGAGGGATTCGAACATGGGCGGGCGGGACCAGGGAAAACGGACGGCGATTATAGCGGCCTCCCACCACCGCCCCCCGCCCCGTGCAGGCACAGGCCGCGCATGCCCTGCGCCGGTGCCGCCCGCTGTGCGACACTTCCCCGATGACAGTCATTCTCATCGCCGTTGCGCTCTACCTGCTTGCCGCCGGCCTGCTGGTCCGCTCCGTCGCCCGCGATGCGGGCGAGGCCTCAAGGCCGTGGCTGTGGCCGGCGCTGGGCGCGGTGGTCCTGCATGGCGCCTATCACCTGCTGGTGGCATGGCGCACGCCGGGCGGGCCGGACATGCACTTCTTCGCGGCCCTTTCGCTGGTATCGCTGGGCATGGCGGCCATGACACTGCTGGTGGCCATCCAGGGCCGGATGGCCGCACTGGGAGTGGTGGCCTTCCCGCTCGCGGCCGCGCTGCTGGCCGCCTACCACCTGTACGGCCATCAGGCCTCCAGTGGGCTGGACTGGCGCCTGCAGCTGCATGCCTGGCTGGCGCTGCTGGCCTACGCCGCGCTGGCCATCGCCGCGCTGCTGGCGGTCATGCTGTGGGCCCAGGAGCGCGCCCTGCGCCGGCGCGAGTTCCACCTCTGGCTACGCGCCCTGCCCCCGCTGACGGAACTGGAAGACCTGCTGTTCCGCACGATCACGGTGGGCTTCATCCTGCTGACCGCCACCCTGCTGACCGGGGTGCTGTTCGTGGAGAACTTCCTGGTCCAGAAGCTCACCCACAAGACCGTGCTCAGCGTGCTGTCGTGGCTGGTCTTCGGCGGCCTGCTGCTGGGCCGCTGGCGCTACGGCTGGCGTGGCGCCAAGGCGGTGCACTGGACCCTCACCGCGATGGCGCTGCTGCTGCTGGCGTTCTTCGGCAGCAAGTTCGTGTACGAGATGGTATTGAGGCGGGGTTAGACGCCTCGCCTTCCGTGGGAGCGCCCTTGGGCGCGATGCTTTTTCTGCGACCCATCAGCAAGCCAGGAGCATCGCGCCCGAGGGCGCTCCTACAGGAAGCGCCCCCTACTCGGCCGCCGCTTCCAGCGCCTGCGACAGCCGTTCCACCGCCACCACGTCCAGACCCTTGAAGCTGCCCGACTTCGGCGCGTTGCCCTTGGGCACGATGGCGCGCTTGAAGCCGTGGGTGGCCGCTTCGCGCAGGCGTTCCTCACCGTTGGGCACCGGGCGGATCTCGCCCGACAGGCCCACCTCGCCGAAGGCCACGGTCTTTTCGGCCAGCGGGCGGTCGCGCAGCGAGGACAGCACGGCCAGCAGCACCGGCAGGTCGGCCGCGGTTTCCTGCACGCGGATGCCGCCGACGACGTTCACGAACACGTCCTGGTCGCCCACCACCACGCCGCCGTGCCGGTGCAGCACGGCCAGCAGCATGGCCAGGCGGTTCTGCTCCATACCCACCGCCACGCGGCGCGGGTTGGACAGCGGCGAGCTGTCCACCAGCGCCTGCACTTCCACCAGCAGCGGGCGCGTGCCCTCGCGGGTGACCATCACGCAGCTGCCGGGCTGCTGCGCACTGCCGGACAGGAAGATCGCCGACGGGTTGGGCACTTCCTTCAGGCCTTTCTCGCCCATGGCGAACACGCCCAGTTCGTTGACCGCGCCGAAGCGGTTCTTGAAGGCGCGCAGCACGCGGAAACGGCTGCCGCTCTCGCCTTCGAAATACAGCACCGCGTCGACCATGTGTTCCAGCACGCGGGGGCCGGCGATGCCGCCTTCCTTGGTGACGTGGCCCACCAGGAACACGGCCGTGCCGGTCTCCTTGGCGTAGCGCACCAGCCGCGCCGCGCTCTCGCGCACCTGGCTGACGGAGCCGGGCGCGGCGGTCAGCGATTCGGTCCACAGGGTCTGCACGGAGTCGGCGACGATCAGCTTCGGCCGTGCGACGGAGGCATGCTGCAGGATGGTCTCGATGCCGGTCTCGGCCAGCGCCTGCAGGTTGTCCAGCGGCAGGTCCAGGCGCACGGCGCGGCCGGCAACCTGGGCCAGGGATTCCTCGCCGGTCACGTACAGGGCCGGGAGGTGCGCCGACATGCGGGCCAGGGCCTGCAGCAGCAGGGTGGACTTGCCGATGCCGGGGTCGCCGCCCACCAGCACCACGGCCCCTTCCACCAGGCCGCCGCCCAGCACGCGGTCGAACTCGCCGATGCCGGTGGTCACGCGCGCCTCTTCGCTGTGGCGCACGTCCTTCAGGGCGGTGATCCTGGGCGCCTCGGCCTTGCCGGCCCAGCCGGAACGGCGGGCGGCGGCAGGGGCGCCGGCGGCGGTCTCCAGGACGATCTCGCTGAGGGAGTTCCACGCGCCGCAGTCGGCGCACTGGCCCTGCCATTTGCTGTGCTCGGCCCCGCATTCGGTGCAGACGTAGGCGGTACGGGACTTGGCGGAGGTCTTGGCCACGGGAAACCTGTCGGGACGGCGAGCGGCTACTGTATCGGTCCGCCGTCTCCGGGGGCGAGACCCGGAAAAACAAAGCCCCGCCGGAGCGGGGCCTTGTCGCGACTGGTGCCGGAAATAGGAATCGAACCTACGACCTACGCATTACGAATGCGCCGCTCTACCAACTGAGCTATTCCGGCGGAGCCGCGAATTTTAGGGGCTGGGGCAGGGGCGGGTCAATGTGGGGGTGTTGGGGACGGGGTGGTAAGCCTTTGGGAAGCCGGGGCGTGGGCACCATTTCAGCATCCAGTGTCTTCCCAGCGCTCACCGTTCCAGCATGTTCGTACGCAAGCTCACCCCAGCCTATGGCCTGAGCCGTCGACATTCGTCGCCTGCTCTATGCGGGGGGAGGCCCGATGAAGAGCGCGTGGAATTCAGGATGAAGTCGATGGACGAGCCACAAAGGCTTTCAAGAGCAGCAATCCCCCAAACATGATCGTCTCAACAGCACTCTGAGCGAAGGTATCAAACCCTCCACCAAGCACTTGGAACAACAACATCGTCAAGAATAGAGGTAACGATACGGTTATGTATCCAATGACACGTGCGGGCATGATTGCCAGAAGAAGCCAAAGTGCGGCCGGCACTAGTGCCGGCCACTTCTCTGCACCAAAGAAACCGAACCCGAGCACACGGATAAGAATGTAGAACAAGCTGACCACCCACAAACCTACATAGGTGAAAACTTGACGTTGGGTGGCCATATTAGCTCCAGGCGGCCGCAGCGTTGAACCTGGAAGGACGAGGATCTGCGCGGCACGCCCGATTCTTGATGCGTGGAATGCTGGTGATCTTACGGTCCAGTCTGGGACTCGTCACCAGAGTAGAGGAAGCTCTACCTACGCCATTGTCAAACGCGAAAACGCCAGCGGTCAGATTCACATATTTACCTGGCCGCACCCGTGGCTCTCGAGCGTTAGTCGGGTCGTGGGCCCACGTTGATTCGACCTTTCGCCGACTCCTTGGTGCCCACCCTATACCCGGGAGGGGTGGACCATGGCTCCAAACGTTGAAGTGCCCTTGGGCGTAACAGGCTATTTGAGTAAGGCAGAACAAGTCGGCTTCTGCATGGATGGGGTAACGCACCTAATCGGGGCGAAAACGATACAGAAGCCATCGCTCTCTGTTCGGACAGAAGCGTTGTAGCTGCTGAAGAAAGCCATGTGCTTCGCTGCACCGCCAACCTCGGGTTGTTCGCGCTCCTTGAGCTCAACAACAAATCTGTCAGCCGCGGACTTGTAAGCACGCGCTACTGCCTCATTACTGAGCTGCACTGGTGACTTTACAGTTCCATTGTTGACTGCATGACCAAGCAACGGAAATGCCGCCACTAGAGCAACGGCAACAATATTCCTTAGCTCATTTTTTGCCACAATCACACCTCCCGTTGGGACCTGGATCCTGTAGAACGGTTACCTCTCCTCCTGCAACCCCGTCATAGGAAAGTCCGGCAATCCCGACGATCACGTCATCACTGTGCATGGCTTCATGGACGACGTGAATCGGCCCGGATTCGGTAGCCATCTCAATCCTTACATTGCGACAATCGCGAAGAGCGGAACGAGTTGCGTTGGGTTTTGGATGAGTCACCGCGTTCACAGACCTCCAAGGCTACCCATGCACAGCATGCCTCCGCTCGCACGCCACACACTTCCGGTAGGGACCTAGGCGCCCTTCCCTTTTGCCGCCGAGCAGTCCACCGCAATCGCAGATCAGCGCATCGCGGGTTTCCCGGCGCATCAACCGCAGGCTGGCGACAGCAGCCAACAACATGGCGAGCGCCAGCAGAACGTAAGGCATCCAGTGAAGCACCTCGCCCAACGGAGCAGAAGGGACGGCATGCCCCCAGGTCGACACGAAGGCCAGCAGCAGGCACGCCAGTGCCGGCCAGTACAGTCTGAAAGCCATCCAGTGCATGCGCGTCATCGGGCCACCCCTTGCTCGTGACGGGCAGGATGAGGGGCTGCGGTCGCGCAGGATGAGACGGCAGAAGAAGCAAGGCCCCGCAGTGCGGGGCCTTGGTCGCGGCGGGAACCGGAAACCTCAGCCCACCAGCTGCAGCCGCAGTTCCTTCGGCAGCGCGAACACCATGTTTTCCGGTTCGCCGTCCAGTTCGCTGACGCCCCCCGCGCCGAGCTCGCGCAGACGCTGGATGACACCGTCGATCAGCACGTCCGGCGCCGACGCACCGGCGGTCACGCCGATGCGCTGCTTGCCTTCGATCCAGCGCGGATCGATCTCGTGCGCGCCGTCGATCAGGTACGACTCCACACCGTCGCGCTCGGCCAGCTCGCGCAGGCGATTGGAGTTGGAACTGTTCGGCGAACCGACCACCAGTACCAGGTCGCACTGCCTGGCCAGGTCGCGCACGGCGTCCTGGCGGTTCTGCGTGGCGTAGCAGATATCGTCGTTCTTCGGCCCCTGGATGGCGGGGAAACGCGCCTGCAGCGCCTGGATGATGCCCACGGTGTCGTCGACCGACAGCGTGGTCTGGGTGGTGTAGAACAGGTTGTCGGGCTGGCTGACATCCAGCGTGGCGACGCCTTCGATGTCTTCCACCAGATAGATGTGGCCCTCCCCGCCCTCGCGGCTCCACTGCCCCATCGTGCCCTCCACCTCGGGATGGCCGGCGTGGCCGATCAGCACCACGTCGCGACCGGCGCGGCAGTGGCGGGCCACTTCGAAATGGACCTTGGTGACCAGCGGGCAGGTGGCGTCGAACACCTTCAGCCCACGCCGGTCGGCCTCGTTGCGGACCGCCTTGGACACGCCATGCGCACTGAAGATGACGGTGGCGCCATCGGGCACCTCGTCGAGTTCTTCCACGAAGACTGCGCCGCGCTGCTTCAGGTCATCGACGACGAAGCGGTTGTGCACCACCTCGTGGCGTACGTAGATGGGCGCACCCAGCGTCTCGATGGCGCGCTTGACGATCTCGATGGCACGGTCGACGCCGGCGCAGAAACCACGGGGATTGGCGAGCAGGACGTCCATAAGACCGATATTACCGAAGGCAGGGAAACAAAAAGGTAAATCTGTTGCCGGCGCCGGTCCCGCATGGCACCAACGCCCCTCGCCCGCCTGCGGGAGAGGGGAACGGGGTGAGGGCCGAACCGTCGCGATGCCGCTTTACCCCACTACCCGAAGACACCCAGCCAAGGTGGCCGAAAGCGCGCCCTACGCGGACTTCTTCTTGCCCTCGAACAGTCCGAACAGCGCGATGCCGATGGCCCCGCCCACCACCGCGCAATCGGCGATGTTGAACGCCGGCCAGTAGTGCTCGCGCCAGTGCCACTGGATGAAGTCGATCACGTGTCCGTGGATCTGGCGGTCGATCACGTTGCCCAGCGCGCCGCCGATGACCAGCGCGTACGGCAGCGCCTGGCGCCAGTCGCCGCGCGCGGTGCGCGACAACCAGAAGCCCAGCAGGCCGCTGATACCCACCGCCAGCAGCGTGAAGAACCACAACTGCCACCCGCCGGCATCGGCCAGGAAGCTGAACGCCGCGCCGGTGTTGTAGGTGCGGTACCAGTTCCACAAGCCGTCGATCACCGGGATGGCGGTGTACTCCGGCAGCGAGGCCAGCACCCAGGCTTTGGACCATTGGTCGAGCACGATGACGATGACCGACAGCAGCAGCCAGATCAGTGCGTTGGGTTTGGGGGCGGCCGCCATCAGAACCACTCCCGGGTTTCGCCGGCGCCGTCGATATTGCTGACGCAGCGGCCGCACAGTTCCGGATGCCCGGCATGCTGACCGACATCGGCGCGGTAGTGCCAGCAGCGCACGCACTTGCTCTTCGTGGTCGGCGTGGCCAGCACGAAGACCTCGTCGGCGCTGACTTCGGAGACGGTGACGTCGCCACTGATGAACAGGAAGCGCAGCTCCTCGGCCAGCGGCTGCCACTTGGCGGCCGTGGCGGCATTCACCGAGACCGCGATCTCCGCTTCCAGCGCGGCACCGATCAGGCCATTGGCGCGCATCGGCTCCAGCACCTTGGCGACCTGCTCGCGCAGGGCCAGCAGCTGGTCGAAGTCGGCGGCGTTCAGCGCGGCGTCGGCCGGCAGCGGCGCCAGACCGTCGTACCAGGTGGCGAACAGCACATTGCCCGCGCGCTCGCCCGGCAGATAGGTCCACATCTCGTCCGCGGTGAAACTCAGCACCGGCGCGATCCAGCGCACGAAGGCTTCGGCGATGCGGTACATCGCGCTCTGCGCGCTGCGGCGGCCGCGCGAATCCTCGCGCATGGTGTACAGGCGGTCCTTGGTGACGTCCAGGTACAACGAGCCCAGATCGACGCTGCAGAAGTTCAGCAACGCCTGCACGATCTCGGCGAAGTCGTAGCGGTCGTAGGCGACCTTGATCTTCTCCTGCACCTCGAAGGCGCGGTGCACGATCCAGCGGTCCAGCGCGACCATGTCGGCCGGCGCCACCAGGTCGCGTGCGGGATCGAAGCCGTTGAGGTTGCTGAGCAGGAAGCGCGCGGTGTTGCGCAGGCGCCGGTAGGCGTCGGCGTTGCGCTTCAGGATTTCCTGCGACAGCGACATCTCGTTGCTGTAATCGGCGCTGGCGATCCACAGGCGCAGGATGTCCGCGCCCAGGGTCTTCATGATGTCCTGCGGCTCGATGCCGTTGCCCAGCGACTTGGACATCTTGCGGCCGTGCTCGTCCACGGTGAACCCGTGGGTGAGGCACTGCCTGTACGGCGCTTGCTTGTCGATCGCCACGCCGGTCAGCAGCGAGGACTGGAACCAGCCGCGGTGCTGGTCCGAGCCTTCCAGGTAGAGGTCGGCCGGCTTGCCCAGGCCACGCTCCAGCAGCACGCCTTCGTGGGTCACGCCGGAGTCGAACCAGACATCCAGGATGTCGGTGATCTTGTCGTAGTCCTGCGCTTCCTCGCCCAGCAGCTCGGCCGCATCCAGCGTGTACCAGACATCGACGCCGCCCTGCTCCACCCTGTCGGCGACCGCGCGCATCAGCTCGACGCTGCGCGGGTGCGGCTCGCCGGTCTCGCGGTGCACGAACAGCGCGATCGGCACGCCCCAGGTGCGCTGGCGCGAGATGGTCCAGTCCGGACGGCCATCGACCATGCCGGCGATGCGGGCCTGGCCCCACTGCGGGAACCAGCCGACCTGCTTGATCGCTTCCAGCGCATCGGCGCGCAGGTTCGCCTGCTCCATCGAGATGAACCACTGCGGCGTGGCCCGGAACGCGATGGGCGTCTTGTGGCGCCAGCAGTGCGGGTAGCTGTGTTCCAGCTTGCTGAAGGCGAGCAGCGCACCGCTCTGCTTCAGCACGTCGATGATGACGTCGTTGGCCTTCCAGATATGCAGGCCGGCCAGCTCCACGCCATGCGCGGCCGGCGTGGACGGCAGGTAGACGCCGCGGCCATCGACCGGGTTGAGCTGGGCGGCGGTGTACTTGTCCAGCAGGCCGTACTGCTTGCTGACCGCGTAGTCCTCCTGGCCGTGGCCGGGTGCGGTATGCACGGCGCCCGTGCCGTCCTCGGCCGACACGTGTTCGCCCAGCAGCACGGGGATGTCGCGCTGGTCGTAGAACGGGTGCGCGAACAGCAGGCTTTCCAGCGCACTGCCCTTCACCCGCGCATGTACGACCAAGTCGGTGACGCCATAGCGCTGCAGCGCGCGCGCCGCCAGCGCATCGGCCAGCACCAGCCAGCGGCGCCTGCCGTCGTGGGCGGGGCCTTCGACCAGGGCGTATTCCAGTTCGCCGCCGATGGAGATCGCCAGCGAGGCCGGCAGCGTCCACGGCGTGGTGGTCCAGATGGGCAGTGCGACCTCGACATCGGCCGGCACCGTGGCGCCGAACGCCTTCGCCACCGCCTGCGCGTCGCGCGCGGCGTAGGCCACGTCCACCGCCGGCGAGACCTTGTCGGCGTATTCGATCTCGGCTTCGGCCAGCGCCGAGCCGCAGTCGAAGCACCAGTGCACCGGCTTCACGCCGCGGGTCAGGTGGCCGTTGGCGACGATCTTGGCCAGCGCGCGGATCTCGTTGGCCTCGAAGCGGAAATCGAGCGTCTTGTAGGGGTTGTCCCAGTCGCCGATCACGCCCAGGCGCTTGAAGTCCTTGCGCTGCAGCTCGATCTGCGACTCGGCGTATTCGCGGCACTTCTGCCGGAATTCGACCGCATCCAGCTTCACGCCGACCTTGCCGTACTTCTTCTCGATGGCGATCTCGATCGGCAGGCCATGGCAGTCCCAGCCGGGGATGTAGGGCGCATCGAAGCCGGCCAGATAGCGCGACTTGACGATGATGTCCTTCAGGATCTTGTTGACCGCGTGGCCCAGGTGGATCGCGCCGTTGGCGTACGGCGGACCGTCGTGCAGGACGAACAGCGGGCGGCCCCTGGCGTGCTCGCGCAGCTGCGCGTACAGGCCCTGGCTTTCCCAGCGGGCCAGCGTGTCCGGCTCGCGCTTGGGCAGGTCGCCGCGCATCGGGAAGTCCGTGGCGGGCAGATGGAGGGTGGCTTTGTAATCTTGGGTCACGGGCGTGATCAACAGGCGGCTTTTGTCGGAGAGTCCGCACAGGGATGTGCGGGCTTTTGCTCAGGGACGAGCAGTACGGCGCGCGCGTCATCCGCATCGCGATGCATCTGCTGGGTGAGGCTGGGCAGATCGGGGAATTTCAGCTCGTCGCGCAGCTTGGCGACGAATTCGACTTCGATATGGCGCCCGTAGAGGTCGCCCGCGAAGTCGAACAGGTGGGCTTCCAGCAGCGGTTCCACGCCCTCGACCGTCGGCCGGGTGCCGAAACTGGACACCGAGGGCCACGGCGCATCGCCCACGCCATGCACCCAGGTGGCATAGATGCCGGACAGGGCGGGCGTCTTCGGGAAACGCAGGTTGGCGGTGGGGAAGCCGAGCGTGCGGCCCAGCTGCTTGCCGCGCACGACCCGGCCGCCGATGGCGTAGGGCCGTCCCAGCAGGCGGTGGGCGGTGGTGAAGTCGCCGCCTTTCAGCGCTTCGCGGATGCGGGTGCTGGAGACGCGGTCGCCCTGCGCGTGGACGGGCTCGATCTCGCCCGCGCTGAAGCCCAGCCCGCCTCCCATCGCCTGCAACATGGCCAGGTCGCCGCCGCGGCGGTGACCGAAGCGGAACTCCGGGCCGATCCACACTTCGCGAGCCCGCAGCCGGCCGACCAGCAGGGTGCGGACGAAGTCCTCGGCGGACATCGCCGACAACGTGGCATCGAAGCGCAGCAGGCCCACGCGGTCGGCGCCCAGGTCCAGCAGGCCTTCCACCTTGGCCCGCGCCAGCGTCAGCCGGGGCGGCGGGTTGTCCCGGGCAAAGAACTCCCGCGGCAGCGGTTCGAAAGTGACCACGACGGCCGGCACGCCCAAGGTCCGGGCACGCGCAACGGCATGGCGCACCAGCGCACGGTGGCCCGAATGCAGGCCATCGAAGGCGCCGATGCAGACCACGCTACCGTGCGGGCACAGAGGCCCGCCATCGACGTCACGGAACAGCCTGCTCATGGAATCCTGTCAGGGCGGATCGTCCGGTGCGGGCGATCCGTTTGGTATGCAACAACCTTGAAGTATAGCCGGGCGTGCCGGGCCTCAATGACCACGCAGGTCACGCGGCCGGATGCCCTGCGCCCACAGCAGCCCGGCATACAGCGCGCCACCCGCTCCCACCATCACGGCCAGGCGCCAGCCCCGGTCCCACCAGGCCCACGGTGTCCAGTCCGGCCACAGCACGCGGAAGGCCAGCACCACCAGCGTCATCGCCGCCGTGGCCACGCCGATCTGGCGCAGGAACCGGCCCCAGCCGGGCTGCCGCCGGTAGACACCCGCCTTGCGCAGCAGCCAGGCCAGCTGCAGCGCATTCACCCAGCCGGCCACCGCAATGGCCAGGGCCAGCAAGGCATGCGCCCCGTGCACCTGGCCCAGGGCCAGCTTCAGGTCCCCGCCGGCCGCCTGCAGCGCCTGCCGGCCGGGCTCGGTGCCGTAGAGCAGGGCGGCGAAGAACAGCAGGGTGCAGAAGGCATTCGTCAGCACCGCCACCACCGCCGCCTTGACCGGCGTGCGGGTGTCCTGGCGCGAATAGAACGCCGGCGCCAGCACCTTCACCAGCAGGAAGGCCGGCACGGCGATGGACTGGGCCATCAGGCTCCAGCTGGCCATGCGGACGTCGGCCGCATCGAACCTGCCGTACTGGAACAGCGTGGACAGCAGCGGCTGGGCGCACAGGATCAGGCCGGCGCAGGCCGGCAGGCCGATCAGCAGGCAGAGCCGGAAGCCCCAGTCCAGGCCCTTCGAGTAGCCGTCCGGATCGGTTTCGGCATGGCGGCTGGACAGGTGCGGCAGGATCACCGTGCCGATGGCCACGCCGAACATGCCCAGCGGGAACTCCAGCAGGCGGTCGCTGTAGTACAGCCAGCTGACGCTGCCGCTGACCAGCAGCGCGGCCACCCAGGTGTTCAGCAGCAGGTTGACCTGGGCCACCGACGAGCCGAACAGCGTGGGCACCATCAGGGTCATGATCCTGCGTACGCCGGCATGGGCGACATCCAGCCTGGGCCGCGGCAGCAGGCCCAAGCGCGCCAGGGACGGCAGCTGGAAAGCCAACTGCAGCATGCCGGCGGCGAACACGCCCCACCCCAGCACCATCACCGAACTGTCGAACCACTCCCGGGCCGCCAGCGCCGCCGTGATCATCGCCAGGTTCAGCAGTACCGGCGACAGCGCCGGAATAGCGAAGCGCTGGTAGCTGTTGAGGATGGCGCCCACCAGCGAAGCCAGTGAGATGAACAGCGCATACGGAAACGTCACCCGCAGCAGATCGGTCAGCATGGCCATCTGCGCCGGCTCGAAGTTCGGCGCGATGAGGCGGGCCAGTTGCGGCGCCAGCAGGATGACGATGGCGGTCAACACCAGCAGGGCCGCGGTGAGGGTGCCGGCCACGCGGTCGACCAGGGCCTTGACCTCGCCCGCGCTGCGGGTGGCCTTGTACTCGGCCAGCACCGGCACGAAGGCCATCGAGAACGAGCCCTCCGCGGACAGCCGGCGCATGAAGTTGGGGATGCGGAAGGCCACGAAGAAGGCGTCCATCATCCCGCCCGCCCCGAAGACGTTGGCGTAGACCTGGTCGCGGACCAGTCCCGAGAGCCGGGACAGGAAGGTCATGGAGCTGAAGACGGCGGCCGAGCGCAGGAGCTTCCCGCTCATCGCGACGGATCCCCCGACAGAACCGCCGGCTTGACGCAACCCATTGAATGCCCCATAATTTCCGGCTCGATTATCCGTCTTCCGTTCAACCCCTGAATTCTCTCAGGTATTCACCAGGAATCCCACTGTGGCCAATATCAAGTCCGCCAAGAAGCGCGCCAAGCAGACCGTGGTGCGCAATGCGCGCAATGCCGGTCAGCGTTCGATGCTGCGCACCGCCGTCAAGAAGGTCCTGAAGGCCCTCGACGCCAACGACGCCGCCGGCGCCCAGGCCGCGTTCGCCTCGGCCCAGCCGATCCTCGACCGCCTGAGCTCGCGCGGCCTGATCCACAAGAACAAGGCCGCCCGCCACAAGAGCCGCCTGAACGCCCGCATCAAGGCGCTGCAGGCCGCCTGATCCAGCGGTACATGGACGCGAAGACACGAAACCCGCCGGAAGGCGGGTTTCTTTTGCCGCTGGCACGCCTGAAGCGCGCCGCAGCCCGAGCGCGCCGGCCGCGGGACCCGCCGGTCAACCTTCCCGGGCGGCCTCGTCGGCCTCTTCCTTCTGGCGATCGAAGAACGCCATCACGTCCTTCATGATCGGCCAGGTGCCTTCGCGCGAGATCGCCGAGACCTGGTACCACGGCTGGGTCCAGCCCAGGCTGGCGACGATCTGCTCCGCACGCTCCCTCGCCTCGTCCTCGAACATCAGGTCCGCCTTGTTGAGCACCAGCCAGCGCGGCTTCTGCAGCAGTTCGGGGTCGTGCTTCTCGAGTTCGCGCTCGATGGCACGCACCTGCTCGACGGGATCGATGCCCTCCACGCCCCCCTCCATCGGCGCCATGTCCACCAGGTGCAGCAGCAGGCGGGTGCGCTGCAGGTGGCGCAGGAACTGCGCGCCCAGGCCGGCGCCATCGGCGGCGCCTTCGATCAGGCCCGGGATGTCGGCGATGACGAAGCTGCGATGGGCCTCCACGCTGACCACGCCCAGGTTCGGATAGAGGGTGGTGAAGGGGTAGTCGGCGACCTTGGGCGTGGCCGCCGACACCGCACGGATGAAGGTGCTCTTGCCCGCGTTCGGGAAGCCCAGCAGGCCGACGTCGGCCAGCAGCTTCAGTTCCAGCTTCAGCAGACGCTCCTCGCCCTCCTCGCCCGGCGTCGCCTTGCGCGGCGCGCGGGTGATGGAACTCTTGAAATGCATGTTGCCCAGGCCGCCCTTGCCGCCCTTGGCCACCAGCAGGCGGTCGCCATGCCGGGTCAGGTCGCCGATCACCTCGTCGGTGCTGACGTTGGTGACCACGGTGCCGACCGGGACGGTGATGGTCAGGTCCTCGCCCGCCTTGCCGTACATCTGCCGGCCCATGCCGTTCTCGCCACGCTGGGCACGGAACGTCGTCTGGTGGCGGAAGTCGACCAGCGTATTGAGGTTCTCGTCGGCCACCAGCCAGACGCTGCCACCGCTGCCGCCGTCGCCGCCATCGGGGCCGCCCAGCGGAATGAACTTCTCGCGGCGGAAACCGACGCAGCCGTTGCCGCCATTGCCGGCAGTGACCAGGATTTCAGCTTCGTCTACGAGTTTCATGGGGGCGCGATTCGTGAGGGGTGATTGGTGATGGGGGAAGGCCCGGACGGCGTGATCGCCAGGTCGGTGGGCGCTGTTGCGGTGCCGGGAGGCGAGGAGCGGAACACGCGGGTGAATCACTCTTCACGAATCACCTATCCCGGCGTCACCAAACGAAAAGCCCCGCGCGCGGCGGGGCCCTTCGCGATGCGTGTGCGCGAAGCCTCAGGCTTCCGCCACCACGCTGACGGTGCGGCGCTTCTTGGCGCCCTTGATCGAGAACTCGACCTTGCCGTCGACCAGCGCGAACAGCGTGTGGTCGCGACCCAGGCCCACGCCCGGACCCGGATGGAACTGGGTGCCGCGCTGGCGGACGATGATGTTGCCCGCGTCGATCGCCTGACCGCCAAAGACCTTCACGCCCAGCATCTTCGGGTTGGAGTCGCGGCCGTTGCGCGATGAGCCTACGCCCTTTTTGTGTGCCATGACTGCTTCTCCTTACTTGTTGATGCCGGTGATTTCGATTTCGGTGTAGTGCTGCCGGTGACCCTGGCGCTTCATGTGGTGCTTGCGGCGGCGGAACTTGATGATGCGCACCTTGTCGGCGCGGCCGTGGCCGACGACCTTCGCGGTGACGGTGGCGCCCTTCAGGGCGTCGCCCAGGCTGATGGTCTCGCCATCGCCCAGCATCAGGATGTTGTCGAAGGTGAGCTCGTTGCCGGCTTCGGCCTCGAGCTTCTCGACGCGGAGCGTCTCGCCCTTCATCACGCGGTACTGCTTACCGCCGGTGACTACGACTGCGTACATGTGGATTCCTTGGTTCTGTAGTTATTCTGGGTTCCTGCCCACCATCGAGGGCGGACAGAAGCGGAATTCTAGTGGATTCATGCGGTTAGGGTCAACTACCCCCCTCCCTTGGCGGCCACCGCCCCATTGCGGACGGAATCCGCCCTCGGGGCGACCGCATACTGGCCGGCTCGCGCCTACGCGACCCTCTCCGCCCTTGAAAATCATGCACTTGCCCAAACCTCTGTTGCTGCGACCGTTGGCTGCCGTCCCGGGTCTGCCCGCCTGCGGGCAGTACGCCGCGCGGCGCGACCCCCGACGGCTGCCTGCCTGACCCCACCTGCCCCTGCGTACCCCTGCCCGGATACCGGGGCTATTTGCCCCCGTCTGGGCGGACGGCTACGCTTCCTTGTTCGCTTTCCGGATCCCCCACCCGATGGCCATGGACTTCATCCGCATCCGCGGCGCGCGGACGCACAACCTCAAGAACATCGACCTCGACCTGCCCCGCGACAAGCTGATCGTCATCACCGGCCTGTCCGGTTCGGGCAAGTCGTCGCTGGCGTTCGACACCATCTACGCCGAAGGCCAGCGCCGCTACGTGGAATCGCTGTCGGCGTACGCGCGGCAGTTCCTGTCGGTGATGGAAAAGCCCGACGTGGACCACATCGAGGGCCTGTCGCCGGCGATCTCGATCGAACAGAAGTCCACCAGCCACAACCCGCGCTCCACTGTCGGCACGATCACCGAGATCTACGACTACCTGCGCCTGCTGTACGCACGGGTGGGCATGCCGCGCTGCCCGGACCATGGCTATCCGCTGGAGGCGCAGACCGTCAGCCAGATGGTCGACCAGGTACTGGCGCTCGACGGCGAGCAGCGCTACATGCTGCTGGCTCCCGTGATCCGCGAGCGCAAGGGCGAGCATGCCCAGGTCTTCGACCAGTTGCGCGCACAGGGTTTCGTGCGCGTACGCGTGGACGGCGAGCTGTACGAGATCGACGCCGTGCCGGCGTTGGCGCTGCGCCAGAAGCACACCATCGAAGCGGTGATCGACCGTTTCCGTCCGCGCGAGGATCTCAAGCAGCGCCTGGCCGAAAGTTTCGAGACCGCGCTGAAGCTGGGCGACGGCATGGCCCAGGTGATGTCGCTGGACCAGCCCGAATCCGCACCGCTGCTGTTCTCGTCCAAGTATTCCTGCCCGGTCTGCGACTATTCGCTGCCGGAGCTGGAGCCGCGCCTGTTCTCGTTCAATTCGCCGGTCGGCGCCTGTCCGACCTGCGACGGCCTGGGCGTGGCGCAGTTCTTCGACCCCGCGCGCGTGGTCGTGCACCCCGAGCTGTCGCTGGCGGCCGGCGCCGTGCGCGGCTGGGACCGTCGCAATGCGTACTACTTCCAGCTGATCGCCTCGCTGGCCAAGCATTACCGCTTCGACGTGGACGCGCCCTGGCAATCGCTGCCGGAGCGCGTGCAGCAGGCGGTCCTGTACGGTAGCGGCGAGGACGTCATCACCTTCACCTACCTCACCGAATCGGGCGGACGCACCCAGCGCAAGCACCGCTTCGAAGGCATCGTGCCGAACCTGGAGCGTCGTTATCGCGAGACGGAATCGCCCGCGGTGCGCGAGGAACTCGCCAAGTACATCAGCGACCGGCCCTGCCCCGACTGCGGCGGCGCGCGCCTGAACAAGTCCGCGCGCAACGTGTTCGTGGCCGACCGACCGCTGCCCTCGCTGGTGGTGTTGCCCGTGGACGAGGCGCTGGCGTTCTTCCGCGGCCTGGACCTGCCCGGCTGGCGCGGCGAGATCGCGGCGAAGATCGTCAAGGAGATCGCCGAACGGCTGGGATTCCTGGTCGACGTGGGCCTGGATTACCTCACCCTGGAGCGCAAGGCCGACACGCTGTCCGGCGGCGAGGCGCAGCGCATCCGCCTGGCCTCGCAGATCGGCGCCGGCCTGGTCGGCGTGATGTACGTGCTGGACGAACCCAGCATCGGCCTGCACCAGCGCGACAACGAGCGCCTGCTGGGCACGCTGACGCGCCTGCGCGACCTCGGCAACACGGTGATCGTCGTCGAACACGATGAGGACGCCATCCGCATGGCCGACTACGTGCTCGACATCGGGCCCGGCGCCGGCGTGCACGGCGGCGAGATCGTCGGCCAGGGCACGCTGGACGACCTGCTGAAGGCGCCGCGCTCGCTGACCGGCCAGTACCTGTCCGGCAAGCGCAGCATCGAGGTGCCGAAGGCGCGCCACAAGGCCAACCCCAAGATGACGCTGCACCTGCGCGGCGCCACCGGCAACAACCTGAAAGACGTCGATCTGGACATCCCGTCGGGTCTGTTCACCTGCATCACCGGCGTGTCCGGCTCGGGCAAGTCCACGCTGATCAACGACACCCTGTACGCGCTGGCCGCCAACGAGATCAACGGCGCATCGCACAAGCCGGCGCCGTATCGCGAGGTGGAAGGCCTGGACCTGTTCGACAAGGTCGTGGACATCGACCAGTCGCCGATCGGCCGCACACCGCGATCGAACCCGGCGACCTACACCGGCCTGTTCACCCCGCTGCGCGAACTCTACGCGCAGGTGCCGGAAGCGCGCGCACGCGGCTATTCGCCGGGGCGCTTCAGTTTCAACGTGCGCGGTGGCCGCTGCGAAGCCTGCCAGGGCGACGGCATGATCAAGGTGGAGATGCACTTCCTCCCCGACGTGTACGTGCCCTGCGATGTCTGCCACGGCAAGCGCTACAACCGCGAGACGCTGGAGATCCTCTACAAGGGCTACAACATCAACGACGTGCTGGAGATGACCGTCGAGGATGCGCTGACCCTGTTCGAGCCGGTGCCGGCGATCGCGCGCAAGCTGGAAACGCTGATGGACGTGGGCCTGAGCTACATCAAGCTGGGCCAGAGCGCGACCACCTTGTCGGGCGGCGAAGCGCAGCGCGTGAAGCTGTCCAAGGAACTCTCGCGCCGCGACACCGGCCGCACCCTGTACATCCTGGACGAACCCACCACCGGCCTGCATTTCCACGACATCGAACACCTGCTGGCCGTGCTGCACAAGCTGCGCGACGAAGGCAACACCATCGTGGTGATCGAGCACAACCTGGACGTCATCAAGACCGCCGACTGGGTGGTGGACCTGGGACCGGAAGGCGGCCACCGTGGAGGCCGCATCCTGGCCACCGGTACGCCGGAGGAGATCGCGGCGCATCCGGAATCGCATACCGGCCGCTTCCTGGCCAAGCTGCTGCCCGCGGCCAGGGCACCCAGGCCCACCAAGCCCGCCGCCATGGCCAAGCCCGAGGTGCTGCCGCCGCGCAAGTCCGCTACCAAGACCACCAAGAAGAAGGCCGCACGATGAACGACTCCCGCGACGCCGGCCGCAAGCTGCTGGCGAAGATCCCGATCAGCGTGCGCTGGCGCGACATGGACAGCATGGGCCACGTGAACAACGCCAAGTACATCTCGTACCTGGAAGAAGCGCGCGTGCGCTGGATGCTGACCGTGCCGGACGTGTCGATGACCGACCGCATCGCCCCGGTCGTGGCCGCCAACAACATCAACTACAAGCGACCGCTGACCTGGCCCAACGACGTGGTGGTGGAACTGTACGTGGATCGCCTGGGTACCAGCAGCGTCACCATCGGCCACCGCATCGTGTCGGCGAAGGACGACAGCGTGCTGTATTCGGACGGCAACGTGGTGGTGGTCTGGATGGACACGCAGACCGGCCACAGCGCGCCGCTGCCGGCGGCGATCCGGGCGGTGTCGGAGGCGTAGCGCACTGCCGCTCCCTGCAGGAGCGAGGTCAGTCGCGACCGGAAGAGCGACAGAGCGGCGAACCCTCGGAAAACCGACCGTAACGAACAAGCAGGCGTTGCATGTACGGGCACCGCCCCGGGCCGGCGGCGTTCCCGCCTGGGTGAGGATGGACGCCCGCGACGGACGTCGCTCCCAAAGAAGCCCACCGGCTCAGGGAGCCGACTTGCGCACCTCGAACACCACCGGCAGTGCGCGGCCATCGGCCAGCTTCAGCGTGATCACAGGCTTTTCCCCTGCCGCCAGCGGTTGATACGGGCCATGCAGCATCAGGTGCAGTCCCCCTGGCTTCAGCTCGGCGGCCTTGCCGGGCGCGATGGGGAGCGCCGCCACTTCACGCATGCGACTGACGCCGTTTTCTTCGCGCGTCTCGTGCAGCGACACGTCGTCGAACGCGAGACTCTCGGCCCCTACGATGCTCACCGATGCCTTGCACGGATTCTCGATGCGGGCGAAGCCGGCCATCATCGGCATTGCCACCGGCGGCAGGCGTATCCATGCGGCCTTGGCGACGGGCAGGCAGTCGGCGGCCATGGCGGTCGCCGCGCACGACATCAGCAGGGCGGACAGGCAAAGCGTTTCGACGCGACGGTTCATGGGCCTATGATATCGCCCTGACTCGGGGAGACATGAATGACCGGACTCATCGAAACCGCCGACCATGGCGACATCCGCGAAATCCGCTTGGCGCGGGCACCGGTCAATGCCCTCGACACCGACCTGTGCCGCGCCCTGATCGAGGCGCTCGAGAAGGCGCTCGATGAAGGCGTGCGCGGCATCGTGCTGGCCGGCAATCCGAAGATCTTTTCCGCCGGCATGGACGTGCCCTATCTGATGTCGCTGGGCGACAACCGGAAGGCGCTGCTCGATGCCTGGCAGGCCTTTTTCGGCGCGGCGCGCACCCTGGCCGAATCGCGCGTGCCCGTGGTGGCCGCGATCACCGGCCACGCCCCCGCCGGGGGCTGCGTGCTGGCCCTGTGTTGCGACTATCGGGTGATGGCGCGCAGTGCCGATCCGGCGCGGCCGTTCGCGTTGGGGTTGAACGAAACCCAGGTGGGCCTGGTGGTGCCCGAAGGCATCCAGCGCCTGATGCGGCGCGTGGTGGGCACCTACCGCGCCGAACGCCTGCTGGTGGCGGGCGAGATGGTGGCGGCCGAGCGGGCGGTGGAGATCGGCCTGGTGGATGAACTGGCGGACCAGGACACCGTGGTCGCGCGCGCCGTGGCCTGGTTGCAGCAGCTGCTGGGACTGCCGCACCAGCCCATGCTGCAGACCCGCGCGCTGGCCCGCCGCGACCTGGTCCAAGCGCTGGATCCTTCCCTGATCCAGCTCGAACGCTTCGTCGATGCTTGGCATGCGCCGGACACGCAGGCGGCATTGCGGGCCCTGGTGGACAAGCTGAAGAAGTAGCGCGGCGCCTCAGTCGCCGCGCGCGACCGGCCGCGCGGGGTCGCTGATCCAGCCGCTCCACGATCCCGGGTAGATCCGCGCGCCGTGCAGGCCGGCATGTTCGAAGGCCAGCAGCAGGTGGCACGCCGTCACCCCGGAACCGCACATCAGCACGCTGTCCGACGGGTGACGATCGCCCAGCCTGTCCGACAGCAGCGCATGCAGTTCCGCGGCGGGCTTGAAACGGCCATCGCGGAGGGTCTGGGCGAACGGCAGGTTGACCGCACCCGGCACATGGCCCGCCACCGGGTCGATGGGCTCCACCTCGCCGCGGAAACGTTCGGCGGCACGCGCATCGAACAGCCAGCCGGTGTCCTCGTCCAACCGCTCCACGACTTCATCGGCGCTGACGAGATGGCGCGCCTGGAAGTGCGCCGGATAGGCCGCCACGGGCGGTGGCACCGCATGCCCGCTGGTCTCTTCGCCACCGAGGGCCCGCCATGCGGCCAGGCCGCCATCGAGCACCGCCACGCGCGCGTGGCCGAGCAGCTTCAGCAACCACCAGGCGCGGGCGGCCGCCATGCTGCCGTCGCCCGCATCGTAGACGACCACCTGGTGCGAGGGCCCGATGCCCCATTCGCCCAGCCGTCGGGTGAAGGCATCGCTGTCGGGCAACGGATGCCGCCCTTCGCCCGCCTTCGAGAGGTCCGACAGGTCGCGGTTGAGATCGGCGTACACCGCTCCGGGGATATGGCTTTCGGCGTAGGCCGCGCGGCCGGCGTCGGGGGCCGCGTTGAGCATCACGAACCGCGCATCCACCACCCGCAATGCCGGGTCGCCCAGGGCACGTGCCAGGTCGGTCGCTTCGACGAGGGTGGTCCAGTTCATGCGATCCGCTCCAGTCGTTCCCGCAGGTTGAACAGGATGGCGGCCGTCGCGCCCCAGATGCGCTGCCCCGGCCAGCCGTACTCGAGCACCACCCGCCGGCGACCGCGGTAGTCCACCTCCACGCGGCGCAGGCTGTCCGGTGCCAGCAGGTAGTCCAGCGGCACTTCGAACACGTCGGCGACCTCATTGGGTTCGGGCCGCGGCACGAACGAGGGATCGATCACCGCCACCACCGGCACCACGCGGAAGCCGCTGATGGTGGTGAACGGGTCCAGGAATCCCAGCGGCACCGCCTGGGTGGCGGCCAGCGCGATCTCTTCGTGACTCTCGCGCAATGCGGCGGCCACGACATCCGGGTCGGTGGGCTCGACGCGGCCGCCGGGAAAGCTCACCTGCCCGCCATGATGGCGCAGGCCGTCGGTGCGGCGCGTCAACAGCACCTGGGTTCCCTCCGCACGGGGCACCAGACCGGCCAGCACGGCGGCTTCGGCCAGCTGCCCGGGGGGCAGCAGATCGATCAGCTCCTCGTGGTTCCAGCCCGGGGCGCCGGGCACCGCGCCGAGCGGATGCAGTGCGCGCCGCAGGAGTTCGCCTTCGCGCAGCCGGTCGGCCCAGGGCGCGCGCGCGCGTTCCCGTCCGGGCAGCACGTGCTCCATCAAGCGCAGGCGTTCGTCATCGTTCATCTGCGACCAGCGCGCGATCTCCGAGGTGGTGCGAAGACAACCCTCGCAAAGCCCGTCCTCGTCCAGTGTGCAGACACCGATGCAAGGACTCAGCACGGCACGGAAAGCGGTATTCATTCGTCTCACACCTGCGCAGGGTAGCGCGGAACGTTCGCCTGCGTCGGAAAGCACTGCGCCGGCACAAGGCCGGCGCAGGGAGGAACCGATCGGGCGGGGATTACTTCGCGCTGACCAGCTTGATCTCGAACACGACGGCCACGTTCGGCGGGAAGCCGGTGCGCGGATCGGCGCCGTAGGCCTTGTCCGGCGGCAGCGCCACTTCCCACTTCGAGCCCACCGGCATCTGCAGCAGCACGTCGCGCATGGCCTGCATCTCGATGGCGCTGACCTTCACGTCCTTCATCTGCTGCGGCGGGCGCGCCTCGCTGGGACGCTGGCCGAACGGATAGGCACCGGCCACCTGCAGCTCGACGGTGCTGGCCTGGGTGGGCTTGGCGCCGGTACCGTTCTCCAGCACCTTGTAGGCCACGCCACCGGGCAGGGTCTTCACGCCCGGCTGCGCCTTGAAGCTGGCGATGAACTGGTCGCTCTTGGTCTTGTTCTCGGCCGCGACCTTGTCGTACTCGGCCTTGGCCTGCTGCGCGCGGGCCTGCTCGCGCTTCTGGAAGGCTTCCAGCGCGGGCTTCAGCTGCTCGGCCGTCAGCGCCGGCTTCTGCTTGGCGTAGGCGTCCTGCAGGCCCTTCACCACGGAGTTGATGTCCAGCTGCTCGCCACGTGCGGTCAGCTCGGCCAGGTTGTTGCCATAGTCGTAGCCGAAGTAGTAGCTCAACTTGCCCTTCTCGGACGAGACGTCTTGGGCCAGGGCGCTACCGGCCATGGCGAATGCCGCAACAGCGACCACTAACGAACGCAACTTCATCAACACAGTCTCCGGGGTAGGGCGGCGGCATACCGCCTGGAATGGACGCGCTAGGATAGCCGCCGGGGCGCTTAACCGCCACTGACGACAGGCGACTCTGACCGGACCTTCCGGGGGGAGTTCCCTCTTTACCCAAATTTTACAAACAGCCGCAGAAAACCCATGTCCGACCGTCTCGTCCTGGTTGCCGATACCGATGGCATCCGCCGCATCACCGTCAATCGTCCCGACAAGCTCAACGCCCTCAATGCCGCCACGCTGGACGCCCTGCAGGCCGCCTTCGACGCTGCGGCGGCGGACCCCGCCGTACGCGTGGTGGTACTGACCGGCGCCGGTCCCAAGGCCTTCGTGGCGGGGGCGGACATCGCCGAGATGGCGGACCTGCGGCCCACCGAGGGACGCGACTTCTCGCTGCGCGGGCAACGGCTGATGCGCAGCATCGAGACCCTGCCCAAGCCCGTGGTGGCGATGGTCAACGGTTTCGCGCTGGGGGGCGGACTGGAGCTTGCCATGGGCTGCCATCTGCGCATCGCCGCCGATACCGCCAAGCTGGGTCAGCCGGAGATCGGCCTGGGACTGATCCCCGGCTTCGGTGGCAGCCAGCGCCTGCTGCGCCTGGCCGGCCGCGCCGCCACCCTGGAACTGTGCCTGCTGGGCGCGCCGGTAACGGCCGAGCGCGCCTTGCAGCTGGGCATCGTCAACCGCGTGGTGCCGGCCGCCGAGCTGGAGACGGAAACGCTGAAGGTGGCGATGCAGCTGGCCGCATCCGCTCCGCTGGCCCTGCGCGCCACGCTGGACGTGGTCAACATCGGCGGCGAGTGCGGCATCGAGGAAGGCCTGCAATACGAGACCGCGCAGTTCGGCCTGATGTTCGCCACCGATGACATGCGCGAAGGCACCCGCGCGTTCATGGAGCGCCGCAAGCCGACCTTCACCGGCCGTTGAGGCATGGCCGTGCCCTGCCCCGCTTGCGAACGGACGCAACACCTGGCCGCGTTGCTGGCCAGCGATGAGGTCGACGCCGCACTCGATGGGGGCCTGATGGCGTGGACGCCCTGTCCAGACCACGGCACCGACCCCGCGCAGGCCGGGGCGATCGCGCGCGTGCAGGCCCGCCTGCGCAGCGCGTGGGCCGCACGCGGGCGCTATCGCCAGCGGCAGGCACGGCTGGAGCGTCGCGCCGCCGAACGCGAGGCGCGACGCATCGCGGCTGTTCCCGCCACCCCCGTGACCCCCGCCAGGCCGGCCCTGCCGGCCGCGGCCGCGGCGGTGCTCGAGCGCGCGCGCGCGCGGGCCGCGGAGCGCTCAAAGCCATGAACCCGCCCCGCCGCAGTCCGACCCTGAAGCGCGATGAAGTGGTGGAACTGTTCTCGCGGCTGCGCGAGCTCAATCCGCGCCCGACGACGGAACTGGAATACCGCACCCCCTTCGAACTGCTGGTCGCGGTGACGCTCTCCGCGCAGGCCACCGACGTGGGCGTCAACAAGGCCACGCGACGCCTGTTCCCGGTGGCCAACACGCCGGCGGCGATCCTCGCGCTGGGCGAAGACGGGCTGAAGAAGTACATATCGACCATCGGCCTGTTCAACGCCAAGGCGAAGAACGTCATCGCCACCTGCCGGATCCTGATCGACCGGTACGGCGGAGAGGTACCGCGCTCGCGCGAGGCGCTGGAAAGCCTGCCGGGCGTGGGCCGCAAGACCGCGAACGTGGTGCTCAACACCGCCTTCGGCGAGCCGACCATGGCGGTGGACACGCATATCTTCCGCGTGGCCAACCGCACCGGGCTGGCACCCGGCAAGGACGTGCGCGCGGTGGAGGACAAGCTGATGAAGGTGGTGCCGGCGGAGTTCATGCAGGACGCGCACCACTGGTTGATCCTGCACGGGCGCTACGTGTGCAAGGCGCGCAAGCCGGACTGCCCGCAGTGCGTGATCCGCGACCTCTGCCGCTTCAAGGACAAGACCGTCGCCTGACGCGGCGGCATCGCCTGCCGCCGGCGCGGCCTTTTTGCGAATGGCGCCCACAGGTTGTTGCGGGCCGGCAAAAAAAGCCCCGGGACATGCCCGGGGCCTTTTCGTTTCCGGTCCTGCGCGGTGCTTACCAGTTGAACTGCGTGCGCAGCGCGTACTGGGCGGTCTCGTCGCCGGTGACCTCGTTGTCGCCCTGCGTGTAGTTCAGCATGAAGCGCAGGTTGGGGTTGACGTAGTAGTTGACGCCGAAGATCCAGCTGGTGACTTCACGGTTGAGCGTTTCGTTCTCGGCGTAGTCGTAGCGGCCGGTCAGTTCCCACAGGCCCTTGTCGGCGACCTTGGGCGAACCGAACACACCGGTGGCGCCCTTGTACGGCTTGTGGCCGCCGTTGAGCATGAAGCTGCCCTGCACGTAATAGCTGGTCACGTCCTGGTCGGCGCCCAGCGGCTGGCCGAAGGAGGCGTCGGCGTATTCGGCCTGGAAGAAGGCCGGGCCGAAGGAACCGGCGGCTTCGACGGCGTACACGGTGACTTCGTTGCGGCTGGCACCCGTGGTGGTGGCGATGTTCTGCGACGGGCCACGGCGACCGGCGTAGTTGAACGAGGCCGACAGGTTGTCCGAACCCTGATTCGCGTTCTCGTAGCTGTACCACGCGCCCAGGTGCAGGGTGTTGTTGTCGTTGTTGATCGGCGCGAAGGTCACGCGGCCGGAGGCGCCCATGCCCTCGTTGCGCGAGCTGGACGCGCCACGCAGGTTGAACACGGCGGCACCGGCGGTGTAGTTCTCGCCGGCGCGCAGATAGCCCACGCCCTGCTGGAACTGGCGCCCGGAGAACAGGCCGGTGGCGGAGGCGAACGGGCGCTCCATCATCAGCAGTTCATTGGAGCTGGTCAGCTCTTCCATGGCGCGATACGGCTTGAAGTGGCCGATGGTGAACTTGCCGCCCAGCGCGCTCTTGGCGATGTAGGCGTCACGCAGGCCCTCCAGGTTGGTACCCGCGCCGAAGTCCTGCTCCAGCTTGTACTCCCAGCCGTAGGCCTTGCCGCCCAGGGTCAGGCGGGCGCGGCGGAACTCGGTGGTGCCGGTGGTGCTGGCGATGTCGCGATCGAAGGCGTAGGTGTCGAAGTGGATGCGGCCGCCGATCGACGCCTCGAACTTCTTGTCCGGCGAAGTGATCTTGATGCCACCCTTGGTCTCGACTTTAGGCATGGTGGTCGACATCTTGTCCAGGTTCTCCTGGGTGCTGATGTTGATGTCGGACTGCGCATCACTGCGCTCTTCCAGCTCGGCCACCTTGGCCGTCAGCGCCTCCAGCTGCGCCTTCAGTTCGGCGATCGTCTGGTCGCGGTTGTCGGCGGCGGATGCAGAGAAGCTGGTGCTGCCCATGGCGACGGCAAGTGCGGCAGCCAGAAGGGAATAACGCATGGTGACTCTCCGGATGGAAGGTGGAGTAAGAGCGCGGGCTTCGCGGAAGCTTGCTTTCCCTTCGGAAATCATTAAGCGCCCGTCAAAGATGCGCTAAAGCATGGGAGTGAAATCTTGCAGTCACATGTGAGTTTCGTGACCGTAATATGACAGCCCCCCCCCCCCTCCCCCTGCCCGACCGGCGGTGCCGACGCGCGCTGCGCAGCGCGCGCATATATAGGGTCACCTGCGCGACCTTCTCGTGCGCCAGGGCACCGACTGCCCCCCCCCCAATCTGCCCGCGCCCATGCGCCCATGGCCCCTCGCCAGGCGGACCACCCGTCGTCACGGGACTGTCTTGATTGCGACACCGGGCTGTCACACAAGCGTCGTGAAATGGCCACCCAACGGGCACGCCCGTGCCTTCCACCCTGCCTCATCCCAGGAGATTTCCGTGCTCAACTCGCTCAAATCCCGCGTGGCGCTGCTCGCGCTCGCCTCGGCCTTCTCGGCGCCGGTGTTCGCCGCCGACGTGACCGGCGCCGGCGCATCGTTCGTGTATCCGGTGATGACCAAGTGGTCCGCCGACTATGCCAAGGCCACCAACAACCGCGTCAACTACCAGTCGATCGGTTCGGGCGGCGGCATCGCGCAGATCAAGGCCGGCACGGTGGACTTCGGCTCCTCCGACGCCCCGCTGAAGCCGGAAGAACTGGCCAAGTACGGCCTGGCCCAGTTCCCGTCGGTGATCGGCGGCGTGGTCCCCGTCGTCAACGTTGCCGGTTTGAAGCCCGGCCAGCTGAAGCTGGACGGACCGACCCTGGCCAACATCTTCCTGGGCACCATCAAGACCTGGAACGACCCGGCCATCGCCGCCCTGAATCCGGGCCTGACCATGCCGGCGCAGCGCATCACGGTCGTCCGCCGCTCGGACGGCTCGGGCACCACGTTCAACTTCGTCAACTACCTGTCCAAGGTCAGCCCGGAGTGGAAGAGCAAGGTCGGTGAAGGCACCACCGTGCAGTGGCCGACCGGCGTGGGCGGCAAGGGCAACGAAGGCGTCGCCGCCTACGTGAAGCAGATCAAGGGCGGCATCGGCTATGTCGAGCTGTCCTACGCGCTGCAGAACAAGATGCCTTACGCCAGCCTGAAGAACGCTTCGGGCAACTTCGTGCAGCCGAACGACGAGACCTTCGCCGCTGCGGCCGCCAGCGCCGAATGGGGCAAGTCCAAGGACTTCTTCTTGGTCATGACCAACGCCCCGGGCGCGAACTCCTGGCCGATCACCGCCACCAACTTCATCCTGATCCACAAGGCGCCGAAGAAGGGCAACAAGGACGCGCGCGACTTCTTCCGCTGGGTCTACGCCAACGGCGACGCCCAGGCCAAGTCGCTGGACTACGTCCCCCTGCCGCCGGCGCTGGTGCAGCAGATCGAGACGTACTGGAAAGCGAACCTGAAGTACTGATCGCAGCATCGTCGGCACGGTCTCTCCCCCGTGCCGGTCAGGGATCGGCGTCCCTCCTCGCCGCTCCCCGGGCGGGCCTTCGGGCCCGCCTTTTTTTGTCGACGCATCCGGCACGGGCAGGTCGCATTACGGCCTGAGACCGGCATGTCATCACGCTGTAACAAAAACATCATTTCATAGCGTGGATCACAAACGACCCGTCTGGAGAGCCCATGCACGTCCGCAACGCACGAGTGGCCACGCTGGCCCTTGCCACCGCACTCTTCACCGTCGCCTGCGGCGGCAAGACCGATGCCCCGGCCGCGACCGCGGGCACCGAGGGCGCCACTGCGTCCGCCGAAGGCGCACAGAAGATCTCGGCCGAGATCACCGGTGCCGGCGCCTCCTTCATCTATCCGCTGATGGCCCGCTGGTCCACGGACTACAACAAGGCCACCGGCGCCAAGATCAACTACCAGTCCATCGGGTCGGGCGGCGGCATCGCGCAGATCAAGGCCGCGACCGTCGATTTCGGTTCCTCCGACAAGCCGCTGTCGCCGGAAGAACTGGCGCAGGCGGGCCTGGGCCAGTTCCCCTCGGTCATCGGCGGCGTGGTGCCGGTCATCAACGTGGAAGGCCTGCAGCCGGGCCAGCTGAAGCTCAACGGCACCGTGCTGGCCGACATCTTCCTGCACAAGATCACCACCTGGAACGACCCGGCCATCGCCGCGCTGAACCCGGGCGTGACACTGCCTACCGGCAAGATCAACACCGTGCACCGCTCCGACGGCTCGGGCACCACCTTCAACTTCGTCAACTACCTGTCCAAGGTCAGCCCGGAGTGGAAGGACAAGGTGGGCGAAGGCACCAGCGTCAACTGGCCGGGCGGCGTGGGCGGCAAGGGCAACGAGGGCGTGGCGGCCTACGTGCGCCAGCTGAAGGGTTCGATCGGCTACGTCGAGCTGGCCTACGCCGAGCAGAACAAGATGGCGTACGCCTCGCTGCAGAACGCCGCCGGCAACTTCGTGCAGCCCACCTCGGAAAGCTTCGCCGCCGCGGCGGCCAGCGCCGACTGGGCCAATGCCAAGGACTTCAACCTGGTCATCACCAACGCCCCTGGCGCCCAGGCATGGCCGATCACCGCGACCAACTTCATCCTGGTCTACAAGCAGCCCAAGGATGCGGCGAAGGCCAGGCACACGCTGGACTTCTTCAAGTGGGCCTACGAACAGGGCCAGGCGCAGGCCAACGAACTGGACTACGTGCCGCTGCCGCCGGAACTGGTGGGCCAGATCGAGCAGTACTGGCAGACCGAGATCAAGCTCTGAGCGATCGCACCGGGCCGCCTGCAGGGGCGGCCCGGTGTCATCACCCGGTAACCCGCCACCCGTGCACTAGCCGCCTGCGCTCCCTCCGCCCTTCCCCCACGACCCGGGTTGCATGAACGCCACCGCCCTCCCCGCTTCCCTGACGGACGTGCGCACTGCAAAAGACGCGCGCGCCGACACGATGTTCCGGTTGACGCTCACCGGCGCCGGCCTGTTCGTCCTGATCTCGCTGATCGCCGCGGCGCTTTCCATGTTGTGGGGCGGCCGCGAAGCCCTGCAGACCTTCGGCCCGGGCTTCTTCACCAGCACCGAATGGAACGTCGGCACGCGCGAATTCGGCGCACTGGTGCCCATATTCGGCACCCTGGTCAGCGCCGGCCTGGCCATGCTGATCGCGGTGCCGGTGAGCTTCGGCATTGCGGTGTTCCTGACCGAAGTCGCACCGGCCTGGATGCGCGGCCCGGTCGGCATGGCCATCGAACTGCTGGCCGGCATCCCCTCGATCATCTACGGCATGTGGGGCCTGTTCGTGCTGGCGCCGCAGCTGAGCGAACACGTCTACCCGTGGATCAACGACAACCTGGGGCAGCTGCCGCTGATCGGCAGCGTGCTGTCCGGTCCGCCGCTCGGCATCGGCATGCTGACCGCCGGCCTGGTGCTGGCGATCATGGTGATCCCCTTCATCTCCTCGGTGATGCGCGAGGTGTTCCTGACCGTGCCCGGGCGGCTGAAGGAATCGGCCTACGCGCTGGGCTCCACGCGCTGGGAGGTGGTGTGGGACGTGGTGCTGCCCTACACCCGCTCGGCGGTGATCGGCGGCGTGTTCCTCGGCCTGGGCCGTGCGCTGGGCGAAACGATGGCGGTGACCTTCGTCATCGGCAACGCCTACACGATCAGCGCCGCGCTGCTGGAGCCGGGCACGTCCATCGCCTCCACCATCGCCAACGAATTCGCCGAAGCCACCGATCCGCTGCACAAGGGCTCGCTGCTGCTGCTCGGCTTCACCCTGTTCGTGCTGACCTTCATCGTGCTGGCGATCGCCCGCCTGATGCTGCGCCAGCTGGCCAAGCGGGAGGGCAACTGATGTCCGCTTCGCTCTATACCTGGCGCAAGGTCAAGAACGGCGTCGCCCTGACGCTGTCCATCGTCGCCGCCCTGTTCGGCCTGATGTGGCTGGTCTGGATCCTGTGGACCACGATCACCAAGGGCATGGGCAGCCTGAACCTGGACCTGTTCACCCGGATGACGCCGCCGCCCAACGAACCGGGCGGCCTGGCCAACGCCCTGTTCGGCAGCGCGGTGATCAGCCTGCTGGCGATCGTGCTGGGCACGCCGATCGGCATCGCCGCCGGCACGTACCTGGCCGAATACGCCAACAAGCACTGGCTGGGCGAAACCGTGCGCTTCGTCAACGACATCCTGCTGTCGGCGCCGTCCATCGTGCTGGGCCTGTTCATCTACACCGTGATGGTGGCGCAGATGGGCCACTACTCGGCATGGGCCGGCGCGGTGGCACTGGCCTTCATCGCCCTGCCGGTGATCGTGCGCACCACCGACGAGATGCTGCGGCTGGTGCCGCAGCAGATGCGCGAAGCCGCGCTTTCGCTGGGTGTCCCGCAATGGAAGGTCACCACCCAGGTGCTGATGCGTTCGGCGCTGCCGGGCATCGTCACCGGCGTGCTGCTGGCGCTGGCGCGCATCAGCGGCGAAACCGCGCCGCTGCTGTTCACCGCCTTCAACAACCAGTTCTGGAGCACCGACCTCAACCAGTCGATGGCCAACCTGCCGATGGTCATCTTCCAGTACGCGATGAGCCCCTACGACTCGTGGAACTCGCTGGCCTGGGCCGGCGCCTTCCTGGTCACCGGCATGGTGCTGATCCTCAGCCTGATTGCGCGAACCATCCTTCTTCGAAACAAGGTGACCCATGAATGACGCCGCCCGCATCGCCGTGGTGACGCCGCAACGCCACGACGAACACGCCGCCCCGGCCAGCGTGAAACTCGCCGCCAAGGGCTTGGACTTCTACTACGGCGACTTCCATGCGCTGAAGAGCATCAACCTGGAGATCCCGGAGAAGCGGGTCACCGCGCTGATCGGTCCCTCCGGCTGCGGCAAGTCCACCCTGCTGCGCGTCTTCAACCGCATCTATTCGCTGTACCCCAAGCTGCGCGCCACCGGCGAGGTGCTGCTGGACGGCGACAACATCCTCGACGCCAAGTACCCGATGAACCGCCTGCGCAGCAAGGTGGGCATGGTGTTCCAGAAGCCGGTGCCGTTCCCGATGACGATCTACGAGAACGTCGCCTACGGCATCCGCCACCACGAACGCCTGGGCAAGGCCGACATGGACGTGCGCGTCGAGCAGGCGCTGCGCCAGGCCGCCCTGTGGGACGAGGCCAAGGACAAGCTGAAGCAGAGTGCGCTGGGCCTGTCCGGCGGCCAGCAGCAGCGCCTGTGCATCGCGCGCGCCGTCGCGCTGCGTCCGGACGTGATCCTGCTGGACGAGCCGACCTCGGCGCTGGATCCCATCTCCACCAGCAAGATCGAACAGCTGATCGAGGAACTGAAGCACCAGTACACCATCGCCATCGTGACGCACAACATGCAGCAGGCGGCACGCGTGTCGGACTACACGGCCTTCATGTACCTGGGCGAGCTGGTCGAGCACGACGCCACCTCGACCATCTTCTCCAACCCCGGCAAGCAGCAGACCGAAGACTACATCACGGGCAGGTTCGGCTGATGCCGGAACCGAGGGTATCGGGAATGGAGAATGGGGAATCGCACGCTCGGTTCCGATCCAACCTGGCACCTCCGATCCTCAGGCATCCACCGCCGTTTCCATTCCCTATTCTCCGCTCCCCATTCCCGGCCTCGCCATGAACACCCAACCTAACGACCATATCGTGAAGAGCTACGACGAAGAACAGCGCCGCATCGTGGCCGAGATCGTGCGCATGGGCGAAACCGCCGTGGCCCAGCTGGAGGCCGCGCTGGACGTGGTCGAGCGCCGCGACGACAAGGCCGCCCAGCGCATCATCGCCAACGACGAGGCCATCGACGCCATCGAGCACCAGGTCAGCCATGACGTGATGCACCTGGCCCTGCGCGGGCCGATGGCGCGCGACCTGCGCGAGATCCTCGCCGGCCTGCGCATCCCGGCCGACATCGAACGCATCGGCGACTACGCCGCCAACGTGGCCAAGCGCTCCATCGCGTTGAACGTCTCGCCGCCGATGCCGCAGATCACCGGCCTGCGCGCGCTGGGCAGGCTGGCGGCCCGGCAGGTGCGCGACGTGCTGGTGGCCTACCAGAACAGCGATGCCGAGCAGGCCGTGCAGGTGCGCGCGCGCGACGCCGAACTGGACGCGCACTACACCGCGCTGTTCCGCGAGCTGCTGACCTACATGATGGAAGACCCGCGCAACATCACGCCGTGCACCCACCTGCTGTTCATGGCCAAGAACCTGGAACGGATCGGCGACCATGCCACCAACATCGCCGAGAACGTGTGGTTCCTGGTGCATGGCGACCAGCCGCTGCCGCCCCGCGACAAGCGCGACGAGACCAGCACCACCGGCGCGGTCTGACCCTTACCGCAGCGCAGCACCCGGAACGCCCCGCCCCGCGGGGCGTTTCCTTTTCCGGCCGGCGCGCATACGGACCGCTAACAAGGCGCGGCTACAATCCCGGCACGCCGGTGCGGATCCCCCGCACCTTCCCGGGAGAGAGACCAGATGTCCAAGACCACCACCAAACCCGCCGCCGTGGCCGTCGCACTGGCCGGCGGCATCCTGCTGGCCGGCTCGACCTTCGCGATGGAGCCGCTGGCGCAGGGCTACCTGCTGGCCGCGCCCGAGGCCGCGAAGGCGGGCGAAGGCAAATGCGGTGAAGGCAAGTGCGGCGAAGGCAAATGCGGCATGGCCAAGGCCGACACCGACAAGGACGGCAAGGTCTCCCAGGCCGAGTTCGACGCCATGCATCCCGGCCAGGCGGCGATGTTCGCCGGGATGGACACCAACAAGGACGGCTTCATCGACGCGGCCGAGCACAAGGCCCACGCCGGCGCCAAGGGTGCCGAGGGCAAGTGCGGTGAAGGCAAGTGCGGCGAGGGCAAGTGCGGCGGCGACAAGAAGACCGGCGACAAGTGAGTCCGTGAGCACCGGTCCCGGCCTGGCGGCCGGGACCGGGCTCCGCGCCGCATGACCACACGCCTTCCCTCCGCGTCCGCAGGCCTGGGCCTGCGGCGCGCCCTGCTCGACGACCTGCGGGAAGCACCCGCGGGCGCGTTCGACTTCCTCGAGTGCGCGCCGGACAACTGGATCGGGGTCGGTGGCCGTCTCGGGGAAGCCCTGCACGCGCTTTCGTCGCGGCACCCGCTGACCTGCCACGGACTGTCGCTGTCGCTGGGCGGCATGGCGCCCCTGGACGACACCTTCCTGGCCCGCACGCGCCGCTTCCTCGACCGGCACGAGGTCGTGCTCTACAGCGAGCACCTGAGCTACTGCGCCGACGACGGCCAGCTGTACGACCTGATGCCGATCCCGTTCACCGAGGAGGCCGTGCACCATGTCGCCGCACGCATCCGCCAGGCGCAGGATGCGCTGGGTCGGCGCATCGCGGTGGAGAACGTCTCCTACTACGCGGCTCCCTTCCAGGCGATGGCGGAAGCGGACTTCATCGCCGCGGTGCTGGAAGAGGCCGACTGCGACCTGCTGCTGGACGTCAACAATGTCTTCGTCAACGCCGTCAACCACGGCTACGACGCACGCGATTTCCTGGCCCGCATGCCGTCCACGCGCATCGCCTCCTACCACGTGGCCGGCCATTACGACGAGGCCGACGACCTGAAGGTGGACACGCACGGCGCGCCGGTCAAGGACGACGTGTGGTCGCTGCTGGCGCTGGCCTACCAACGGCACGGCGTGCGCCCCACCCTGCTGGAACGCGACTTCAACTTCCCGCCGCTGGCCGAGTTGGCCGGGGAAGTGCAGCGGATCCGCGACCTGCAAGCCATGCATGCCGGCACGGCGACGCGCTCGAACCATGGCTGACACTCTGCGCGAGCAGCAGTTCGCACTGTCGCGCCATCTGCGCGATCCGTCGTCGCATCCGCCACCGCCCGGCATCGAGGAACGTCGGCTGGCGATCTACCGCGATCTGTTCTTCAACAACATCGAGGGCCTGCTGGCGGGCAATTTCCCGGTGATCCGCAGGACCCTGGGCGAGGATGCATGGCGCCGCCTCGTGCGCGGCTTCTACGCCCGGCATCGCAGCCAGACCCCGCTGTTTCCCGAGATCGCGCGCGAGTTCATCCGTTTCCTGGAAACCCGCACCGGTGGCGACGACCCGCCGTGGCTGCGCGAACTGGCGCATTACGAGTGGGTGGAACTGGCGCTGCAGATCGCCGACGACAGCCTGCCGTCGCACGATCCCCAGGGCGATCTGCTCGCAGGGGTTCCCGTGATGTCGCCGTTCGCGTGGGCCTTGGCGTACCAGTGGCCGGTGCATCGCATCGGTCCGGACTTCCAGCCCGACGCGCCGCCGGACGAACCCACCCTGCTGCTGGTGCGCCGCGATGCCGGCCACCAGGTGCGCTTTGCGGCGATCTCGCCGCTGGTCTATCGCCTGCTCGAACTGCTCGGCGAAGGGCGGCACACCGGCGTGGAAGCGCTCCGCCAGCTGTGCGACGAAGCGGGGGTCGACCAGGTGCCCGCCTTCATCGAACAGGGCACCGCCATGCTGGTGCGCATGCGGCAGGAAGGCACCTTGTTGGGCACGGTCCCGGCGGCACCGTAGGCGCGCCCTCGGGCGCGATGCTCCTGCCATGGGAGCGATCGGAATCAACGGCATCGCGCCCGAGGGCGCTCCCGCAACAAGCCTGACGTGCGGTTGGGTATCCAGCAAAGGAAGCCCTGCCGACCTCTGCTACCCTTCCGCGCATGGAGAACGCCGCCGAATCTGTCCGCACCACCCCCATGGCCCGCCGCTTCCGCGGCTACCTGCCCGTCGTGGTGGACGTGGAGACCGGCGGCTTCGACTGGAACCGCCATGCCCTGCTCGAACTGGCCGCCGTGCCGCTGGATCTGGACGAGAACGGCCTGCTGGTGATGGGCGCCACCTCCAGCGTGCACCTGCACCCGGCGCCCGGCACCGAGATCGACCCCAAGTCGCTGGAGGTCACCGGGATAGACCTGGACCATCCGTTCCGCTTCGCCAAGCACGAGAAAGAGGCGCTGGACCACGTGTTCGCACCGGTGCGCGCGGCGGTGAAGAAGCACGGCTGCCAGCGGGCGATCCTGGTGGGCCACAACGCGCACTTCGACCTGAACTTCCTCAATGCGGCGGTGGCGCGGGTCGGCCACAAGCGCAATCCGTTCCATCCCTTCAGCGTGTTCGACACGGTGACGCTGGCCGGCGTGGCCTATGGCCAGACCGTACTGGCGCGGGCCGTCGCCGCCGCCGGGTTCGACTGGAACGCCGAAGACGCGCACTCCGCCGTCTACGATGCCGAGCAGACCGCGCGCCTGTTCTGCACCATCGCCAATGCCTGGCCCAGGCCGCTCGGCTGAAGCCTCACCCAGGCGATGCCATGCCACTGACCGCGATCCAGGCCGACATCGTCACGCTGCGGGTCGATGCCATCGTCAATGCCGCCAACAGTTCCCTGCTGGGCGGCGGCGGGGTGGATGGCGCCATCCATCGCGCTGCAGGACCGGATCTGGTCGCCGAGTGCCGCCTGCTGGGCGGCTGCCGCACCGGTGAAGCGAAGATCACCCGCGGTTACCGGCTTCCCGCGCGCCACGTCATCCACACCGTCGGGCCGGTCTGGCGCGGCGGCGAAGCGGGCGAGCCTGCGCTGCTGGACGCCTGCTACCGCAACAGTCTGGCGCTGGCGGCGCGGCATGGCGTACTCAGCCTCGCCTTTCCCTGCATCAGTACCGGCATCTACGGCTATCCCGCCGACATGGCCGCGCGTGGCGGTGGACAGCGTGCGTACGGCCATGGCCGCGGCCACGCTGCCGTCGAGCGTGGTCTTCTGCTGCTACTCCCAGGAAGACCTGGCGCTCTATCGCGCCCTGCTCGCCTAGCCTTCGCCGCTGCCCGCCGAATCCACCGGCGGGCGCGCCGTCATCGCAGCGCCCGCCGACGCGACGATGATCGCGCCGATCGCCAGCCACTGCAGCACGGTGAGGCGCTCGTGCAGGAACAGCAGGCCGCACAACGCGCCGATGGCCGGCTCCAGGCTCATCAGCATGCCGAAGGTGCGCGTGGGCAGTTTCGTCAACGCCACCATTTCCAGGCTGTAGGGCAACGCCGTGGACAGCAGCGCCACGCCCAAGGCGATGGGCAGCAGCACGGGCGAGAGCAGCGCGGTGCCCGCATGCACGACACCGAACGGCACCGCGACCACCGCGGCGATGCAGGTGCCCAAGGCGACGGTCTGCGGGCCGTGGTCGTTGCCGGCCTTCTGCCCGAACACGATGTACGACGCCCAGCACGCACCCGCGCCCAGCGCATAGGCCGCACCGGCGGGATCCAGGGCCTGCGCACCCTGCTCGGGCACCAGCAGCACCAGCCCCAGCACGGCCAGCGCGACCCAGACCACGTCGCGCAGGTGGCGCGAGCCGAACAGCGCCACGGCCAAGGGACCGGTGAACTCCAGCGCAATGGCGATGCCCAGCGGCACCGTTTCCAGTGCCTTGTAGAACATCAGGTTCATCAGGCCCAACGAGACGCCGTACGCCAGCAGCGCGGGCCACTGGTGGCGCCCCACGCGCATGCGCCAGGGCCGGAATACCGCTGCCAGCAACAGGGTCGCCAGGCTCAGGCGCAGGGCGGTGGCGCCGGTCGCGCCGACGGCGGGAAACAGATGCTTGGCCAGCGCGGCGCCGGACTGGATGGACACCATCGCCACCAGCAGCAGGGCGATGGGCTGCCACGGCGAGGCGGCCTGCGGACGGGATAGGGAATGCATGGGGGCCTGCACGCGGGGGAGCGTGCGCTTGTGGGGACGGGGACTGCGCACTATATTGCGCAACTGGAAGCATAGCCGTGAGCAATATAGTGCGCAACCCCTGCCCATGAGCGTACTGGAACACGTCGCCGAGAATGTCCGCCGGTTGCGGACAGGGGCTGGCCTCAGCCAGCAGGCCCTTGCCGAGGCGGCCGACGTCAGCCGGCGGATGCTGGTCGGCATCGAATCCGGCGACGCCAATGTCAGCCTGAACACCCTGGACCGGATCGCCGAGGCCTTGCGGGTGAGCTTCGCCGATCTGGTGAAGCCGCCGGGCGCGCCGGGCCTGGACCGTATCGAAGCACTCGCCTGGAGCGGCCGCGTGCGGGGGTCGCAGGGCGTGCTGCTCGCCACCGCACCTGCGGCGCACGACGTGGAACTGTGGGCCTGGACGCTGATGCCGGGCGACCGCTACACCTCGGCGGCGGACCCGGCCGGCTGGCACGAGATGTTCTTCGTCATCGAAGGCAGCCTGGTGATCGAACTGCCGGGCCGCGAACACGTCGTCGCAGCCGGCGACTTCTTCGTATTTCCCAGCGACTGCGACTACGCCTACCGCAACGACGGCGACACGCCGTTGCGCTTCGTCCGCAACGTCGTGCACTGAGCGGGGTGCGCACTACTTCGCCGGTGCGATACCGTGCCGGCGCAGGACATCGCGCACGCGATCCAGCGGAATCGCTTCGACCGTCTGGCCGTTGCCGCTGACGGTGGTCGCCATGAAGATGGAGTTGTAGATCGCTTCCTCGACGGCTTCCACGCTGGCCTGGAACACCGCGCTCATCTGCTCGTTGGCCAGTTCCGAGGTGTCCAGCTTCGGCGCATCGAACCCGCGACGGACCGAGTCCGCGGTGGAGAACGCGAGCACGTAGTCGCCGCTGCCGTTGGACGCCGAACTGCCGGTGCGCCCCAGACCCATCATCGCGCGCGAGGCGACGCGGCGCAGGTTGCGGTCGCCCAGCGGCGCATCGGTGGCGATGACGATGATGATCGAGCCGTCGCCACGGTCGTCGGCAAGGCCACGCCGGCCCTGCGCCTGCAATGCGACCGCCTGCTGGAACGCGTAGCGGTCCAGCGCGCGCCCCACCGGCGCACCGGCCACCTGCAGCACGCCACCGAAATTGCTCTGCACCAGCACGCCGACGGTCCATCCACCCAGCGATGCGGGCAGCCTGCGCGAGGAAGTGCCCATGCCGCCCTTCCAGCCGAACGCCACGGTGCCGGTGCCGGCGCCCACGCTGCCCTCCTGCACCGGCCCTGCACTGGCCGTATCCAGCGCACGGCGCACCGCCTCGGCCGTGACCGGGCGCGCGCGGATGTCGTTGAGTCCGCCATCGTTGGTCTCGCCGACCACCACGTTGAGCGAACGCACCTGCTGCATGTCCGGACGCTCCAGCATCCAGGCCGCCATCGCGTCGGCGGCCTTCCACACGCACAGCGTGCAGGTCAGCAGGATGGGCGTTTCCAGTTCACCCAGTTCGTTCACCTGGGTGCTGCCGATGAATTTGCCGAAGCCGTTGCCGACATGCACCGCGGCAGGCACGCGCGAGCGGTAGGCATTGCCGGGATGCGGCAGGATGGCGGTGACGCCGGTGCGCACGCTGTCGCCCTCCACCAGCGTCACCTGCCCCACGCGCACGCCGGCCACGTCGGTGATGGCGTTGTGGGTGCCGGTGGCGAAAATGCCCGGCGCCACGCCCAGGTCGCGAGCACGCGCGCGGGGCGCGTCCTGCGCGAACGTGCCGGCGGAAACGACGGCGAGCAGCAACGCCGCCAGCCGGATCGGAAAACGGTGCGGCGTTGCGGGCATGCGGATTCCCTTATTGGCGTTGGCGGACGGCTTCGAACAGGGTGACGCCGGCGGCGACCGACACGTTGAGGCTCTCGATGTCGCCGGGCATGGGGATCTTCACCAGGCCATCGCAATGCTCGCGCGTCAGCCGGCGCAGGCCGTCGGCTTCGCCACCCAGCACCAGCGCGACGTTGCCGCGCAGGTCGAGCGAATAAAGCGACGCCTCGGCTTCACCCGCCAGGCCGTAGATCCAGACGCCCAACTGTTGCAGGTCGCGCAGGCAGCGCGACAGGTTGGTGACCTGCACCACCGGGATGCGGTCGGCCGCACCGGCCGAGGTCTTGCGCACGGTGGCATTGACGCCCACCGACTTGTCCTTGGGGATGACCACCGCGGTGACGCCGGCACCGGCGGCGCTGCGCAGGCAGGCGCCCAGGTTGTGCGGGTCCTGCACGCCGTCCAGCACCAGCAGCAGCGCCTTGCCCTCGGCGGCTTCCACCAGGCCCTGCAGTTCGCCCTCGTCCCAGGTCCTGGCGGCGGCATAGCGGGCGGCGACGCCCTGGTGGCGCAACGAGCCGGCCACGCCGTCCAGCGCCTGCCCGGTGACGCGGCGCACGTCGATGCCCTTGCGGCGCGCGTTTTCTTCTATCTCGGTCAGGCGCGCGTTCTTGCTGCCGCCCTCGACCAGCACCTCGCGCACGTTGTCGGCGTCGTTCTCGATGGCCGAGGCCACCGCGTTGACGCCGACGATCCACTGGTTCTGCTTGCTCATGCGCTGTGCGGCCGCGTTGGGAAGGCCGGCATTATCGCATCGACCGCCCGCTCAGCGCGGCGGCCAGGCCGGCGTGTCGTGGTCCGGATGCTGGAAAGAGACCACGTCGGCAAGGAATGCGGCCGCGGCCTGGTCCTCCTCGGTGCGCCGCTGCGGCAGTGCCGCCAGGTCGTCCACGTAGGGCAGCTTGCCTTCCACGCCGTACTGCACCCACGGCGCCAGGGGGTGGGGATCATCGAACGCGCCCGCCGCCACCGCCACGCCATCCGGAGCTTCGTAGGTGAGCGGGGTGCCGCATTCGCCGCAGAAGCCACGCTGCACCACATTGGACGAGCGGAACCGCTTCGGCTCCCCGCGTGTCCATTCCAGCCGCGCCCCGCGCGTCGATACCAGCGGCGCGTAGTAGGCACCGAACGCTTTCTGGCACATGCGGCAATGACAGATGGAAGCGTCCTTCAACTCGCCGGTGATACGGAAGCGGATGGCGCCGCATTGGCATCCGCCGGTGTGGATCTGGGTGGGCATGGGGAGATCATCCTGGAAGAGGCTACGCCGTGCTGTGGGGCCGTGAGGGACTGCGGCCGTCGGCAAAGTCCGTTCGTCACCAGGCGGCAAGTCCGTTCGTCATCCCGGCGCACGCCGGGATCCATCGTGATCCTGCTGTCGCCTTGGATATCAGGACAAGAAGCAGGATCAAACTGGGTCCCAGCGTACGCTGGGACGACGGCGTGGTCGATCGGTACTTCCACTTTTCCAGCTTCTTCCGCCTGGCCGGCTGTCCACGCGGCGGCGGGGCGGCAGACCCTGGTCCTGCTTGTCCTCGACCCGTCGGCCGGCCCGTTCGTCATCCCGGCGTATGCCGGGATCCATCTTGATCTTGCCGTTGCCTTGGATATCGGGACAAGAAGCAGCATCAAACTGGGTCCCAGCGTGCGCTGGGACGACGGCGTGGTTGATCTGTACTTCCGCTTTTTCCGCTTGGCCGGCTGGCCATGCGGCGGCGGCGGCGGGCCCTGGTCCTGCGCGTCCTCGACCCGTCGGCAGGTCCGTTCGTCATCCCGGCGTAAGCCGGGATCCATCTTGATCCTGCTGTTGCCTTGGATATCAGAACAAGAAGCAAAATCAAAATGGGTCCCAGCGTGCGCTGGGACGACGGCGTAGGTCAGTACTTCCGCTTCTTCCGCCTGGCCGGCGGGCCACGCGGTGGCGGCGGCAGCGGCGGCAGCGGCGGCAGGCCCTGGTCGTGCGTGCCCTCGACCCGTCGGCAAGTCCGTTCGTCATCCCGGCGTACGCCGGGATCCATCTTGATCTTGCTGTTGCCTTGGATATCGGGACAAGAAGCAGGATCAAACTGGGTCCCAGCGTGCGCTGGGACGACGGCGTGGTTGATCAGTACTTCCGCTTCTTCCGCTTGGCCGGCTGGCCACGCGGTGGCGGCGGCGGCAGGCCCTGGTCCTGCTTGTCCTCGACCAGGCGGAAGTCGATCTTGCGTTCCTCCAGGCTGGCCTTCAGCACGATGATGCGCACCCGGTCGCCCAGCCGGAACGACATGCCGCGTCGCTCGCCCGAGAGCGTCTTGCGGAGCGGGTCGAAGTGGTAATAGTCGTGCGGCAGCTGGGTCACGTGGACCAGCCCGTTGACCTTGGACTGGTCCAGTTCCACGAACAGGCCGAAGCTGGTGACGCCGCTGATCACGCCGTCGAACTGGCCGCCGACATGCTGCTCCATCCATGCCGCGCGGAAGCGCTCGTCGACTTCGCGCTCGGCCTCGTCGGCGCGGCGCTCGCGCTCGGAGCACTGCAGCGCCAGCGCGGCCATGTCGCGCGGCGCGTACAGGAAGGCATCGGGCTTTTTCTTCGTCAGCCCGTGCTTGATCGCGCGGTGCACCAGCAGGTCGGGATACCGGCGGATCGGCGAAGTGAAATGCGCATACGCCTCCAGCGCCAGGCCGAAGTGGCCGACATTGTCGGGCGAATACACCGCCAGGCTCTGGCTGCGCAGCAGCACCGACTCCAGCAGCGCCGCGTCGGGCCGCTCGCGCACTTTCTTGAGCAGGTGGGTGAAGTCCTTCGGCTGCACCTTGCCCCACGACGGCATCGACAGCTTGAATTCCTTGAGGAATTCCAGCAGGTCCATGTACTTGGTCTCCGGCGGCTTCTCGTGGATGCGGTACGGCGCTGGGATGTACGCCTTCAACAGGAAACGGGCCGCTTCCACATTGGCGGCGATCATGCACTCCTCGATCAGCTTGTGCGCATCGTTGCGCACCAGCATGCCGGCCTGGGTGACCTCGCCGCGGTTGTCCAGCACGAAGCGGACCTCCGAACTCTCGAACTCGATGGCGCCGCGTTGCGTGCGCGCCTTCGCCAGCACGTGGTAGAGCTGGTACAGGCGCTCGACATGCGGCAGCACCGGGGCGATCTGTGCGCGGGTTTCCTCGTCGTTCTCGCCCACCGCCTTCCACACCTGGGTATAGGTCAGGCGCGCGTGCGAGTTCATCACCGCTTCGTAGAACTTCGAGCCGGTCACCTCGCCGTCGCGGTTGACCTGCATGTCGCAGACGAAGGTCATGCGATCGACCCTGGGATTCAGCGAGCAGATGCCGTTGGACAGCGTCTCCGGCAGCATCGGCACCACATAGCCGGGGAAATAGACCGAGGTCGCGCGCTTCTGCGCCTCGTCGTCCAGCGGCGTCCCCGGGCGGACGTAGTGCGACACGTCGGCGATGGCGACGATCAGGCGGAAGCCATCGCGCGTGGGTTCGCAGTAGACCGCGTCGTCGAAGTCCTTGGCGTCCTCGCCATCGATGGTGACCAGCGCCGTGGACCGCAGGTCGACGCGGTCGCCGACCATCGCCGGCTCGACCACCAGCGGCACCGCCGTGGCCTCGTCCAGCACCTCCTGCGGGAATTCGTGCGGCAGGTTGTGTCCATGGATCGCGGCTTCCACCACCAGCGACGGCGTCAGGCTGTCGCCCAGCACCGCGATCACCTTGCCGATGGGCGGGCGCCGCGCATCCGGCGCCTGGGTCAGCTCGACCACCACCAGCTGGCCGTCGCGCGCGCCGCCGATGGCGTCCTGCGGGATCTGCACGTTGCGCTGGATGCGCTTGTCGTCCGGGGCCACGTAGGCGATGCCCACCTCGAAGCCGAAACGGCCGATCAGCCGGGTCACCCCGCGCTCCAGCACGCGCGCGATGCTGCCTTCGCGGCGGCCGCGCCGGTCGATGCCGGTGACGTTGGCCAGCGCACGGTCGCCGTGCATGACCTTGCGCATCTCGTAGGGCGGCAGGAACAGGTCGTCGCCCCCGCCGGTGTCGGGCCGCAGGAAACCGAAGCCGTCCGGGTTGGCGATCACCGTGCCGGCGATCAGCGCGGTGTGCTGCACCGGTGCGAAACCGCCGCGCCGGTTCTGCACCAGCTGCCCGTCGCGGACCATCGCGCCCAGGCGCTTGGACAGGGCTTCGAAGCGGTCGGGGGCCTCCAGGCCCAGCGGGCCGGCAATCTCCTCGGCCGTCTGCGGCCCCTCCGCGGCTTCCAGGAAGCCCAGGATGGCCTCGCGGCTGGCGATGGGCTGTTCGTAGCGCCGCGCTTCGCGCTGCGCGTGGGGATCGACGAACCGTCCCGCCGTGCGCGCGGGCGCGGTGCGGCGTGTGGCCGGGGCCGCAGGCTTGGCCCCGCCACCGCCCGCCGGGAGGTCGGGCATCCAGGGGGGCAGGCTCTTGCCGGCCTTGGCGGGCTTGCCCGATCGCGGGCCGGCACCCTTCGTGTGCGTCGTGCTTCCCTTGCCGGCGCCGCTCTTGCCGCCGTTCCGTGTGTTTTTCTTGGTCATGCGTCGATGGTACACCCCGGCTGAACAACGCCATGCGAAAACACCCGTTGACATTCCCCCGCCCGGTCCTCAAAATGCGCGCCTCGCTTACCTGCCCAGGTGGCGGAATTGGTAGACGCACTAGTTTCAGGTACTAGCGGGTAAAACCGTGGAGGTTCGAGTCCTCTCCTGGGCACCACGCATCACGAAGACCCTCGCGCAAGCGGGGGTTTTTCGTTTCCGGCAGCCGGACGCCTCACACGCGCATGCCGGAAACCCAAGTAGGCTGATGGCCGGCCGTCAGGCGGCACTTTTCCCCCGGGGCACGCATGGAGTTCCAACAGATCCTCTTCCTGGTCATCCTGGCGGTCACGCTGGGACTGTTCATCAGCGAGAAGCTGCGCATCGACCTGGTCGCGCTGCTGGCCCTGCTGGCACTGACCCTGAGCGGGATCCTGGGACCGAAGGAGGCGCTGGCGGGCTTCGCCAGCGAGCCGGCCATCATCGTGGCCGCGGTGTTCGTGCTGTCGGCCGGCCTGTCGGCCACCGGCATCACCGACCGTATCGGCGCCGGCATCGGCCGGGCGGCGGGCGGCAGCGAGTGGCGCACCATCGCCGTGGTCATGCCGGCCACGGCGGCGCTGGCGGCGTTCTCGCACCACGTGATGGTCACGGCGATGATGCTGCCCATCCTGATGCGCATCGCGCGCGAGCAGAAGCTGGCCGCGTCGCGCCTGCTGATGCCCATGTCGCTGGCCGCATCGCTGGGCACCACGCTGACGCTGTTCAGCGCGCCGGCGTTCCTGCTCTCCAACGACCTGATCAAGCGCGCCGGCCTGCCCGCACTGGACATCTTCGCCATCAGCCCCATCGGCATCGCGCTGGTGCTGCTGGGCACGGTGTATATGCTGCTGGCGCGCTGGCTGGTGCCCAAGCGCGACGGGGAAACACCGCAGGGCGATTACCTGAAGCTGGACCGCTACTACACCGAACTGCTGGTGGAAGCGGATTCGCCTTGGGTCGGCAAGACCCGCGGCGACTTCTCCGGCGCCTTCAAGGACCGCCTGCAGGTGGTCGACTGGCTGCGCCACGGCATGCGTCGCCGCAACCAGCACCCCGACAGCCCGCTGGCCGCCGGCGATGTGCTGCTGGTGCGCGCCTCGCCCGATGAGATCGCCTCCATCCGCGACGAGCCAGGCCTGGCCCTGCACGCCGTGGCCAAGTACGGCGACACGCCCGGCGAACGCCCCACGTCCGAAGCGCTGGGCGACGAGCAACTGGTGCAGGCGGTCGTGGCGCCCCATTCCGAATTCGTCGGCCGCAGCGTGGCCGACATCGACTTCCTGCGCAATCTCGGCGTGGTGGTGGTGGGACTGTGGCGCCGCGAGGGCTGGCTGCACGGCGAACTGTCCGAGACCGTGCTGCAGGAAGGCGACCTGCTGGTGCTGTGGGGCCAGCAGCAGAACCTGGAGCCGCTGGCGACCCACCACGGCTTCCTGATGCTGATGCCGTTCGGCGGCCGGGAGAAGCCGCGCCGGCGCGCGCCGGTGGCGCTGCTGATCATGGCGGCCGCCGTGGCCGCCGCGGCCACCGAAACGCTGGCGCCGCACATCGCCTTCCTGGCCGGCGCGGTGGCGATGGTGCTGACCCGCTGCGTGGACATCGAGCGCGCCTACCAGGAAATCGACGTGCGCATCTTCGTGATGATCGGCGGGGTGATCCCGCTGGGCATCGCCATGGAGAAGACCGGCACCGCCGCGCTGGTGGCGGACCTGCTGCTGAACCACGCCGCGCACTGGTCGCCGCTGGTGCTGCTGCTGGTGATGTTCGGCACGGCGGCGTTGCTGACCCAGATCCTGTCCGACGCCGCCACCACGGTGCTGCTGGCCCCCATCGCGCTGGCCCTGGCGACGGGCCTGGGCCTGGATCCGGTGCCGTTCGTGGTGTGCACCGCGATGGGCGCGGTGGCCTCGTTCCTGACCCCCATCGGCCACCATGGCAACCTGCTGATCCTCAATCCCGGCCGCTACACCTTCGGCGATTTCCTCCGCGTGGGGGCACCGCTCACCCTGGCCATCGCCCTCACCACCGCCTGGCTGGCGCGCTGGCTGTGGCTGGACGGGCCGCTGCTGCCGGGTATCGGCGGCTGAGACGGGGCGGCGGGTAGAATGGCCGGGTTTTCCGACCCGCAGACCGCACGCCCGCAATGACCGAAACGATCCGCCCCACCTTCCACGGCTTCGAGCAGATCCCGCTGCGCGAGTACGCCGAGCGCGCCTACCTCGACTACTCGATGTACGTGGTGCTGGACCGCGCCCTGCCCTTCATCGGCGACGGGCTGAAGCCGGTGCAGCGGCGCATCGTCTATTCGATGAGCGAGCTGGGCCTGAACGCCGGCGCCAAGCCGAAGAAGTCCGCACGCACCGTGGGCGACGTGATCGGCAAGTACCATCCGCACGGCGACAGCGCCTGCTACGAAGCGCTGGTGCTGATGGCGCAGCCGTTCTCGTACCGCTACCCGCTGATCGAGGGCCAGGGCAACTTCGGTTCGCCGGACGATCCTAAGTCGTTCGCCGCCATGCGCTACACCGAGTCCAAGCTCACGCCCATCGCCGAGGTGCTGCTGGGCGAACTGGGCCAGGGCACGGTGGACTGGACGCCCAACTTCGACGGCACGCTGGAGGAACCCACCTGGCTGCCGGCACGCCTGCCGCACCTGCTGCTCAACGGCACCACCGGCATCGCCGTCGGCATGGCCACCGACGTACCCCCGCACAACCTCAACGAGATCGTCAGCGCCTGCATCCGCCTGATCGACGACCCGGACGCGACCGTGGCCGACCTGTGCGAACACGTGCGCGGCCCGGACTACCCCACCAGGGCGGAGATCATCACCGCGGCGTCCGACCTGCGCACCCTGTACGAGAACGGCACCGGCAGCGTGCGCGCACGCGCCGTGTGGCGCAAGGACAACGCCAACATCGTCATCGATGCCCTGCCCTACCAGGTGTCGCCGTCGAAGGTGATCGAGCAGATCGCGGCGCAGATGCGGGCCAAGAAGCTGCCCTGGCTGGAAGACATCCGCGACGAATCCGACCATGCCAACCCGGTGCGCGTGGTGCTGATCCCGCGCTCCAGCCGCGTGGACGCGGAGCAGCTGATGGGCCACCTGTTCGCCACCACCGACCTGGAGAAGAGCTACCGGGTCAACCTGAACATCATCGGGCTGGACGGCCGGCCGCAGGTCAAGAACCTGAAGATGCTGCTGACCGAATGGCTGGCGTTCCGCAGCGATACGGTGACGCGCCGCCTCAAACACCGGCTGGAAAAGGTCGAGCGTCGCCTGCACCTGTTGGAAGGCCTGCTGGTCGCGTTCCTCAACCTGGATGAAGTCATCCGCATCATCCGCACCGAGGACGAACCCAAGGCCGCGCTGATCGCGCGCTTCGCGCTGAGCGAGGAACAGGCCGACTACATCCTGGACACCAAGCTGAAGCAGCTCGCCCGCCTGGAGGAAATGAAGATCCGCGGCGAGCAGGACGAACTGCAGGCCGAGCGCGAGAAGATCGCCGCCATCCTGGACTCCAAGCCCAAGCTGAAGAAGCTGATCAAGGACGAACTGACGGCGGACGCGAAGAAATTCGGCGACGCGCGCCTGTCGCCGCTGGTGCAGCGCGATGCCGCGCAGGCACTGGACGAAACCGAACTGGTCGCCAGCGAGCCGATGACGGTGGTGCTGTCGGAGAAGGGCTGGATCCGCGCCGCCAAGGGCCACGACGTGGATGCCGCCACGCTGTCCTACCGCGACGGCGACAGTCTGCTGGCGGCGGTACGCTCGCGCAGCACGCAACAGGTGGCCTTCCTGGATTCGGAAGGCCGCAGCTACTCCACCGCCGTGCACACGCTGCCCTCTGCGCGCGGCAACGGCGAGCCGCTGACCGGCCGCTTCTCGCCGGCGGCGGGCGCGTCGTTCCGGGCACTGGCCAGCGGCGACAACGACAGCCGCTTCGTGCTGGCGTCCTCGCACGGCTATGGCTTCGTCACCCGCTTCGAAAACCTCACCGGACGCCAGAAGGCGGGCAAGGCGATGCTCAACCTGACCCCGGGCGCGGGCGTGCTGCAGCCCGCACAGGTGGCCAACGTCGGGACCGACCGCATCGTCGCCGTGACCAGCGCGGGCCACCTGCTGGCATTCCCGGTCAGCGAACTGCCCGAACTGGACAAGGGCAAGGGCAACAAGCTGATCGAAATCCCGAAGGCCAAGCTGGGCACCGAGCGCGTGGTCGCCATCGCCGCCGTCGCGCCGGGCAGCACGCTGCTGGTGAAGAGCGGGCAGCGCACGATGAGCCTGTCGTTCAAGGACCTGGACGAGTATGTCGGCGCGCGGGCGACGCGGGGCGGGTTGTTGCCGCGGGGGTGGCAGAAGGTCGACGGGCTGGACGTCCAGTAGTTCACCGCATGGGCGCGCTCGCCACCGCCGCCAACCATGGTTTCAGGGGGCGCTGCGGAAAGTCGACCGGGGGTGCAGTCGCCCGGCCCGGTCGTGAAAGTACCCCGGCAACATCCAGGCACGTTTCGATCTACGGACACCGACGAGGACCGCGACAATGGACGCCGATTTCTGGTTGCAACGCTGGCAGGAAGGGCAGATCGGCTTCCATCGCGGCGACGTGATGCCGCTGCTGGAAAAGCACTGGCCCTCGCTGCAGCTGCCGGCGGGCAGCCGCGTGCTGGTACCGCTGTGCGGGAAATCGCTCGACATGCACTGGCTGGCCGCGCAGGGCCATCGGGTGCTGGGCGTGGAGCTGTCGCCGCTGGCCGTGACGCAGTTCTTCGATGAGGCAGGCCTGGCGCCCGTGCGCACGACCAGCCGCTACGGCGAGCACTTCAGCGCCGGTCCTGTGGAGATCATCCTGGGCGATGCATTCGGGCTGGATCCGGCGTTGCTCGCGGAGGTGGCCGGGGTCTACGACCGCGCGGCGCTGATCGCGCTGCCCCCGGACCTGCGCCTGCGCTATCGCGACACGGTCTATGCATCGCTCCCGGCCGGATGCCAGGGACTGCTCATCACGCTGGAGTATCCGCAGGCCGAGAAGGCCGGTCCGCCCTTCTCGGTGGAACAGGCGGAAGTGGACGCATTGTTCGCGGCACCGTGGCGCCACAGCCTGCTGGAACGGCGCGACATCCTCGACCAGGAGCCGCGCTTCCGCGAGGAAGGCCTGAGTGCGCTGGACACTGCCGTGTACCACCTGACGAAGGGACATCTGTAGGAGCGGGCCATGCCCGCGATGCTCTTGCGTTGCCGGCGTCAACAGCATCGCGCTCATGGGGCGCTCCTACGGCCAGCGCGGCATCTTGCGCAACGGCCAGGAAATACGGGGCTGATGCCGAGCGCCAGACCCGCGGTTACGTGGCGGCCGGTTCGCCGTCGAGCTTGGACGTCAGGTACAGCTCGATGCCCAGGCGCCTGATCAGCCCCAGCTGCTGTTCCAGCCAGTGCGCGTGGTCTTCCTCGGTGTCCTTCAGCTGGGCCAGCAGGATCTCGCGGCTGACGTAGTCGCCGTGCTGCTCGCACAGGGCCACACCCTTGGCCAGGTGCGCGCGCACCGCGTACTCGACCTCCAGGTCGCGCTGCAGCATCTCCTCGACGGTCCTGCCCGGCGTGAAGGCTTCCGGGCGCATGTCCGGGTCGCCTTCCAGGAACAGGATGCGGCGCAGCAGCGCGTCGGCGTGCTGGGTCTCTTCCTGCATCTCGTGGTCGATGCGGTGGAACAGCGCCTTCAGGCCCTGGTCCTCGTAACGGCGCGAATGGATGAAGTACTGGTCGCGCGCGGCCAGCTCGCCGCGCAGCAGGAACTTGAGGTAGTCGACGACGTCCGGGTGGCCTTTCATGGGGGGTACGGCTCCTGTAGCGAGGCGCACAGGATGCCCCATCCGGCCGGCTGGCGGCCGAATCGGAATCAGTCGCGTTCGTCGTCGCGCCGCGGCATGGACCGTCATCGCTTCCGTGGAATAATCGCCCCGCCCGCCCCTAGCCTCAGGACCCGCAATGCTGAAGTGGACCCGGCGCATCGCGCTGCTGCTGTTGGCCCTGATCGTATCGGTGCTCCTGATCGCATGGTGGATGCTGCGGGGAAGCCTGGCGCAGCTGGAGGGCGAGTCGGGCCTGGCGGGGCTGTCGGCACCCGTCAGCGTGCAACGCGATGCCCTGGGCGTGGTGACCATCGATGCGGCCAGCGAATCCGACGCCGTCCGCGCACTGGGCTACGTGCACGCGCAGGAGCGCTATTTCGAGATGGACCTGATGCGCCGCAGCTCGGCGGGCGAGCTGGCGGCGCTGTTCGGCCCCATCGCCGTGGGCCTGGACAAGGAACGCCGCGTCCACCGTATCCGCGCGCGCGTGTCGGCCAACCTGGACGCGTTCGCGGGCGGCCGCATGCCGCAGCTGCAGGCCTATGCCGACGGCGTCAACGCCGGTCTCGGCGACCTGCGCACCAGGCCTTGGCCCTACCTGTTGCTGCGGCAGGAACCGCGCCCATGGGAAGTGCTGGACTCGGCGCTCACCGGCTACGCCATGTATTTCGACCTGCAGGATGCGCAGAACGTGCGCGAGCTGGGCCTGTGGCAGATCCGCCGGCATGTGCCGCAGGACCTGTACGCGCTGCTCGCTCACGACGGGACCGAATGGGACGCGCCGCTGTTCGGCGAACCGCGCGGCAACGCCGTGCTGCCGGATGCCGGCCAGGTCGACCTGCGTACGCTGCCGATGCCCAGGACCGATTCCCACCAGCGCCTGGCCGACAAGGGCACGCCCGGCAGCAACAACTGGGCCATCGCCGGTGCGCTGACCGCCGATGGCCGCGCCATCGTCGCCGACGACATGCACCTGGGACTGCGCGCGCCGGGCATCTGGTTCCGCGTGCGCCTGCGCTATCCCGACCCGCATGCGCCGGGCGGCAAGGTCGATGTCTCCGGTTTCAGCCTGCCGGGCTTGCCCGCGATCATTGTCGGCAGCAACGGACGCGTCGCCTGGGGCTTCACCAACAGCTACGCGGACACGGCGGACTGGTACCCGGTGGTCCCGTGCGGAGGCGGCGCCCACCCGGGCTGCGAGCCCGTCACCCGCCATGCCGAAACCATCCAGGTGGCCGGTGGCGAAGACGTGCCGTTCGAGGTGCTGGATACCCGGCATGGCCCGATCGTCCATCCCGCGGAAGGGGACCGTCCTGCACTGGCGCTGCGCTGGGTCGCGCAATTGCCGGGCGCACTGAACTTCGGTCTGTCCGACCTGGCGCGGGCCGGCGACCTGTCCGCCGCCCTCGCCGTGGCCCAGCGCACCGCCACGCCGGCGCAGAACCTGGTCGTGGCCGACCGCAATGGCCGCATCGCGTGGCGCATCCTCGGCCCGCTGCCTTCGCGCGCGGGTGCGTGCGCGCATGCGCTCGACCGGAGTGCGGCCACGCCGTCCCACGACGACGCGGCGCCCTCCTGCACGCCCTGGGACCTGTCCTATCAGCTCTCGCCCGTGCTGACGTCGCCGGAAAACCACCGCCTCTGGACCGCCAACGCGCGCGTGATCGAGGGCGACGCGCTGGCGCGCGTCGGCGACGGCGGCTATGCGCTGGGCGCGCGCGCCAGGCAGATCCGCGATGGCCTGATGGCGAAGGACCGTTTCACCGAAAAGGACCTGCTGGCGATCCAGCTGGATGATCGCGCGCTGTTCCTGGAACGCTGGTGGACGCTGCTGCAGGCCGAGGCCACGAGGGCGCCGGCGGACTCCGCCATGAAAGCCCTCGCCGACGCCGGCAAGAGGTGGGAGGGCACCGCGGACATCGATTCGGTCAGCTACCGCCTGGTGCGCGCCTGGCGCCTGGCCGTGCACGCGCGCATCGCCGACGGTCTGACCGCACCCGCGCAGGCGGCGCTGGGCGAGGACTTCGTCATGCCCGACCTGCCGCAGCTGGAGGGCGTGGTGTGGCCGCTGCTCGAACAACGCCCGGCCCACCTGCTCTCGCGCCGCTACCCGAGCTGGGACGCGCTGCTGGAAGATGCGGCGAAGGAAGTGCGCGACGACCTGGCCGCACAGGGGCCGCTGGCCGAGCGCCGCTGGGGCGAGCGCAATACGGCCAGGATCTGCCACCCGCTGGCCGACGCCCTGCCTGCCTTCCTGAAGCCCCGGCTCTGCATGCCGGGCGAAGCGCTCGCCGGCGACGGCGCCATGCCCCGCGTGCAGGGCCCGGCCTTCGGCGCGTCCGAGCGCATGGTGGTATCGCCCGGTCACGAGGCCGACGGCATCATCCACATGCCCGGTGGCCAGAGCGGCCACCCGATGTCGCCGTTCTGGGGCGCCGGCCATGACGACTGGGTGCATGGCAGGCCGACACCGTTCCTGCCCGGCGACGCGATCCATACCCTCACGCTGCGGCCATGACGACGTCCCTCTCCCCATTGGCTCCACCGAGCCCCATGGAAGGCTTGCGTGAACAGTTGGTGCGCGCAGCGCTGGCCTGGGAGCGAGCATTCGGAAATGCACCCCAAATCACAACCGTTCTGTCCGAGTATGACGCGGCTCGCTTAGTCGGCTGCTCTACAGCCTCCTATTCCTGCGGCATGCAAGGAACAACCGCAGTTCAAAAGGGCCATGACTTCATCTTCGATGGCGCTCGTTACCAGGTCAAAGGTAATCGTCCTAGCGGTAAGCGTGGCAGCCTGGTCACTTGGGTCCCAAAGGCCACAAACTATGACTGGGACTATCTGATCTGGATGCTTTACGACTCTCAGTATCGGATCCAGGAGGCTTGGCAATGGGACGTTTCAGCCTACAAGGATGCCTTCGACAGCATCAAACGGTTATCGCCAAACCATCTTCGTCTTGGCAAGCAACTGGTGAACACTGCCATCTGACACCTCAATCAACCCGACGCCGCTTCGCGGCGCGGGTTGATGTGGGCGAAAGATGGAAAGATCAGGACAATGCCGATGCATGCACGCCGGCAACGGCGCGGCCCGAGGGATCGGCCATCTTGGCGAAGCTCGCATCCCAGGCGATGGCGGCCGGCGACGAGCAGGCGATCGACTTGCCGCCGGGCACCGTCTCCGCACAGGCCTGTCCGGGATAGTGCTGCTCGAACAGCGTGCGGTAGAAGTAGGCTTCCTTGGTTTGCGGCGGGTTGACCGGGAAACGCTTGTCGGCCGCCGCCAGTTCGCGGTCGCTGACCTGCGCCTCGGCATGCGCCTTCAGGCCGTCGATCCAGCCATAGCCCACGCCATCGCTGAACTGCTCCTTCTGCCGCCACAGGATCGACTCCGGCAGGTAGCCTTCGAAGGCCTCGCGCAGCACGCCCTTTTCCATCCGCCGCGCGCCATCGCGGGTCTTGTCGACCATCTTGTACGCGGCATCCATCTTCATCGCCACGTCGAGGAACTCCACGTCCAGGAACGGCACGCGCGGCTCCACGCCCCAGGCCATCATCGACTTGTTGGCGCGCAGGCAGTCGTAGTTGTGCAGCGCGTCCAGCTTGCGCACGAGTTCCTCATGGAATTCGCGCGCGTTCGGCGCCTTGTGGAAGTACAGGTAGCCGCCGAAGATCTCGTCGCTGCCCTCGCCCGACAGCACCATCTTCACCCCCATCGCCTTGATTCGCCGCGCCAGCAGGTACATGGGCGTGGAGGCGCGGATGGTGGTGACATCGTAGGTTTCGATGTGGCGGATCACCTCGGGAATCGCATCCAGACCCTCCTGGAACGTGTAGGTGAACCCGTGGTGCACCGTGCCCAGCGCCTTCGCCGCGACTTCGGCGGCGGCCAGGTCGGGCGAGCCTTCCAGGCCGATGGCGAAGGAGTGCAGCCGCGGCCACCATGCCTCCGTCCTGTCGTTGTCCTCGACGCGATGGCGCGCATAGCGCGCGGCCACGGCCGCCACCAGCGAGGAATCCAGTCCGCCCGAGAGCAGCACGCCGTAGGGCACGTCGGTCATCAGCTGCCGGTGCACCGCGCGTTCGAAGGCTTCGCGCAGTTCGTCCTTCGGCACCTGCACGCCCTCGACCGCCGCGTAGTCGCGCCAGGGCTTTTCGTAGTACTTCACCAGCGCGCGCGTGGCGGTGTCGTAATAGTGGCCCGGGGGGAACTGCGCCACGTCGGCGCAGATCGGCGCCAGCGCCTTCATCTCCGAGGCCACGCACAGGCGGCCCTCGCGGTCGTGGCCCCAGTACAGCGGGCAGACGCCGATCGGATCGCGCGCGATCAATGCATGCCCTGTCGCCTTGTCCCACAATGCGAAAGCGAAGATGCCATTGAGACGGTTGAGGAACGACGCCGGCGCGTCTTCGCGGTACAGCGCGTTGATGACTTCGCAGTCCGAACCGGTCTGGAAGGCGTAGTCCTGCGCCAGTTCCGCCTTGAGTTCGCGATGGTTGTAGATCTCGCCATTGACGGCCAGCACCAGGTCGCCGTCCGCCGAACGCAAGGGCTGCGAACCACCGGCCGGGTCGACGATGGCCAGCCGCTCGTGCACCAGGATGGCGCCCCCGTCGTGGTACACGCCGCTCCAGTCGGGACCGCGGTGGCGCTGCTTCTGGGACAGCTCCAGGGCCTGCCTTCGCAGGGCCGCGATGTCGTCGCCGGGCTGCAGCCCGAAGATGCCGAAGATGGAACACATGGGTGGAAGCTCCTGGGTGGGGTCGGTGGCGGAAGCCGGAAACGAAGAAACCCGCATCTTGCGATGCGGGTTTCTGGAATCCGGCAGGTCTTTCCTTGCCTAGTCGCAGAGCCGCATCGCCCGCGTCCGGTTGTTCGGGCGCAGGTTGTTGCGGTTATTGGCGATGATGGCGCGGCAGGGCATGGGGCGACCGTAACCGGTCCGACCAGACCTTGGCAAGCCCCGAAAAAAGTTGCGCCTGCAACCACCGCACTCCTGTAGGAGCGCCCCAGGGCGCCATGCTTTTCAGGAACGGGTGGAAAGGCATCGCGCCCCAGGGCGCTCCTACAGCGCGGTGCGAGCCGACAGCCTCAGGCGCTCCTACAGCGCGGTGCGAGCCGGCAGCATCAGGCGCTCCACCAAGGCCTGGTACAAGCCCGGCAGTGCTTCCAGATCCGCCACGCGCACGTGCTCGTCGACCTTGTGGATGCTGGCGTTGACCGGCCCGACCTCGATGCACTCCGCGCCCAGCGGGGCGATGAAGCGCGCATCGGAGGTGCCGCCCGCCGTGCTTTCTTCCGGCGGTGCGCCGGCGAATTCGCCCAGCACCGCCCGCGCGGTGGCGCGCAGGTGGCCCTCCGGCGTGTAGAACGGCTCGCCGCCGCGCAGCCACTGCAGGCTGTAGTCCACGCCGTGGCGACGGAAGATGTCTTCGATTTCCTGCTCCAGCTTCTCCGCCGTCCAGCTGGGATTGAAGCGCAGGTTGAACACCACCTGCAGCTCACCCGGAATGACGTTGCTGGCGCCGGTACCCGCGTTGATGTTGGAGATCTGCAGGCTGGTCGGCGGGAAGGTCTCGTAGCCCTCGTCCCACTGGCGCGCGGCGAGTTCGTCCAGCGCCGGCAACGCCTTGTGGATGGGATTGAGCGCCTTGTGCGGATAGGCCACGTGGCCTTGCACGCCGTGCACCTGCAGGGTGCCGGTCAGCGTGCCACGACGACCCACGCGCAGCAGGTCACCCAGCACGTCTTTCGATGACGGCTCGCCGGTGATGCACCAGTCGATCTTCTGTCCGCGCTCGCGGAACAGCTCGGCAACCTTCTTCACACCATCGTGCGCCGGGCCTTCCTCGTCCGACGTGACCAGCAGCGCGACCGTGCCCGGATGGTCCGGGTGCGCGTCGACGAAGCGTTCCAGTGCGATCGTGCAGGCGGCCACGCTGCACTTCATGTCGGCGGTGCCACGCCCGTAGAGCACGCCGTCGCGGACGGTAGGCACGAACGGATCGCTGGTCCACGCATCCAGCGGCCCGGGCGGCACCACGTCGGTGTGGCCCAGCAGCACCAGCACCGGCGATCCGCTGCCGTGCGTGGCCCAGAGGTTGTCGGTCTCGCCGAAGCGCAGGTGCTCGCAGTGGAATCCCCATTGCGACAGCCGGGTCGCCAGGACCTGCTGGCAACCGGCATCGTCCGGCGTCACCGAATGACGGCGGATCAGTTCGCAGGACAGCTCGACGACATCGCTCACGATCCGGCTCCGAACTGCTTCTTGAAGCCATTGTCGCTGAAGCCCTGTGAAAAGCCCGCCACGCCCCCGACGACGACAGGACGGCGGATCAGCTGCGGATACTCCTTCAGCAGCAGCTTCCACTCCGCGTCCGAGCCGGGCGTCTTGCGGTTTTCCGGCAGTTGCCGCCACGTGGTCGACGACTTGTTGATCAACGCATCCCATCCACCCGCTTTCTCCGCCCAGTCCTTCAGCGTCTCGGGCGGCTGCCGGTTGTCGCGATAGTCGACGAATTCATACGCGACGCCGAAACGGTCCAGCCACTTCGTCGCCTTCTTGCAGGTGTCGCAGTTCTTCAAGCCGTAAAGCGTCGTCATATCAGTCACTCGTCCACACCCGCAGGAATGTCCTGCGTGAGTTGCTCCAGAAGAAAACGGATGCGGATGACCCCATCCGGAAGAAATCGATGGCCGGCGATGTCAGCACCAGCTTGGGACGCTGCGCATCGGGACCGAAGTTGCAATCCCCGGCGCCGTCAAAGCATCCGTAGGGCACGACGCCGGGAGTGACCCGTTGCACGCCCATGGTGGAGGGATCGTCTGTCACGCCATCCGGCAGTTCAGCCAGCTTCTGCCAGACCGCCGCGCCGGGGCCATTCCCCAGGCGGACCCAGAGCGCCTCGTTGCGCGAGGAGCGCAGCAGGATCGCGAGATCCTCATGGCCGTCTCCGTTGAAATCCGCAACGAGCCTGGCGAAACGGACCGGCGACTCGTCGCGCCATTCCCCTGTCAGCGCTGCCGCTGGAAGAGGATGCCAACCGGCCGGCAAGTCCGCTGGCACGGCGGCAAGCGCAGCCAAGGCGAACGCGGATGCGATCATGGCTTTGGCAAGGCTCAGTCCGCCAACCCGCGCAGCAGCTCGTTGACGCTGGTCTTGCTCCGCGTCTTCTCGTCGACCTGCTTGACGATCACCGCGCAGTACAGCGAGTGCGACCCGTCGGCGGCCGGCAGCGAGCCGGAGACGACGACACTGCCCGGCGGCACGTAACCGTAGGTGATTTCCCGGGTGGCGCGGTTGTAGATGCGCGTGGACTGGCCGATGAACACCCCCATGCCGATCACGCTGTGGTGGCCGATCACCACGCCTTCGACGACTTCCGAGCGCGCGCCGATGAAGCAGTGGTCCTCGATGATCGTCGGGCTGGCCTGCAGCGGTTCCAGCACGCCGCCGATGCCGGCGCCGCCGGACAGGTGGCAGTGCTTGCCGACCTGCGCGCACGAACCCACCGTCGCCCAGGTATCGACCATCGTGCCCTCGCCGACATGGGCGCCGATGTTGACGAAGCTGGGCATCAGCACCACGTCCTTGCCGAAGTACGTGCCGCGGCGCGCGATGGCGCCGGGCACCACACGCACGCCGGCCTTGCGGAAGTCGTTCTCGTCGAAGGCGCCGAAGCGGGCCTCGACCTTGTCCCAGAACGGCGCGGGGTAGGCTTCGACCAGCTCCATCTCGTTGACGCGGAAATACAGCAGCACGGCCTTCTTCAGCCACTCGTTGACCTTCCAGCCGCCCTTGCCGTCGGGTTCGGCCACGCGCAGTTTCCCGCTCTCCAGGCCCTCGATGGCCAGTTCGACGGCGGTACGGGTGGAACCCTCGATCTCGGCCGGCGTCAGCTCGGCGCGGCGCTCGAAGGCGCTCTCGATGGTGGACTTCAGTTCTTCGGTCTTGGTGGCTTTGCGGGTCATCGAAGGTCCTGCAGGGGTGTGCTCAGGTGGGAGTGTCCAGGCCGGCGCGCAGCGCATCGCGCAGCGCGGCCTGCCTGTCGGTTTCAATGAGGGGCTGGTCGTGCTCGTCGGTGATCTGGAACACGTCCTCGGCGCGTTCGCCGAACGTGGCGATGCGCGCATCGTGCACGCGCAGTCCCTGCCGGCGCAGCACCTGCGCCACGTCGGACAGCAGCCCGGGACGGTCCGGGGCCACCAGGCCCAGGATCGTGCGCCGGCCATCCGGCGTGATGCCGAACTCGATGCGCGGCGCGAACCGGAAGTGCTTCAGCTGCCGCGGAACCGCACGCCGCGAAGTACGCACGCCATCCAGCGGACGCGCCAGGGCCTGGCCCAGCCCGTGTTCGATGTCGGCCGGATCGCGCGTGGCATAGGCATCGGCGGGCAGCACCTCGAACGTATCGAACACCGCGCCCTGCGGGCCCACCAGCACGCGCGCCTGGTGGATGGCGAAGCCCATGCGGTCCAGGGTGGCGAGGATGGCGGCGAACAGGCCGTCGCGGTCCGGCGAATGCACGAAGACTTCCATCGCATCGGCATCGTCGGCGATCCGGCGCGCGCGCACGCGCGTCTGGCCCGGGGTGGCGCCCCGGATGGCCTGCGCCTGCCACGCCAGTTGTTCCGGACGGAAGCGCAGGAAGCTCTCCTCCGGCATCGCGGCGAACAATGCATCGGCCTGCGCGGCCGTCATGCCCTGCACTTCCAGCAGCGCGCGCACGCTGCCGCGCGCCTCCGCCAGGCGCTCGTCCACCGCGACGGGGTTCTCCAGTCCTTCGCGCAGTACCCGGCGCGCGGCGAAGTAGAGGTCGGCCAGCAGCCGGTCCTTCCACGCGTTCCAGAGCTTGGGGCTGGTGCCGGCGATGTCGGCGCAGGTCAGCAGGTACAGGTAGTCCAGCCGCTCGCGGTCCTTCACCCGCGCGGCGAAGGCATGGATCACGTCCGGGTCGGCGATGTCCTGCTTCTGCGCGGTCACCGACATGCGCAGGTGCTGTTCCACCAGCCAGGCCACCAGATCGGCGTCGGATTCGCTGAGCGCATGCGCGGCACAGAACTCACGCGCGTCGACCGCGCCGAGTTCGGAATGGTCCCCGCCGCGGCCCTTGGCGATGTCGTGGAACAGGCCGGCCAGCAGCAGCAGCTCCGGCTTGCGCAGGCGCGGCCAGACTTCGTGCGCGATCGAGAAGCGCTCGTCCGCGCGGCCGGCCGCGAAAGCGGCGATGTTCCGCAGCACCATCAACGTGTGCTGGTCGACGGTGTACACATGGAACAGGTCGAACTGCATGCGGCCCGATACCCGCGCGAACGCGGGGATCCATTGCCCCAGCACGCCGAGCCGCGCCATGCGGGTGAGCGTTTCCACCGCGCGCGGCCCGCGCAGCAGCGCCATGAAGGCATCGCGCTGCGCGCGCGTGGCGTCGGGATAGGCGGACAGCTTCGGCAGCGCCTCGGCCAGCGCGCGTGCCGTACGCGAATGCAGGCCGCGCACCTGCGGGTGGGCGGCCCACGCGGCGAACAGGGCGAACACCTGGCCGGCATCGTTCCCCGGCCAGGCGGGATCGCGTGCGGCCAGGTAGCCGCGGCGCAGGGCGAACCGGTCGTCCAGCGGCTCGGGCAGCGCCTCGCCGTCGAACTGTTCCTCGAAGCGCTGCAGCAGGCGGTCGCTGATCCGGCGCACGATGGCGGCGCTGCGGTAGAACCCCTGCATCATCTTCTCGACGCCCAGGCTTTCGGCGTCGTCGGCGAAGCCCAGCCGCTGGGCCAGCGTCTTCTGGTAATCGAAGCGCAGGCGTTCTTCCGCGCGCCCGGCGACACGGTGCAGGCCGTAGCGCAGGCGCCCGAGGGCGCGGCGCTCGCGTGCCAGCGCGACCGCTTCGTCCTGGCCCAGATGGCCCATGCCCACCAGCGGTTCGAGGTCGCGCACGCCGAAGGTGCGCAGCGCCATCCAGCCCAGCGTGTGCAGGTCGCGCAGGCCACCGGGGCCGTCCTTGATGTTGGGCTCCAGGTTGTCGGAGGTGTCGCCGAAGCGGGCATGGCGGATGCGCAGTTCCTCGCGCTTGGCGACGAAGAAGTCGCGTGGCGGCCACACCCGCGCCGCGCCGATGGCGTCGATCAGCAGGGCTTCGTCCACCGGCTCGCCGACGATCAGGCGCTCTTCGATCAGCGCGGTCAGCACCGTCTGGTCGGCCGCGGCCGCGGCCGTGCACTCGGTCGCCGAGCGCACGCCGTGGCTGATCGGCAGCCCGGCGTCCCACAGCATGGCGAAGAACCGCGCCACCGCCTCGTGGTACCGTTGCTGGGTGTCGGCCGAGGCCAGCACCAGCACGTCCACGTCGGACTGCGGGAACAGTTCGCCGCGCCCGTACCCGCCCACGGCGAACAGCGCCATCGGCGCCTCCGCCGGAATGCAACGCAGCCAGGCGTCCTTCAGCAGGTGGTCGACCGCCCGCGCGCGCAGCGCCAGGATGCGGTCCATGCCGTCGTCCTGGTCGAAGCGCTTGTCCAGCCGGGCATCGGTATGGGCCAGCGAGGCGCGCGCCGCCGCCGCCCAGGCCGCGTCGTCGGCGACGTCCGGGCCGATGTCCGGAAGCCGCGTCGCCTGTCCGTTCGCGGCTGGAGGACTGCTCACAGGTCGTTGTCGTCGCCCGGCACGCGGGTCAGGATCTCCACGCCGTCCTCGGTCACCGCAACGGTGTGCTCCCACTGCGCGGACAGCTTGCGGTCCTTGGTGACCACGGTCCAGCCATCGGGCAGCACGCGGGTGTGGCGCGCGCCCTCGTTGATCATCGGCTCGATGGTGAAGGTCATGCCGGGTTTCAGCACCACGCCCTCGCCGGGGCGGCCGTAATGCAGCACCTGCGGTTCGTCGTGGTAGACCTTGCCGATGCCGTGGCCGCAGTACTCGCGCACCACGCTGAAGCGCTCGCTTTCGGCGTACTGCTGGATCGCGTGGCCGACATCGCCCAGGGTCGCGCCGGGCCTGACCGCGCGGATGCCGCGGAACATGGCCTCGCGGGTCACGTCCACCAGGCGCCTGGCCATCACCGACGGCGTGCCGACGATGTACATGCGGCTGGTGTCGCCATGCCAGCCGTCCTTGATGACGGTGACGTCGATGTTGAGGATGTCGCCGTCCTTGAGCACCTTCCCTTCGCTGGGAATGCCGTGGCAGATGACGTTGTTGACCGAGGTGCAGACGGTGGCCGGAAAGCCCTTGTAGCCCACGTTGGCCGGGATGGCCTTCTGCACGTTGACGATATGATCGTGGCAGATGCGGTCCAGTTCGGCGGTGGTCACGCCCGGCTTCACGTGCGGGGCGACCACCTGCAGCACTTCGGCGGCAAGGCGGCCGGCGATGCGCATCTGGGCGAGGTCTTCGGGGGTTTTCAACTGGATGGCCATTGGCCGATTATCCCCCATTTGGCCGCCGGGCTGAACGTTCCGAGCACCCCGCCCCGGTTCAGCCAGGCCCTGATTTGCCGCGACCCGCCCTGCCCGGCTATACTCCCGCGGCTTCGCGCCCGGGTCCGCCCGGCCGGACCGCCCACGTCGGGCGACACCGACGAATCCACACCTGCTGCCCCAACCCGTGCCGGGGTGCCCTTCGCTGAAGGGTTCGGACACGGAAGCCGCAGGGAGGCCCAACCCCGGAACCCCGCCCTCACCGGCGCCGTCCTCCCTTGAACCGGACGGTGGGTTCCCCTTCGATGGAGTTACCGCAATGCCCCAAGTCACCATGCGCCAGATGCTGGAAGCCGGCGTCCATTTCGGCCACCAGACCCGCTACTGGAACCCCAAGATGGCGCCGTACATCTTCGGCGCCCGCGGCAAGATCCACATCATCAACCTTGAGAAGACCGTTCCGCTGTTCAACGACGCGATGAACTTCATCTCGGGCGTGGCGCAGAAGCGCGGCACCATCCTGTTCCTGGGCACCAAGCGCAGCGCGCGCGAGGCGGTGAAGGAAGAGGCCGAGCGTTGCGGCATGCCGTACATGACCCAGCGCTGGCTGGGCGGCACGCTGACCAACTTCGCCACCGTGAAGAAGTCGGTCGCCCGCCTGAAGGAACTGGAAGCCGCCGAAACCGACGGCACGTTCGAGAAGCTGGTCAAGCACGAAGTGCTGGGCCTGCGCCGCGAGCGCGAGAAGCTGCTGGCCTCGCTGGGCGGCATCAAGGAAATGAACCGCCTGCCGGACGCCCTGTTCGTCATCGACATCGGCCATGAAGACATCGCCATCAAGGAAGCCAAGAAGCTCGGCATCCCGGTGGTCGCGGTGGTCGACTCCAACTACGATCCGGCCCTGGTCGACTACGCCATCCCCGGCAACGACGACGCCATCCGCGCCGTGCAGCTGTACGCGCGCGCCGCCGCCGACGCCGTGCTGGAAGGCAAGGCCGCTGCGCCGAACGCCGCGGTGGTGCGCGAGGAAGAGTTCGCCGAAGGCGGCGACGACAAGGGCGCCCGTCGCGCGCCGGCCAAGAAGGCCGCCGGCAAGAAGTCCGACGAAGCGGCCGCCGAGTAATCCGGCTGCAACGCCGCCGCGCCATGCTGCGCGGCGGCTTTCCTTCCCCGCCCGGCGCGATCCGCACGGGCCGGGACAAGACAGGACGGCGTTCCGTCCGTCCACCGAATTCGATAACCGAGGTAATCCCGTGGAAATCACCGCTTCCCTGGTCAAGGAACTGCGCGAGCGCACCGGCGCCGGCATGATGGAGTGCAAGAAGGCGCTCACCGAGAACAACGCCGACATCGACGCCGCCGCCGAGTGGCTGCGCAAGTCGGGCCTGGCCAAGGCCGACAAGAAGGCCGACCGCGTCACCGCCGAAGGCCGCATCGCCGTGGCCCAGGACGGCGGCAAGGCCGTGCTGGTGGAGATCAATTCCGAAACCGACTTCGTCGCCAAGGACGCCAACTTCATCGCCTTCACCGACGCCGTGGCCCAGGCCGCGCTGACCGCCGGCGCCGCCGATGTCGAGGCGCTGAAGTCGGCCAAGCTGCCCTCCGGCGAAACCGTCGAGGAAGCCCGCGCCGCCGCCATCGCCAAGCTGGGCGAGAACATGCAGATCCGCCGCCTGGTCGCCATCGACAGCGCCAACAACGTCGCCGCCTACGTGCACGGCGGCAAGATCGGCGTGCTGGTCGAGGTCAAGGGTGGCGACGCCGACCTGGCCCGTGGCCTGGCCATGCACGTCGCCGCGATGAACCCGCCGCACAACAAGGCCGCCGACGTGCCGGCCGAGTTCGTGGCGAAGGAGAAGGAGATCGAGCTGGCCAAGATGTCGGACAAGGACAAGGCCAAGCCGGCCGACATCCTGGAGAAGATCATCTCGGGCAAGATCAACAAGATCATCAACGAGGTCACCCTGTACGGCCAGCCGTACGTGCTGGACAGCGACAAGAGCGTCGAGCAGGTGGTCAAGGCCGCAGGCGCCGACGTGGTCGGTTTCCAGCGCCTGGTCGTGGGCGAAGGCATCGAGAAGGTGGTGGAAGACTACGCCGCCGAAGTGATGAAGCAGGCCGGCCTGGCGTAAGCCGCGCACCGGTCCGCCGAACACGGAAAAGCCGCGGGAAACCGCGGCTTTTTCCGTTTCCGGGCGGGCGTTGGTCCGCCCCGTGCGACCGTTCGTCGCAGCCGTCTAAAGTTTGCGCGCGCAGCGCCGAAACTGGTTACAAAGGTGACACTTCGTCACGCTTTGCTGGCATGCTGCCGGTCACTCTCTCACGCCTTGCGCGCGCCCGGATGCGTCCCGAACTCGAAGCCCAGTTGCTGAACTGCCGCAACCTGCCCAGCCCGCCCGGGGTGGCGCTGCGCATCATCGAACTGGCGCAGGACCCGGATGTGGTGATGGCGACGGCCGCCGACACCATCGGCCTGGATGCGGCGCTCAGCGCGCGCATGCTGCGCATCGCCAACTCGCCGCTGTACGCCAGCCGGCGCCGCGTGGAAAACCTGTCCCAGGCGCTCACCGTGCTGGGTCTCAACGCCACGCTGACGCTGGCGCTGGGCTTTTCCCTCGCCCAGTGCGGCCAGGGCAGCCATCCGGTGGCGCGCGAGCGCGTGTGGCGCCGCAGCGTGACCGCGGCGCTGGCATCGCGACTGCTCGGCCAGCATGCCGGCCTGCGCAAGGCGGAAGAACTGATGCTGGCCGGCCTGCTGCAGGACATCGGCATGCTGGCCCTGCTGGAAGTGCTGGGCGAAGACTACGCGCGGCTGGTCGAGCGCGCCGCCGACAACGCCGGACTGCTGGCGGCCGAGCGCGAATGGCTGGGGTGCGACCACGCGACGGTCGGCGGCTGGCTGGCACGGCAGTGGAACCTGCCGGCGTTGTTGCGCGAGGCGATCCTGGAAAGCGAAGCGCCCGCGTCCGATACGCCCTTCAATGCCTGCGTGGCGGTCTCCGGCCACGTCGCCGACATCTGGCTGGCCGGTGCCGACGCATCGCGCAGCGAACAGGCCCATCGCGACGCCGCGATGCAGGCGGCGACGCGCCTGGGGCTGGACTATGCGTCCTACCTGGCGCTGACCGAGGAAATGGTGTCCGCCCTGCCCGAGGTCTGCGCGATGTTCGACGTGCCGCCCGCGCCGCCCGCCCGCATCCAGGCCCTGCTCGACCAGGCACGCGAACTGCTGGTGGTGCGCAACCTGCGCGAGATCCAGGAAGCCGCGCGTGCGCGCAAGGAAGCGGACGAGCACGAGGACCGCGCGCGCCGCCTGGCCGAAGAGGTCCGTCGCGACCCCCTGACCGGGGTGTACAACCGCAGCCAGCTGGAAGAGGTGCTGGAGAAGGAATTCGATACCGCCACCCGCCACGGCTGGCCGCTGTCGATCGCCTTCATCGACCTGGACGACTTCAAGCAGGTCAACGACCGCTGGGGCCATCTGGTCGGCGACGAGGTGCTGCGCAACTTCGCCAAGGCCCTGCTGCGTCACGTGCGCAGCAGCGATATCGTCGCCCGCTACGGCGGCGAGGAATTCCTGGTGGTGCTGCCGGGCATCGGCGAGGACGCCGCCGCGCAGGTCGTGCGCCGCATCCTGTCGGAAGTCTCGGGGGTGGCGATGGCCGAGGTGGATGGACACCCCCTGCACATCACCTTCTCCGCCGGCCTGGCCACCCAGGGCGCGCTGGAGCAGTTCCGCCACGTCGACGACCTGCTGCGCGCGGCGGACGAGGCGCTGTACGGCGCCAAGCGCGAGGGCCGCAACCGCGTCTCGGTCGGCGCCATGGGCGGCTGACGCGCGCCGGCTACGGCCGCGGCTGCAGCGCCACCTCTTCGTACGGCTGCACCACTACCCAGCCCTCGCCGGCGAAGCGCAGCTGGATGCTCTCGCCCGATCCGCGCCCCATCAGCGTGCCCAGCGAGATGTCGGTGATGATTTCGGGCGCCAGGCCACCGGACCACGCCACGGTCGCATTGGGGTCGGTGAACACGGGGCCGGTCTGCGCGTTCACCGGCAACGTCAGCGGCTCGTAGTGCGAGGTGATGGCGACGATGCCGTGCCCGCTCAGCCGCACATTGAACAGGCCGCCCGACAGCATGCCGGCCACCTTGCGCATCATGGTGATGCGGCTCTCGATGCCCGACTCCACCGCCAGCACGTCGTTGCCGTTGACGAAGATGGATTCGCCGGCCAGGCGCAGCAGCGTGATCTTCTTGCCGGCGTCGGCCAGATACACCCGGCCCTGCCCCTCGACCTTCATCAACTGCATGCCTTCGCCACTGACGGCTTTCTTCAGCAGGTTGCCCAGGCCCTGCTCCAGCACGCCCTGGCGGGTGAACTTCACCGACCCCTTGCGCGCCACCATCGCCCCCGCCTTGGCCCACACCAGCCCGTTCAGGCGCACCTCCAGCAGGTGCGGGCTCTCCAGTTCGAACGCGTCCGCGCCGGCGTCCTTTTCATGGGTCGAGGCAAGGAATTCCTGCAGGGTGCGCACGCTCATGGCCGTTCCTTGATGGCTGCCGAAAGGGAACGCCATGATAGCGGCCCCGACCCGAGACCCCGCCATGCCCCGCATCGTTGCCGTACCGCATCTGCCGGATGACGCCACGCGCGCGCCGGTCGCCGCCGGGCGCCTGGTCCATGGCCAGCCGCACCAGGCCCTCGCCAACGCGTATTCCTCGCCGGACCAACGATTCCACTGCGGGGTGTGGGAAGGCGGCGTGGGCGCCTGGCGCGTGGAGTACACCGAGCACGAGTTCTGCCATCTGCTCAGCGGACGCGTGCGGCTGCGCGACCACGCGGGCGGGGACGTCGTGGTGCTGGAGGCCGGCCAGAGCTTCGTGGTACCCGCCGGCTTCAGCGGCGTGTGGGAGGTGCTGGAACCGGCACGCAAGCTGTACGCGATCTACGAACCCGGCGACTGAAACGTCCCGCTCGGCTAGAATCGACGCGTTTGCCCCCACGCCGAGACCCCCATGCCCGCTCCCCTCGCCTATCGCCGCATCCTGCTCAAACTGTCCGGCGAGGCGCTGATGGGGGCCGAGGATTACGGCATCGATCCCACCGTGATCACCCGCATCGCCCGCGAGATCATCGAGGCGCGCGAGGCGGGCGCGGAAGTGGGCCTGGTGATCGGGGGCGGCAACATCTTCCGCGGCGCCGGCCTGGCGGCCGGCGGCATGGACCGCGTGACCGGCGACCAGATGGGCATGCTGGCCACCGTGATCAATGCCCTGGCCATGCAGGACGCGCTGGAGAAGCTGGGCGCCAAGTGCCGGGTGATGAGCGCCATCAAGATCAACGACGTGTGCGAGGACTACATCCGCCGTCGCGCCATCCGCCACCTGGAGAAGGGCCGCATCGCGATCTTCGCCGCCGGCACCGGCAATCCCTTCTTCACCACCGACTCGGGCGCGGCGCTGCGCGCGATCGAGATCGGCGCGGACCTGCTGCTGAAGGCCACCAAGGTGGACGGGGTGTACGACAAGGACCCCAGCAAGCACCCCGATGCCAAGCGCTACGACCAGCTCACCTACGACGAGGTCATCGCCCGCGACCTGCAGGTGATGGACACCGCCGCCTTCGCCCTGTGCCGCGACAGCGACGTGCCGCTGCGCATCTACGACCTGTCCGTGCCCGGCAACCTGATGCGCATCCTGCGCGGCGAGCACGTGGGCACGCTGGTGAAAGGCCGCGGCTGAGCCTGGCGCAGCACGGGCATGTCCTGCCGTTGGCTGTAATAGTGTCCGGCCACCGCCTGCCGGCACCCTACGCTCCATGGGACTTGGACACGATCACGGCCACGCGGCGCATGCGCATCCGCATGCATCGGCAACGCGTGCGTTCGCCTCGGTCACCCTGATCAACCTGGCCTACACCGCGCTGGAAGCGGGCTACGGCTTCCACACCAACTCGCTGGCCCTGCTTTCGGACGCCCTGCACAACCTGGGCGACGTGTTGGGGCTGGCGCTGGCGTGGAGCGCCGCGGCGATCGCCCGTCGCCCCCCGCGCGGCCGGCACACCTACGGCTGGCGCCGCGCCACCCTGCTGTCCCCGCTCGCCAATGCGGTACTGCTGATGGTGTTCTCGGGCGCGCTGGGCTGGGAAGCCTTCCGCCGGTTCAGTGCGCCCCCGGACATCCCCGCCACGCCCGTCATCGTGGTGGCCGCGCTGGGCATCCTGGTCAACCTGGGCGCCGCCTGGCTGGTGCGGGACGGGCATGCGCACGACCTCAACAAGCGCGGGGCCTTCCTGCACCTGATGGCCGACGCCGCGGTGTCGCTGGCCGCGGTCCTGGCCGGGGTGGGCATGGCCACGCTGGGCTGGGCCTGGCTGGATCCGGCCACCGCCCTGCTGATCGCGGTGGTGGTGGCGATCGGGTCGTGGCGCCTGCTGCGCGACAGCTTCGATGCCGCCATGGACGCCGTGCCGGGCAGCGTGGACGCGGACGAGGTGGGCACCTTCCTGCGGGCCCAGCCGGGCGTGGCGGCGGTGCATCACCTGCACATCTGGTCGCTGGGCGCCAACGAGATCGCCCTGACCGCCCACCTGGTGCGGCCGCGCGAGGACGACCACGACGCCTTCATCGATGCCACCGTGCATGCCCTGGACCACCGCTTCGGCATCAACCACGCCACCCTGCAGATCGAGCGCGGGGTCGGCTGCGGCCACGACCTGCACGATGCGGCGCCGCATCATTCCCGTTGAGCGATGCGGCGGCGGTCGGCAACGGCCCCGAATCGCCCTATAATCGGCCGTTTACAGGCTTTGCAACGGAAAGGGCGATGCTCAACGACATCAAGAAAGACGCGCAGGCGCGCATGGCCAAGAGCATCGACGCGCTCCGCCACACGCTGGTCAAGGTCCGCACGGGCCGCGCCTCCACGGCCCTGGTCGAGCACCTGAAGGTCAACTACTACGGTTCGGACGTGCCGCTGAGCCAGGTCGCCACCGTCACCATCTCCGACTCGCGTTCGCTGACCATCACCCCGTGGGAGAAGCAGATCGTGGGCGCGGTCGAGAAGGCCATCCTGGCCTCGGACCTGGGCCTGACCCCGAACACCGCCGGCACCACCATCCGGCTCAACCTGCCCGCGCTGACCGAGGAGCGCCGCAAGGAACTCTCCAAGGTGGTGCACGGCGAGGGCGAGGACGCCAAGGTGGCCATCCGCAACATCCGTCGCGACGCCAACCAGCAGATCAAGGACCTGCTGAAGGACAAGCAGATCACCGAGGACGACGAGCGTCGCGCCGAGGAGGAGATCCAGAAGCTGACCGACAAGTCCATCAAGGACGTCGACGACGTGGTCAAGGCAAAGGAACAGGAACTGATGGCGGTCTGAGGACTGCCATGTCCCCTGCCGCGTCCCCAGCCGTGCCCCGCCACCTGGCCGTCATCATGGACGGCAACGGGCGGTGGGCGGAGCGCCGGCGTCGCCCGCGCGTGATCGGCCACCGTGCGGGCGCGCGCGCGGTCAATGTCTGCATCGACTTCTGCCTGGAGCGCGGCATCGGCGCGCTGACCCTGTTCGCGTTCTCCAGCGAGAACTGGGGACGGCCGGAGGAGGAAGTCGGCGCGCTGATGAAGCTGTTCCTCAATGCGCTGGACCGCGAGGTGGAGGAACTCCACCGGCGCCAGGTGCGCGTGCGCTTCATCGGCGACCGTGCGCGCTTTTCTGCGGATATCCGCGCGCGCATGGATGCCGCCGAGGACCTGACCGCCGGCAATGCCCGCCTGCACCTGGTCATCGCCGCCAGCTACGGCGGCCGCCAGGACATCGCGTTCGCGGCCAGGGCGCTGGCCGCCGAGGTCGCAGCCGGGCGCCTGCGGCCGGAGGACATCGACGAGGCGGCACTGGGCGCGCACGTCGCGCTGGCCGACCTGCCCCCGCCCGACCTGTTCATCCGCACCGGCGGCGACCACCGCGTCAGCAACTTCCTGCTGTGGCAGCTGGCGTACACCGAACTCTGGTTCACCGACGTGCTGTGGCCCGACCTGGACGCCACGCTCCTGCAGCGCGCGCTGGACGACTTCGCCCGGCGCGAGCGCCGCTTCGGCCTGACCAGTGCCCAAGTGGCCGGCGGCGCCACCGAGGATTCACCCGCATGAGCGCCACCCGCACCCGTGTCATCGCCGCGCTGGTCATGGCGCCCTTCGCCATAGGCGCCATCCTGCTGCTGCCCACCTCATGGCTGGTGATGCTGGCGGCGCTGGTATTCCTGGTGGGCCTGTGGGAATGGTTCAAGCTGGCCGAGATCGACGACACCCTGCAGCGCACGGTGCTGCTGACCGCCAACCTGCTGCTGATGGTGCTGCTGGTGTGGGCCTCGCGCGGCTCCACCGACCTGGTGCCGCTGCGGCTGATGGCGCTGGTGGGCGCCGGCTGGTGGCTGCTGGCGCTGCTGTGGCTGCGCTTCTTCCATTTCGCCTCCGATCACCAGACGTGGGCGCGCGTGTTCAAGCTGGCCGCCGGCACGCTGGCCGTCGTGCCGGCCTGGTGCGCACTGGGGTTGATCCACTCCTCGGTGCCGAACGGCCACATCTGGCTGTTCGTCGCCCTGGCCATCGTGTGGGCCGCCGACAGCGGCGCCTACTTCACCGGACGCCACTTCGGCGGCCGCTGGTTCGCCGGGCGCAAGCTGGCACCGCGCATCAGCCCGAACAAGACCCTGGAAGGCCTGCTGGGTGGCCTGGCCGCCGGCATGCTGGTGGCCGCGGCCGGGGCGCTGCTGGCCGGTGCGGGCGTGGCCCAGTTGCCGGGCGTGCTGCTGGTGGCCATCTTCACCGTGCTGTTCTCGGTGGTGGGCGACCTGTTCGAGAGCCTGCTCAAGCGGCATGTCGGCGCCAAGGACTCCGGCGACGTCATCCCGGGGCATGGTGGCGTGCTGGACCGCATCGACGGCGTGCTGGCGGCCCTGCCCATCTTCGTGCTGGGCAAGGAAGTCTTCGGATTCTGAGCATGCCCACGCACGCATCCCGCAACGTCGCGGTTCTGGGCGCGACCGGCTCGATCGGCGCGTCCGCGCTGGATGTCATCGCGCGCCATCCCGGCCGGTATCGCGCCAGCGTGCTGGCCGCAGGCCACAGCGTCGATGCGCTGGTCGCCCTGTGCGTGGCGCACCGCCCCGCCCACGCGGTGATCGCCGACGAAAACCTGCATGCGCGGCTGCGCGACGGCCTGGCCGGCGCCGGCCTGCCCACCCAGGCCCATGCGGGCATGCCGGCGCTGGAGGCGCTGGTCTCGGGACCGGAGTGCGACACCGTCGTGGCCGCCATCGTCGGCGCCGCGGGCCTGTCGTCGACCCTGGCAGCGGCGCGCGCCGGCAAGCGCCTGCTGCTGGCCAACAAGGAATCGCTGGTGCTGGCCGGCGAACTGGTGACCCGCGCAGCGGACGCCTCGGGTGCCGAGATCATCCCCATCGACAGCGAGCACAACGCCATCTTCCAGTGCCTGCGTTCACGACAGGCTCAGGGCGATGTCAGCCGCATCGTGCTGACCGCCTCGGGCGGCCCGTTCCGCGGTTACCGCCGCGGCGAGCTGGCGCAGGTGACGCGCGAGCAGGCCGTGGCCCATCCCAAATGGTCGATGGGACCCAAGATCTCGGTCGATTCGGCCACCCTGATGAACAAGGGACTGGAACTGATCGAAGCCCACCACCTGTTCGGCGTGGGGCGCGAACGGCTGGACGTGCTGGTCCATCCCCAGAGCCTGGTGCATTCGCTGGTGGAATTCGTCGATGGTTCCACCCTGGCGCAGCTGGGCCTGCCGGACATGCGGACCTCGCTGGCGGTCGGCCTGGCCTGGCCCGAGCGCATCGCGTCGGGCGTGGGCGGGCTGGACCTGCTGCGGCACCCACGGCTGGAGTTCGAAGCGCCCGACACCGACGCCTTCCCCTGCCTGCGGCTGGCCTGGGAGGCGATGGCGGCAGGCGGTACCGCACCGGCCGTGCTGAATGCTGCGAACGAAGTCGCGGTTTCAGCCTTTCTTCAGGGCCGCATCGGTTTCCTATCCATCCCTGCGCTGGTCGAGGATGCCCTCGCCGCGCTGCCCGCGACGCCGGCCGATTCGCTGGAGACGTTGCTGGCGGCGGACATGCAGGCCCGCCGACTGACCGACCGCAACCTCGCAGGCCACCTCTCCCCATGAGCGCCGATATCCGATGAGCGACCTGCTGGGCTCCATCTGGTGGATGATCGTGGCGCTGGGCGTGCTGGTCACCTTCCACGAATTCGGCCATTACTGGGTGGCGCGCCGCTGCGGCGTGAGGGTACTGCGTTTCTCGGTGGGCTTCGGCAAGCCGCTGTGGTCGCGCCGCGACCGCCACGGCACCGAGTTCGCCCTGGCCGCCATCCCGCTGGGCGGCTACGTGAAGATGCTGGACGAAACCGAGGGCGAAGTCCCGGCCACGCAGCGCGAGCAGGCCTTCAACCGTAAGTCCGTCTGGCAGCGCATCGCCGTGGTGGCGGCCGGCCCCCTGGCCAACGTGCTGCTGTGCGTGGTCCTGCTGTGGGCGATGTTCGTGATCGGCAAGCAGGACTACTCGGCCACCGTGGGCAGCGTGTCGGGCATCGCGGCCGATGCAGGCTTCCAGCGGGGCGACCGCATCCTGCGGGTCGGCGACCGGACGATCGATACCTGGACCGATGCGTCCATCGTGCTGACCAAGGCCGCCATCGATGGTGAGGACCTGCCGGTGGAAGTGGAGACCGCCGGCGGCGGCACCACGACCCGCACCCTGCCGCTGTCGCGGCTGCCGGCGGACTTCGACCAGGAGAATGCCGTCGCGCTGAGCGGACTGGTCTGGCGCCATTGGGTGACCCCCGCCATCGTCGGCAAGGTCGCCCCGGGCTCGGCGGCGGACGGCGTGCTGCAGGCCGGTGACATCGTCACGGCCGTGGACGGCCAGCCGGTGCATGGCTTCGGCGACATCGCCGCCCAGGTCGATGCACTGGGCAAGCGGGGCGGCATGGCCATGGTCGAAGTGGACCGCGCCGGCGAGCGCCTGGCGTTCGAGCTGGCGCCGCGCCTGACCCCGTTGCCGGACGGCGCCAAGGGCCAGTACTGGGCCCTCGGCCTGGCGGCGCCGGAAACGACCCGCCTGCCCGAGTACGACGCCACCCTGCACTACGGGCCGCTGGCGGCGGTGCCGGCAGCGCTGCGCGAGACCGGCAAGCTGACCTCCGATTCGCTGGGCATGATCCGTCGCATGCTGACCGGCGACGCCTCGCTGAAGAACGTGTCCGGCCCCATCACCATCGCCCAGGTGGCCAACGTGTCGGCCAAGCGCGGACCGGACTGGTTCCTGTGGTTCCTCGCCGCCATGTCGCTGAGCCTGGCCATCATCAACCTGCTGCCCATCCCCGTCTTGGACGGCGGCCACCTGCTGTATTACCTTATCGAATTGGTCAAGGGCAGCCCCTTGAGCGAGCGCCACATGGTGGCCGGACAATACGTGGGCCTGGCCGCGCTGGCGGGCCTGATGGGACTGGCGTTCTACAACGACATCCTGCGTCTGATGACGCGTCTGGTGACCTGATGCCCCTGGACCTCCTAGGGCCGGCACGCTCCAAGGCGGCCTGCCCCTCCCTGGCGACACCCCGGACCGCGGCCCTGCGGTCCACCCCTGCGTTGCAGGAGCCACCCCAACCGGATGTGATGATGACGCGACTGCCTTCCCGCCGCCTGCTTGCCCTCGCCCTGGCTTCGGCCATCGCCATGCCGGCACTGGCCCAGACGACGGAACCCGCTGCCGCACCCGTGGCCTCCGCGCCACTGGCCACCGCGCCGTTCACCGCCACCGACATCCGCATCGATGGCCTGCAGCGCATCTCCACCGGCACCGTGCTGACCTACCTGCCGATCGAGCGCGGCGACGTGGTCACGCCGGCGAAGGCGGCCGAAGCGATCCGCGAACTGTACAAGCGCGGCTTCTTCGAGGACGTCAGGCTGGACCGCCAGGGCGACATCCTGGTGGTCACCGTCACCGAGCGGCCGGCCATCAACAAGCTGACCCTGTCCGGCAACAAGGACATCAAGACCGAGGACCTGCTGTCGGGCCTGAAGGACATCGGCCTGGCCGAAGGCGAGACCTTCGACCGCCTGAGCCTGGACCGGGTGATGCAGGAACTGGTGCGCCAGTACAACAACCGCGGCAAGTACAACGTCGAGATCACCCCCACGGTCAGTGCGCTGGACCGCAACCGCGTGGACGTCACCATCACGGTGAAGGAAGGCAAGGCGGCCAAGATCAGGCACGTCAACGTGGTGGGCGCCGAGAAGTTCGAGACCGAGGACCTGCTGGAGAACTGGGAGTCCAAGGAGACCAGCTGGCTGTCCTGGTACCGTCGCGACGACCAGTATTCCAAGGAGAAGCTGTCCGGCGACATGGAGCGCCTGAACTCCTGGTACCTGGACCGCGGCTACGTGGACTTCAACATCGACTCCACCCAGGTATCGATCAGTCCCGACAAGCGCGACATGTTCATCACCGCCGGCATCACCGAAGGCGAGCAGTACAAGATCTCCGACGTGAAGGTCACCGGCGACACGGTGCTGCCGAAGGAGGAGATCGAGAAGCTGGTGATCGTCAAGCCCGAGCAGACGTTCTCGCGCATCCTGCTGGAAATGACGTCCGACTCCATCACCGCCACGCTGGGCAACATCGGCCACGCGTTCGCGCAGGTGAACCCCATCCCGACCATCGACCGCGAGAACCGCACCGTCGCCATCAACCTGCAGGTGGTGCCGGGCCCGCGCGTCAACGTGCGCCGGATCGTCTTCAAGGGCAACACGCGCACGTCCGACGAAGTGATGCGCCGCGAGATGCGCCAGTTCGAGGGCAGCTGGTTCTCGCAGGTGGCGGTGGACCGCTCGCGCGTGCGCCTGCGCCGCCTGGGCTATTTCGAGACCGTCGATGTCGAGACCACGCCGGTCCCCGGCACGACCGACCAGGTGGACGTGGTGTTCAATGTCAAGGAAACCACCTCCGGCAGCTTCGTCTTCGGCCTGGGCTATTCGCAGCTGTCCGGCCTGACCACCTCCATCCAGCTGTCGCAGAACAACTTCCTGGGCGGCGGCAACCGCGTGGCCGTCGAGGCGCAGCGCAGCGACTACCTGCAGCGCTATTCGTTCTCGTACACCAACCCGTTCTTCACCGACGAAGGCATGTCGCTGGGCTACAACCTGTGGTGGCGCGAGTTCGACTACTCGGACTTCAACACCGCGCAGTACTCCACCACCAGCGCCGCGGCACAGGGCGTCCTGGGCCTGCCGATCACCGAGAACGACACCGTCTCGCTGCTGTTCGGCCTGGACAGCAACGAGATCCTGACCTTCGCCGGTTCCACGCCGCAATCGATCATCGACTACATCAACGCGGTGGGCCAGCGCACCTTCCACGCCTGGCGGACGGAGCTGGGCTGGGCGCGCGACACCCGCAACGACTACTTCATGCCCACCGGCGGCACCTACCAGCGCATCTCGGCGGAGATCGCACTGCCCGGCTCCACCGTCGAGTACTACAAGCTCAACTACGAGTTTTCCAAGTACTGGTCGCTCAGCCCCTCGTTCGTGCTCAACACCCGCGCCGAGGTCGGCTACGGCGACAGCTACGGCTCGGACATCTACCGCTACATCTGCCGCGTGAACGGCTCCGACCCGCAGATCCCTGGCCAGGCGACGACGACGGCACCGGCGGCGGACGGCACCTGCGCCGACGGTGGCACCCTCGACAGGACCCTGGTCGCCAGCGGCCTGCCGTTCTACGAGAACTTCTATGCCGGCGGCACGCGCTCGGTGCGCGGCTTCCGCGACAACACCCTGGGCCCGCGCTCGGAAGTCATCAGCGGCTACCGAGGCCAGCCGCTGGGCGGTTCGCTGAAGACCACCGGCTCGGTCGAACTGATCTTCCCGAAGCTGTTCGATTCCAACGCCGCGCGCGTGTCGGCGTTCTTCGATTTCGGCAACGTGTTCGACGGCGTGGACAACTTCGACGCCGGCCAGCTGCGCGCTTCCACAGGCATCGCGCTGCTGTGGCGCGCACCGGTCGGCCCGATTTCGATCAGCTATGCCTTCCCCATCAAGAAGGAAGACGACGACGAGCTGGAGCGCCTGCAGTTCACCTTCGGCGGCGCGTTCTGACGGCCGCGGTGCACGATCCGGCGTGAAGGAAGGGGGGCGCAGGCCCCCCTTCTGCCGTCCACCATACGCCCCCGTGGAAGCGGTTCTGGGGCGGCAGGGGCTAAACTACGCGGCCTATGACCCCTCCTTCCTTCACTTCCGGCGAGCTTGCCGACCGCTTCGGCCTGGAACTGCGTGGCGATGCCGGCCTGGTCATCGAAGGCGTGGCCACGCTGGCCCGGGCCGAGCCGGGACAGCTCGCCTTCCTGGCCAACAGCCGCTACCGCGGCCAACTGGGCGACAGCCGGGCAAGCCTGGTGGTGGTGCGCGCCGAGGATGCCGACGCCGCACCCGGCGCCGTCCTCGTCGCCAAAGATCCCTACACCGCGTTCGCCAGGATGGCGGCCCTGTTCGACAGCAGGCCTGACCGCGCGCCCGGCATCCACGCCAGCGCCGTCGTCGATCCCAGCGCGCGGGTCCATCCCGCCGCGCACATCGGCGCCTTCGTCAGTGTCGGCGCCCGCAGCGTGATCGGTGCGGGCTGCTCGATCGGCCACGGCTGCGTGATCGGCGACGACTGCGTGATCGGCGACGACTGCGAACTGGTCGCCCGCGTCACCCTGGTCACGCGCGTGCGCCTGGGCCGGCGCGTGCTGATCCACCCCGGCGCGGTGATCGGCGCCGACGGGTTCGGCCTGGCCATGGACAGTGGGCGCTGGATCAAGGTGCCGCAGCTGGGCGGCGTGGTGATCGGCGACGACTGCGAGATCGGCGCCAACACCACCATCGACCGCGGCGCGCTGGACGACACGGTGCTGGAAGAAGACGTGCGCCTGGACAACCAGATCCAGATCGGCCACAACGTCCGCATCGGCGCGCACACGGCGATGGCCGGCTGCAGCGCCGCGGCAGGCAGCGCGCGCATCGGCCGCTACTGCCTGATCGGCGGCGCCGCCGGCGTGCTGGGCCACCTCGAAATCTGCGACCGCGTGGTCGTCACCGCGATGTCGCTGGTGACCAGTTCCATCACCGAACCCGGCGAATATTCCAGCGGCACGCCGCTCACCGACAACCGTACCTGGCGCAAGAACGCCGCCCGCTTCAAGCAACTGGACGCCCTGGCACGACGCGTGTTGGCGGCCGACAAGGAAACCTGATGACCCTGGACCTGCAACTGCCCGTCGACGCGGCCACCATCCGCAAGCTGCTGCCGCACCGCTACCCGTTCCTGCTGGTGGACCGCGTGGTGGAATTCGAGAAGGACAAGCGCGTGCTTGCCTACAAGAACATCACCCAGAACGAGCCTTTCTTCACCGGTCACTTCCCGGACCGGCCGATCATGCCGGGCGTGCTGATCATCGAGGCGCTGGCGCAGGCCGGCGGCCTGCTGACCCAGCTCTCGCACCAGGGCGACACCGCCGGGCGCATGTTCTACATGGTGAAAGTGGAGAACGCCCGCTTCACCCGGATGGTGGTGCCGGGCGACCGCCTGGACCTGGACGTCACCCTGAAGCGGCTGATCCGCAACATGGCCTTCTACACCGGCGTGGCCTCGGTCAACGGCGAACAGGTCGCCTGTGCCGACGTGCTGTGCGCCGAGGACACCCGCTGAGATGAGCGCCCCCACCGCCATCCATCCCAGCGCGGTCGTCCACCCCCAAGCGACGCTGGGCGACGGCGTGCGCATCGGTCCGTTCGCCTATGTCGGCCCCGAGGTCGAGATCGGCGACGGCACCGTCATCGGTCCGCATTGCTCCATCACCGGCCCCACCCGCATCGGCCGCGACAACCATTTCGTCGGCCACGCCGCCATCGGCGGCGACCCGCAGGACAAGAAGTACAAGGGCGAACGCGTCGAACTGGTCATCGGCGATCGCAACCAGGTGCGCGAATTCGTCACCGTGAACCGCGGCACCGGCGCCGGCGGCGGCATCACCCGCGTCGGCAGCGACAACATGCTGCTGGCCTATACGCACGTGGCGCACGACTGCATCGTCGGCAACCACTGCGTCTTCTCCAACAATTCCACGCTGGCAGGCCATGTCACCATCGAAGACTGGGTGATCATGAGCGGCTTCGCCGGCGTGCACCAGTTCTGCCGCGTCGGCGCCCACGCCTTCATCGGCATGGGCGTGCTGCTGAGCGGCGATGTGCCGCCCTTCACGATGGTGGCCGGCGACGCCGCCGGCCGGCCACGCGGCATCAACAGCGAAGGCCTCAAGCGCCGCGGCTTCGATGCCGAGCGCATCGCCGCCATCAAGCGCGCCTACCGCACGCTGTACGTCGCCGGCCTGCCGCTGGCGCAGGCCAAGCAGCAACTGGCCGAACAGGCCGTGGCCAGCGACGACGTGAAGGCGCTGCTGCACTTCATCGAGAGCGGCGAACGGCCGCTGCAGCGTTGATGGAACCGACGCGGGAGCCCGGCGACGCGACTCCTGCCGCAATGCCGCTGCGTATCGCGCTGTGCGCCGGCGAAGCGTCCGGCGATGGCCTGGGTGCGGGACTGGTCGCCGCGCTGCGCCGGCGGTTCCCGCATGCCGAGTTCGCCGGCATCGGCGGCGATGCGATGCGCGCGGCCGGCTGCGACACCTGGTTCGACGCGGACGAACTGGCGGTGATGGGCCTGGCCGAGGTGCTGCGCCACCTGCCCCGCCTGCTCCGCCTGCGCAGGACCTTCCGCCAGCGCGTACTCGCGTGGAAGCCCGATGCGTTCATCGGCATCGACGCGCCCGACTTCAACCTGGGCGTCGAGCGCTGGCTGAAGGAACGCGGCGTGCGCACGGTGCATTACGTCAGCCCGTCGGTGTGGGCCTGGCGCGAGAAGCGTGCCGGGAAGATCGGCCGCAGCGCCGACCGGGTGCTGTGCCTGTTCCCGATGGAGCCCCCGATCTACGCGCGGCATGCGGTCGATGCGCGCTTCGTCGGCCATCCGATGGCGGACGATATCCCGATGGCCCCGGACCGCGCGTCCGCACGCGCCGCGCTCGGCCTGTCGCCCGACGCGCCCCTCCTGGCCGTGCTGCCCGGCAGCCGCCTGGGGGAGATCGGCCGACTCGCACCGGCCTTCTTCGAGGCGGCACGCAGGGTGGCCGCGCAGGTTCCCGGCCTGCAGATCGTCATCCCGGCCGCGAACGCCGCCTGCCGCCAGGCGCTGGAGGCGCAGATCGCCGCGCACGGGGTCGCTTCGGCCTGGCACCTGCTCGACGGCCGGGCGCGCGAAGCGATGATCGCCGGCGACGTGGTCCTGCTCGCGTCGGGCACCGCCACACTGGAGGCGATGCTGTGCAAGCGGCCGATGGTCGTGGGCTACCGCATCGCGCCGCTGACCTACCGCATCGTCAAGGGCCTGGGCCTGCTGAAGGTGGAGCGCTATGCGCTGCCCAACGTGCTGGCGGGCAAGGACATCGCGCCGGAACTGATGCAGGACGACTGCACGCCCGAGCGACTGTCGGCGGCCGTCCTGCACTGGTTCCGCGAACCGGAGGCCGTCGCCGCCCTGCAGCCCACCTACGTGCGACTGCACGAAGAACTCCGCCAGGATGCATCCGCAAGCGCTGCTGCGGCCGTCGCCGGATTGATCGCCCCATCTGCAGGCGCGCAGCGATGACATCCGCCTCGCTGTTCCCCGATCCCGTCGTCCGTCTGATCGCCGGCGTCGACGAGGCCGGTCGCGGGCCGCTGGCCGGTCCGGTGGCCGTCGCCGCCGTGATCCTGGACCAGGCGCGCCCCATCGCCGGACTCAACGATTCCAAGCAGCTCAGCGAAGCCAGGCGCGAGGCGTTGTTCCCGCTGATCCAGCAGCACGCACTGGCGTGGCACGTGACCTTCGTCGAGCCCGATGAGATCGACCGCCTCAACATCCTGCAGGCGACGCTGGAAGGCATGCGTCGCGCCATCGCCGCCTTGCAGCCGCTGCCGGAACTGGTGCGCATCGACGGCAACCGCGCGCCGAAGGGCCTCAACTGCATGGCCGAAACCCTGATCGGCGGCGATGCCATCGAGCCGGCCATCATGGCGGCCTCGATCCTGGCGAAAGTGTCGCGGGACCGCATGATGGTGCAGTTGCATGCGGCATTCCCGCAGTACGGCTTCGACCAGCACAAAGGCTATCCCACGTCCGCGCACCTGTCCGCGCTGGCGCAGCATGGCCCGTGCGTGCACCACCGGCGCAGCTTCGCCCCGGTGCGCGAAGCGTTGCACCGGCGCTGACGCAGCGCGCCCCTGCGGGGGTGACCTCCGGCACGGTGTCCATCGTCACGATGGCTTCCAGCAGGCGCGCGGGTTTCCGCTTGCGCGCACCATGGTCCTGCATCCCGCGCCCACCGGACGCGGGAGCCCTCTCCCCCCGAGGCGCACCATGACCCTGCTCGATCCCGTCGCACCCTCTCCCGCGTCCCCACCCCGCCCCGTCGACGATGCGCGCGCGCAATTGCTGCGCAGCCTGTTGGCGGATCGCGACTGGTCGTGCGACGGCATCGCGCGCCAGCGTCTGCAGCGAGCGCTGGCGCTGCTGCGCAGCCCGGGCGCCGCCTCGCTGGACGAAGCCACCTGGCTGCTGGTGGCCGACGAAACCGCGCGCTACCTGGACTTCCGCCGCCTGCGCACTCTGGAGGCGCAGTTGCGCGGATGCCCGCTCCAAGCCCTGCGCTACACCCGTGCCGACTGGGAAGCCGCACGCCATGCCGAAGCGGCACTGGAAACGCACCTGCGGCAGGTGCGCTTCGGCAGCTACGCCCCCGAACCGGTACCGCTGTTCCGCATCCACTGATACCGGCGTGGCCCGCGCGGCCGCGCCCTCACCCACCCGACCCCTCGGGTTTTCCCCGTGCCGCCCACCCGGGCGGCTTTTTTCTCTTCCCCGCCCGTTCTGCGGGTCGGGAATGTCAAGCCTTGCCCCACCCCACCCCCGCCGGTACGCTGCCCCGACAGCACCCCGAGCCGGCATGTCTTCCCGTTTCGTCCACCTCCACCTGCACACCGAATTTTCGCTTGCGGATTCGATCATCCGCGTGCCCGAGAAGCCGGACCACGCCGACCCGAAGAAGGCCAAGCAGGCCAACCTGTTGAGCCGGGCGGTGGAACTGGGCATGCCCGCGCTGGCGGTCACCGACCGCAACAACCTGTTCGCGCTGGTGAAGTTCTACAAGGCCGCCGAAGGCGTGGGCATCAAGCCCATCGCCGGCGCCGACGTGATGGTCGCCGAAGGCGGCGAAGCGCCGTGGCCGGTGACCCTGCTGTGCCGCGACCGCGAGGGCTACCTGTCGCTGTCGCGCCTGCTCTCGCGCGCATGGATGGAAGGCCACCGCACGGACGGCGTCGCCATCGAACCGGAGTGGCTGCGTGCCGACCACCAGGGCCTGTTCGCCATCATCGGCCGGCAGAGCCTGGCCGGCCGCCTGGCGCTGACCGGCCGCCACGACCTGGCCGAGCAGCACCTGGCCGACTGGCAGCGCACCTTCGGCGAGGACCTGCACCTGGAACTGACGCGCACGCAGCGCGAGGGCGAGGAGGCGTTCAATGCCTTCGCCCTGCATGCGGCCGGAGCGCGCGGCATGCCCGTGATCGCCAGCAACGACGTGCGCTTCCTGTCGCCGGACGATTTCGACGCGCACGAAGCGCGCGTGTGCATCGCCTCCGGCCGCGTGCTGGACGACCCCAAGCGCCCGCGCGAGTACAGCCCCGAGCAGTACATGAAGTCGGCCGAGCAGATGGCCGAACTCTTCGCCGACGTGCCGGACGCCATCGACAACACGCTGGCGCTGGCGCAGCGCTGCAACATCGAGATGCGGCTGGGCACGTACTTCCTGCCCGCCTATCCGGTGCCCGACGACGAGACGCTGGACAGCTGGATCCGCCGGCAGTCGCACGATGGCCTGAAGGCGCGGCTGGAGAAGAATCCGCTGGCGCCCGGCCATACGCGCGAAGACTACGAGAAGCGGCTGGATTTCGAGCTGGACACCATCTGCAAGATGGGGTTCCCGGGCTACTTCCTGATCGTGGCCGACTTCATCCAGTGGGGAAAGAACCAGGGCATCCCGATCGGCCCGGGCCGCGGCTCGGGCGCCGGCTCGCTGGTGGCGTGGGCGCTGCAGATCACCGACCTGGACCCGCTGCCGTACGGACTGCTGTTCGAGCGCTTCCTGAATCCCGAACGCGTGTCGATGCCCGACTTCGACATCGACTTCTGCATGGACCGGCGCGACGAGGTGATCGACTATGTCGCGCGCAAGTACGGCCGCGACCGGGTCAGCCAGATCATCACCTACGGCACGATGGCGGCCAAGGCCGTGGTGCGCGATGCCGGCCGCGTGCTCGGCTTCCCGTACGGCCTGGTCGACGGCGTGGCCAAGCTCATCCCGAACATCCTGGGCGTGTCGCTGAAGGACGCCATGGGCGAAGGCAGCAGCGAGGCCGCGTCGCAGGAGCTGATCGAGCGCTACCGCGACGAGGACGACGTCCGCGACCTGATCGACCTGGCGCGCCAGCTGGAAGACCTTACCCGCAACGCCGGCAAGCACGCCGGCGGCGTGGTGATCGCGCCGTCGCCGCTGTCGGATTTCTGCCCGCTGTTCGCCGAACACGACGAGGGCGGACGCGGCAGGAATCCCGTCACCCAGTTCGACAAGGACGACGTGGAGGCGGTCGGCCTGGTGAAGTTCGACTTCCTGGGCCTGCGCACGCTGACCATCATCGACTGGGCGGTCAAGGCGATCAACCAACGCCACGCGCGCGCCGGCATTCCGCCGCTGGACATCGCCGCCATCCCGCTGGACGACGCCAGCGTCTATCGCGACGTGTTCGCCAACGGCAACACCGGCTCGGTGTTCCAGTTCGAATCCACCGGCATGCGCCGCGCGCTGAAGGAAGCCAAGCCCGACCGCTTCGAGGACCTGATCGCGCTGAACGCGCTGTACCGCCCCGGCCCGATGGACATGATCCCGTCGTTCGTCGAGCGCAAGCACGGCCGCGAGGAATTCGACTACCCCGACCCGCGCACGCGGACCATGCTGGAAGAGACCTACGGCATCATGGTCTACCAGGAGCAGGTCATGCAGATGGCGCAGATCGTCGGCGGCTACTCGCTGGGCGGCGCCGACCTGTTGCGCCGCGCGATGGGCAAGAAGGTGCCGGCCGAAATGGCCAAGCACCGCGAGATCTTCCGCGAGGGCGCGGCCAAGGGCGGCGTGGACCAGCGCAAGGCCGACGAGATCTTCGACCTGATGGAGAAGTTCGCCGGCTACGGCTTCAACAAGTCGCACGCCGCCGCGTATTCGCTGGTCGCCTACCAGACCGCGTGGCTGAAGAAGCACTACCCGTCCGAGTTCATGGCCGCCACGCTGTCCTCGGACATGGACAAGACCGAGAAGGTGGTCGGCTTCCTGGACGAGGCGCGCGGCCTGGGCCTGAACGTGCTGCCGCCGGACGTGAACCATTCGGCCTTCATGTTCGTGGCGACCGATGCCAACACCATCCGCTACGGCCTGGGCGCGGTGAAGGGCGTGGGCCAGGGCGTGTGCGAGAGTATCGTCGAGGCGCGCAAGGACGGCGGGGAGTTCCGCGACCTGTTCGATTTCTGCAAGCGCGTCGATTCGTCCAGGCTCAACAAGCGTGCGCTGGAAGCCCTGATCAACGCGGGCGCATTGGACGCACTGGGCCGCAACCGCGCCTCGTTGGCGCTGCAGCTGCCCGAAGTGCTGAAGGCCATCGACCAGATCAGCAAGAACCGCAACGCCGGCATCGTCGACATGTTCGGTTCCAGCAGCGGGGGCGACGACATCCATGTCGACCTGCCGGTGACGGACGAATGGCCGCTGATGCAGAAGCTGCACGGCGAACGCGAGACACTGGGCCACTACCTCAGCGGCCACCCGATGGACCCGTACCGCGACGACCTGCGCTCGCTGGTCGGCAGCGACCTGAGCGAACTGGACCGCATCTGGTCCAGCTCGTCCGGCGGCGACAAGAAAGGCTGGCGCCCGGAGGTCAACGCGATCGTGGCCGGCCAGGTGGTGGGCATCCGGCGCAAGGGCGACAGCCAGGTGTTCGTGCAGCTGGAGGACGGACGCGGGCGCATCGAGTGCAGCGCGTTCTCCGACGCGCTGTCCGAGTTCGGTGCGCTGTTGACGCGCGACCGCGTGCTGGTCGTCAAGGGCGGCCTGCGCGAGGACGAGTTCAGCGGCGGCTACAGCCTGCGCATCCGCCAGGTGTGGGACTACGCGCAGCTGTGCCAGCAGCATGCGCAACGCCTGCAACTGCGCCTAGACCTGCGCGTGCCGGGCCTGTGGGAGCGCGTGGACGCGCTGCTGTCGCGGCACCGTCCCGGCGGCACGCCGCTGCGCCTGGACCTGCTGATGGGCGCCGGCGACGGCGTGATCGCCGGCATGCTGGACCTCAACGGCCAGAAGGCGGTGCGCGTGGATGCCGAACTGCTGGACGCCCTGCGCGCCATGCCCGGCGTGCGTACTGCCAAGCCGGCCTTCTACCGGCCCTGGGCGAACTGACGCCGCCGCGTGCGCCGCGTCACGGCCCTACCCCCCCGTACGTGACCGCCGGGGTGCTTGGGCTACACTTTCCCCCTTTCCGGCCCACGGCCCGCAGATGAATCCGAACTACCTCGACTTCGAACAACCCATCGCCGACCTGGAAGCCAGGATCCAGGACCTGCGCGCCGCCAGCACCGGGCCGGCGGTGAATGTCGACGCCGAGGTGCACGCGCTGCAGGACAAGCTGCGCATCCGCACAGCGCAGATCTTCCGCGACCTGACGCCCTGGCAGGTCTCGCAGCTGGCCCGCCACCCGGCGCGCCCGTACACGCTGGATTACATCAGGGTCTTCTGCGACGAGTTCCAGGAACTGGCCGGCGACCGCGCCTTCGCCGACGACGCCGCCATCGTCGGCGGCCTGGGCCGCATCGACGGCCGCAGCGTGATGATCATCGGCCACCAGAAGGGCCGCGACACCAAGAGCAAGATCGCCCGCAACTTCGGCATGCCGCGCCCGGAGGGTTACCGCAAGGCGCTGCGCCTGATGAAGATGGCCGAGCGCTTCAAACTGCCGCTGCTGACCTTCATCGACACCCCCGGTGCCTATCCCGGCGTGGGCGCGGAAGAGCGGGGCCAGTCCGAGGCCATCGCCCGCAACCTGATGGAAATGGCGGAACTGAAGATCCCCATCGTCTGCACGGTGATCGGCGAGGGCGGCAGCGGCGGCGCGCTGGCCATCGGCGTCGGCGACCGCACGCTGATGCTGGAATACGGCACCTACTCGGTGATCTCGCCGGAAGGCTGCGCCTCCATCCTGTGGAAGGATGCCGCCAAGGCCAAGGACGCCGCCGAACAGCTGGGACTGACCGCCAGGCGCCTGCACGGGCTGGGCCTGGTCGACAAGGTGGTGCGCGAACCCATCGGCGGCGCACACCGCAACCCGCGCCAGATGGCGGTGCGCCTGAAGGCCGTGCTGCTCAACGAACTCGACGCGCTGGAGAAGCTGCCGGTCGAGGAACTGCTGACCAAGCGCTACGCACGGCTGCGCGGCTACGGGGCGTACGAGGCGGCCTGAGCGGCCATCGCCCGCACCCCGATCGAAGCGCCGGTCCGTCCGGCGCTTTTTTTGTCCGCGTGGCCTACAGGGACTTGAGGAAATCGACCAGCGCGCGACGATCTTCCGCGTTCATCGCCTCGAAGCGCCGCTTCGCTGCGGCGCCTTGCCCGCCATGCCACAACACGGCCTCTTCCAGCGTGGCCGCGCGGCCGTCGTGCAGGTAGCGCACGTTCGGATCGATCGTCGCAGCCAGGCCCAGGCCCCAGAGCGGCGCCGTACGCCACTCGCGCGCAGTCGCACGCCCCTCGACGTAGGTATCGGCCAGCTCGGGTCCCATATCGTGCAGCAGCAGGTCGGTATACGGCCGGATGGTCTGGTAACGGAGTTCGACGAAGCGGTGGTGTCCGGTCCGCAGTTCGGGCGCGTGGCAGGTGCCGCAGCGCGCCGCTTCGAACAGCTGGGCGCCGCGCTTGACCCGCAGCTGGCGCGCACGCGCCTGGGCGTCCTGTTCCAGCGGATTGTCGAAGTCGCGCCGGGGTGGCACGCCCAGCAGGCTCAGGTAGAGCGTGGTCTGGTGGATGTCCGCGGCCGTCAGTTTCGCGCCGCCGGTGTCGGCCTGCGTGCAGGCGGTGCCCTGGCTGCCGCGCGCGCATTCCAGCGACGGCATCAGCGGCGACGCCACCCCCATGTCGGTGTTGAAGGCCAGCGAGGCCTGCTGTTCCAGCGTGGCGCTGCCACCCTTCCAGCCGAATCGGCCCACGCGACTGACGCCCGGGTCGCGCGCGTCGGCGACGATCTGCAGCCGGCCGGCGACCCCATCGGGATCGCCCTGCTGCGCCAGCACCAGGCGTTCCAGGTGCTGTTCCGGGACGGCTTCCAGCAGGCCCAACCCGACCAGCGAAGACGCCACGCGCACGGACAGGGCCGTCGGCAACGCCAGCGCCTGACCCGCGCGATCGCGTAGCGCGTAGTTCGGCCGGCGCAGCACATAGGCGCTGCCATCGGCGTAGCGGCCAGGGAGTTCGGTGTAGCCGGTCAACACCAGCTCCGCTTCGCGGCCATCGAGGTTGGCGCCACTTTCTCGGTAGGTGCCCTGCTGCAGGCGCAGGCCGAAGCGCGGATCCGCCGCCTGCGTGCCCGCGCCGGCCACGCCCACGAAAACGCCGAGCCGGTTCAACGGCGCGCCCACCACCGGCGAACTGCGACCATTGCCCGTGTGGCAGTCCACGCAGCGTGTCTGCGAGAAGTGCGGCGCGGTCTTGCCGGCGTGCGCGGCGAAAACCGTGTTGCTTTCCTCGGAGTGGTGACCGCTGGCGAACGAGGTGTGGATCAGTCGGCGCCCTTCGGCCCATGGCTGCATGTTGTAGCCGGCGATGTTGTGCGAGGCCTGCTGCAGCATCCGGTAGGGCTCGCTGGAAGTGTCCTCGTGCAGCGTCATCCACGGACCGGCACTGAGCGCCCCGGCCGGCATCGCCAGCGAATCCAGCGGCCGCTGCACGCCGTAACCCGGTCCGCGGAACCACGACACGATGCCATGCGAGCCCGCGCGGTACACCAGCGCCTCGGCGTAGTAGTTGAAGCGGCCGATGATGTCGGGGTTGCCGGCCAGGAAGATGCCCAGTTCGAACTCCACCAGGTCGCCCTTGCGCAGCGGGCGGTGCGCGTCGTTGGCGGCCGTGCGGATCTCCTTCACCAGCACGAAGGCGTTGCCGGGCGCGCCCGCGGGCGGTGTGTAGTTGGCGTTCGGATCCTGCCCGAGTTGCGCATAGCCGGGGATCGGTGTCTGCGTGGCCACGCCGCCGGGCAGCAGCTTCATGCCGCCGTTGTCGGCATACAGCGCCACCGAGGTCGGCTCCAACGGATCTTCGCTGCGCCGTCCGATGTAGCCATGGCGGAAGTTGGTGCCGTACCAGTAGTGCTGCGGCTTGACGACGATGGTCAGGATGCGCTGCTCGCCCGATGTGCCGGGCACCGCATCGTCGTGGATGATGATCTCGTGCGTGCGCCGCTCGAAGTACTGCGGCGGGAATACCTGGTAGCTGTCGTCGACGATGGGCTCGCGCGCATGCCGGTCGCGCACGCGTCCGCCGACGTGGGTGACCAGGGTGCCGTCGTCCTGCGTGTAGTGGACGGGGGCGGCCCCGTCGGGCCACAGCAGCGGCTGGTAGCGGGCCGAAGGCGGCACCGGCGGCGGGGGCGGCAGCATCGGGTGGGATCCGTTCTGCCGCACCGGCTGCGGCTCGCCGGCGCCGAGACGGAATTGCTGGGCGGGCACCGCCACGCAGGCGGCCTGCTCGAGGGCCGCGCCCGCGCCGGCCGAGGCGCCGGCGATGCCCAGGCACTTGCCGCTGTTGACGTTGACGATGCGGTAGCGGTCGCTCGCATCGATGCGCTGCAGGCGGAACCGCTGCGCGCCGCTGCCGTTGTCGTCCCACTGCTGCACGACCACATGGTCGGCCCCGGAAGCGCCCGGGATGTCGGCGGACTTCTGCGTGTGCAGGTTGCGCAGTCGGTACTGGCCCGTCGTGGTTTCGGCAATGTCGAAGAACTGGCGGTTCAGGCTCGCATCGCAGGCCGACTGCACCAGCGGCGTTCCGTTGGCCAGGTTGCCGTCGCGGATCTCCACGCACAGTCCGCTGAGCACGCTGGCGATGCGGTAGCGCCCGGACGGTACCGGGTCGACGTCGATGTTCTGCGGCGCGGCGGCCAGGGTGGATGCGTTGGCCGCGACGGTTCCCGCGCTTGCCTGTGTGGACGCCAGCATCGGGCGCGCGCGGCTCCAGAACGGCGACTCGCCGCCGGCTTCCTCCGTCTGCACGGAACAGGCGGCCAGCGAGGCCAGCGCGACCGCGGCGAACGCGCGGCGATGCCACGCACGTACAGGGGGGACATGCATCGGGGACCAACTCCTTGGGGACGCGTGGGGAACGTCGGCGCCGCCGCGGCCTCGCTCCCCGAGGCGACGCGGCCCGCCATCCGAGACAGGACGCGGCATGGTCGCAGAGCGCGTCGCCCGTCACTGTGACCCTCGCCGCACAACCCGCGCCGCACCCGTGCTGGCGCACGCGGCAAGGATGCCCGATGCTGGGCGCCCCGCCTCCGGCGTAAGCCTGCCTGCATGAGCCCCATCATCCTGCTGTCCTTCGCCCTGCAGATCGCCTGCTGCGTGCACGTGGTGCGCACGGGACGTCCGCTGTACTGGGTCTTCATCCTGCTGCTGTTCTCCTTCATCGCGGTGATCGTGTACTTCATCGCCGAGATCCTCCCGGACCTGCGCCACAACCCGTCGGCACGGCGCACGGTGCGCAGCATGCGCGACCGCATCGACCCCGACCGCGACCGGCGCGATGCAGCCAAGCTGCTGAAGGCCGCCGATACGCCGGCGAACCGGCGACGGCTGGCCGAAGAGAGCCTGCGCAGCGGCGACTACGCGCACGCCTCGGAACTCTACGGGCAGGCGCTCAAGGGCCTGTACGCCACCGATCCGGACCTGATGCTGGGGCTGGCGAAGGCGCAGTTCGGCCTGGGCGATCCGGCCGGGGCGCGCGCCACGCTGGACGCACTGATCGCCGCCAATCCCTCCTTCCGTTCCTTCGATGGCCACTTGCTGTATGCGCGCGCGGTGGAAGACACCGCCGGCGCCGCGGCCGCCATCCACGAGTACGAGGCCGTGGTGCAGGGCTATCCTGGCGAAGAAGCCCGCGCGCGCTTCGGCCTGCTGCTGAAGCGCCTGGGCGAGCACGCGCGTGCGCGCAGCCTGTTCCAGGAAATCCTCGACCGCTCCGATGCGGCGCCCCGCTACTACCGTCGCGAACAGCAGGACTGGATCGCCCTGGCCCGGCGCGAGCTCGCCTCGCTGGACTAGCCGCGACCGCGACGACGGACGGTTGACCACGATCAAGGCCGGGGCCCGCGCGGTGCGCGATGATGCACCCCAGGCCGGCGCATCGCCGGCGCCGCACGCGGGAGAGTGGAATGGACCTGCTGTCGTTGCCCTGGTGGATGCTGCCGGCGATCCTGTTCGTGCTGCCCGTGGTCGTGGCACTGGGGGTGAACCGCTGGCGCTTCCATCGTGCGGGGGTGAGCCAGCACCTGGTCCTGGGTCTGTTCGTCGGCGCGTGCTGGACCGCCGCCCTGATCGTCATCCTGCAACAGGTCAGGTAGGCGCCGCGCCCGGCCCGCGAGGCGGCCGACGCATCGTTCCGTTCGCCGGCACGGCGCCCGAAGCACGGCAGCCAAGGCGTGCGAACGGCCGTGACGCCGGACCGAGGCTGCGTGCCGGCCGCTTCATCGCTAGCATGCGCGGATGCGTCCCGTGGCCCCGCCCCTGCCCCTGCTGCCTGCCTCCACGGAGGGACCGGTGTGGGTGGCGTTGAGTGGCGGACGGGATTCGACCGTCCTGCTGCATCGCCTGGCGCAGGAGCCGGACCTGCGGCGCCGCGGACTGGGCGCGGTCCACGTGCACCATGGCCTGCAGCCCGAGGCCGATGCCTGGGTGGCGCACTGCGCCGCTGCCTGCGCGGCGTTGGACGTGCCCCTGCAGGTGCGGCACGTGCAGGTGGATGCCACGCAGGGCGAAGGCCCTGAAGCGGCCGCGCGGCATGCGCGGCGCGAGGCGTTCGCCGCCGTCATGGCGCCCGGCGACATCCTGACCACGGCACACCATCTGGAAGACCAGGCGGAGACCTTCCTGTTGCGCGCGCTGCGCGCCTCCGGCCCCGACGGACTGGCGGCGATGCGGTCCTGGCGCAGCTTCGGCCCGGGATGGCAATGGCGGCCGCTGCTGCACACGCCGCGCGACGCATTGCAGGCCTATGCCCGCACGCACGGACTGCGCTGGGTCGAAGACCCCAGCAACGCCCGCACCGACGCCGACCGCAATTTCCTCCGCCACGACATCCTGCCCCGGCTGCGGCAGCGCTGGCCGCAGGCGGATGCCTCGTTCGCGCGCAGCGCGACTCTCAGTGCGGAGGCCGCCGACATGCTGGCGCACCACGATGCCCGCCTGCTCGCCGAAGCGGCCACCGCCGACCCGGCCGCGCTGGCCATCGCCCCGCTGCGCGAAGCCGCACGCGCGCAGCGCGCGCGCGCGCTGCGCAGATGGATCCAGGGCCTGTCGCTGCCGCCGCTCCCGGCGGAGGGGGTGGCGCGCATCGACGCGCAGCTGCTGGACGCACGGGCCGATGCGCAGGCGGAATTCGTCTGGCAGGGCGCGGTGGTGCGTCGATGGCGCGGGCTGCTGCATGCCGAGCGCACGCGCCGGATCCTGCCCGCGGACTGGCATGCCGACTGGGACGGGACGACCCTGCTCGCACTGCCCGATGGCGGCACCCTGTCGCTGGAGGGCGGCGCTTGCCGGTTCGACACGCCGTTGCGGGTCAGTGCGCGCGGCGGCGGCGAGCGCATCGCCCTGCCGGGGCGGTCCCACCATCACGCCTTGAAGGATGTACTGCAGGCGCTCGGCATCCCGCCCTGGGAACGCCGCCAGCTTCCACTGCTCTGGCGTGGCGACAGGCTGTGGGCGGCGGGCGACTTCGTCCTGTCGGCCGACGCCGACACCTGGTTGCGGACGCACCGTGCGCGACTGGTGTGGCGGCGCGGCTGAGGCTGCTCGCGTTTGACCTGACCGCGCCCGATCCCCACACTTGCCGCATGGCCAAGAAAACCCCCGCAGACGCCTCGCCCGTCGCCCATTTCGAGCAGTCGCTGGACGAACTCGAGCAACTGGTCGAGAAGATGGAACACGGCGAGCTGAGCCTGGAAGCCTCGCTGGCCGCCTACGAACGCGGCGTGGGCCTGTATCGCCAGTGCCAGGCCGCGCTCGAACAGGCCGAGCTGCGCGTGCGCCTGCTCAGCGATCCGGAACAGCCGGACAGCGGCGACGACTTCGCACCCGCGCCCGATGGCCGCTGATCCGCGTTTCGCCGCCTGGGCGGCAGCGCTGGAAGGCCATCTGGAGCGGGCGCTGCCACCGGCCGAAACCGCCCCGCGACGCCTGCATGCCGCCATGCGCCACGCCGTGCTCGGCGGCGGCAAGCGCATGCGCGCCCTGCTGGTCTACGCCAGCGGCGCACTGCTCCGGGCGGACCCGGCCACGCTGCATGCGCCGGCCATCGCGGTGGAGCTGATCCATGCCTATTCGCTGGTGCACGACGACCTGCCCGCGATGGACGACGACGACCTGCGCCGCGGCAAGCCCACGGTGCACGTCGCCTTCGACGAAGCCACCGCCATCCTTGCCGGCGACGCGTTGCAGACGCGTGCGTTCGAAGTGCTGGCCTCGGCCGCGGTCGCCGCGACCCTGCGGGTGGACTGGCTGGGCACGCTGGCGCAGGCCTCCGGTGCGGCCGGCATGTGCGGCGGCCAGGCGCTGGACATCGACGCCACCGGGTCGCAGCAGACGCTGGACGACCTGCAGCGCATGCACGCCCTGAAGACCGGCGCCCTGATCCGTGCCGCCGTGCGCATGGGTGCGCTGGCCGGCGCGGCCGACGCCGCCACGCTCGAGCGGCTGGACGACTTCGCCACGGCGTTGGGGCTGGCGTTCCAGGTGCGCGACGACATCCTCGACATCGAGGCCAGTTCCGAACAACTGGGCAAGACCGCGGGCAAGGACGTGGCGCAGGCCAAGTCGACCTATCCGGCCCTGCTGGGAATGGACGGCGCCAAGGCGAAACTGGCCGAGCTGGATGCGCGCATGCGCCAGGCGCTGGCTCCGTACGACGGCGGTGCCGATGCGCTGCGCGGGCTCGGCGAGCTGGCGATCCACCGCGCGCACTGAAGCGCGGCATGAAAAAAGCCCGGCGATGCCGGGCTTTTTCTTCCACGCGAAGATCGCTTACTTGATCAGGCGCAGGGCGAACGGATAACGGTAGGACTCGCCGTTGTTGGCCTTGATGCCGGCGATGATGCACAGCACCAGGTTGGCGATGCCGACCAGCGGCATCAGCAGCAGGCCGATCAGCACGAAGGCCAGGATCCACGAGATGACGATGGCGATGAACACGGTGATCTGGAAGTTCAGCGCTTCCTTGGACTGGTCCACGACGAAGCCCTTGGCTGCGTCGTCCTTGCTGACCAGCCAGATGATCAGCGCGCCGATCGGGCCGGTGACGATGCCCAGCAGGTGCGCCAGCAGCGACATGGTGCGCTGGTCCTGGGGCGCATCGCCTGCGGGCGGCGGCGGCGGTGCGGTGACGTTGTCGAATTCGCTCATCTAGGTGATTCCCCTAAGTGGTGGGTGGGCGGTCGAGCGCCGCGATCCCCCGCGGCCCTCCGCATGCCAAGCATAACGGGTAACCGCGTCGATGGCGGCCACGGCCCCCGCCTCCGGCCTATTCGCCCGCCACCGTCATGCGACCGACCAGCAGGGAGCCCACGCCGACATGGGAGCGGCGGTCCACATCGCGGCCCACCGCCTCGATGCCGGCGAAGATCGTCTTGAGGTTGCCGGCGATGGTGATGCCGTCCACGGGGTAAGCGATCACGCCCTGCTCCACCCAGAACCCCGCCGCACCACGCGAGTAGTCGCCGGTCACGCCGTTCACGCCCTGCCCCATCAGCTCGGTGACCAGCAGGCCGGTGCGCATGCCGGCCAGCAGGTCGTCGAAACCGCCCGCGTTCGCCTTCACCTGCAGGTTGTGCACGCCGCCGGCGTTGCCGGTGGTCTGCAGGCCGAGCTTGCGCGCCGAATAACTGCCCAGCACGTAGCGCTCCAGCACGCCATCGCGGATGAGGCAGGAGCGCTTCGTCGCCACGCCCTCGGCATCGAACGCGGCCGAACGCAGGCCATGCGGCAGCAGCGGCAGTTCCTCGATGGCGAACCAGTCGGGGAAGATGCGCTGGCCCACGTGATCCAGCAGGAAGCTGGCCTTGCGGTACAGCGCGCCGCCGGACACCGCACCCAGCAGGTGGCCGATCAGCGAACGCGCGACCTCCGCCGAGAACAGCACGGGATACTCGCCGGTCGCCAGCGAGCGCGGCTGCAGGCGCGCCACCGTCCGTTCGGCGGCCTTGCGGCCGATGGCCGCCGGGTCTTCCAGCTCCTGGTGCGACAGTGCGGTGCTGTACCAGCCATCGCGCTGCATGGCATCGCCCTGCCCGGCGATCAGCGCGCAACCGATCGTATGCTGGGTGTCGCGCTCGCGGCCGATGAAGCCGTGCGAATTGGCATATACCGAGAGGCTTTCGCCGCTGCCGATGGAAGCACCGTCGGAGTTCTCGATGCGCGCGTCGGCGTCGCGGCCCGCGGCTTCGCAGGCCAGCGCCAGATCGACGGCGCGGTCCATGTCCAGCGCCCAGGGATGCCAGACATCCAGATCCGGGAACTCGCGCGCCATCAGCGCGGCATCGGCCAGCCCGGCGGCCTCGTCGTCCTCGGTGAAACGGGCGATGGCGCAGGCCTGCTCCACCGTGGCCTCCAGGCTCTCCTCGCGCAGGTCGGCGGTACTGGCGCTGCCCTTGCGCTTGCCGAAATAGACGGTCACGCCGATGCCGCGGTCGCGGGTGGACTCCACCGTCTCCACCTGGCCCAGGCGCACGTTGACGTTGAGGCCGGTTTCCTCGCTGCAGCTCACTTCGGCCTGGGTGGCCCCGCGTGCCCGCGCGCGCTCCAGCAGGCGCCGCGACAGTGCCTCCAGGCGTTCGAGCCGGGCCAGGCTGTCGTCGGGGGAAGTCAGGGCGGTGGCGTTCAATGCTTTATCCTTGTATCCAGTGATCCGCGCGCGGGCGACGGATCGGCATTCGATCAGGCTCCCACGGCACGCCGTGGAAGCGACAGAGAGGCTTCACCATGCGCGGACGCGACCCCGAAACCGGCGAATTCTATAGCCCCAGCCGCACCCGGCAGCGGATCGAGGCGCTGGAGATCCGCAGCCTGGCCGAGAAGCTGGTGGCGCTGCCGGCCGCGCAGCTGGCGCGCCTGCCGATTCCCGAGGAGCTGATGCCGCACATCGTGGAAACGCAGCGCATCACCTCGCACATCGCGCACAAGCGCCAGTTGCAGTTCCTCGCCAAGCAGATGCGACGCCAGGACGATGAAGTGCTGGAAGCCATCCGCGACGCGATGGACGAGGGTGGCGAAGCGGCGCGCCGCGAGACCGCCCTGCTGCACCAGGCCGAACAGTGGCGCGACCGCCTGCTGGCCGATGGCGATGCGGCGCTGGCCGACCTGCTGGAGGCGTTCCCGCACGCCGACCGGCAGAAGCTGCGGCAGCTGGCGCGCAACGCCGCCGACGAGAAGGCCAGGAGCAAGCCGCCGCGCGCGTTCCGCGAACTGTTCCGCGAACTGCGTGACGTGCTGGCCGATGCGGGTGCCGCGCAGGACGCCGACGAAGACGACGCGTCCTAGCGCCTCTGTTGCCCCCGGCGAGAGAAGCAGGTTCTTCCCGCGGGAACCTTCTCCCGAGAGGAGAAGGGACATGCAAGGACGCATCACGCCTTCGTCCCGCCCACCGTCAGCCCTTCGATCAGCAGCGAGGGCTGGCCCACGCCCACCGGCACGCTCTGGCCGTCCTTGCCGCAGATGCCGACGCCCTGGTCCAGCGCTAGGTCGTGGCCGACCATCTTCACCTTCTGCATCGTCTCCGGGCCGTTGCCGATCAGGGTGGCGCCCTTCACCGGCGCGGTGATGCGGCCATCCTCGATCAGGTAGGCCTCGGTGGCGGAGAACACGTACTTGCCGCTGGTGATGTCGACCTGGCCGCCGCCGAAATTGACCGCGTAAAGGCCCTTCTTCACCGAGCGGATCATGTCTTCCGGATCGTCCTGCCCGGCCCGCATGTAGGTGTTGGTCATGCGCGGCATCGGCAGGTGCGCGAACGATTCGCGGCGGCCGTTGCCGGTGGGTGCCACGCCCATCAGGCGTGCGTTGTGGGTGTCCTGCATGTAGCCCACCAGCACGCCATCCTCGATCAGCGGGGTGCAGTTCGTCGGCGTGCCTTCGTCGTCGATGCTGAGCGAGCCGCGGCGGCCGGGCAGCGTGCCGTCGTCGACGATGGTGACGCCCTTGGCTGCCACCTGTTGCCCGATGCGGCCGGCGTACACGCTGGTGCCCTTGCGGTTGAAATCGCCCTCCAGGCCGTGGCCGACGGCTTCGTGCAGCAGCACGCCGGGCCAGCCGCTGCCCAGCACCACCGGCATCACGCCGGCCGGGGCATCGATCGCCTCCAGGTTCACCAGCGCCTGGCGCAGCGCCTCGCGCGCGAGGTCTTCCGGCTTGCCGTCGGCGAACAGCTCCGCATAGCCGTAGCGGCCGCCCATGCCGGCGTAACCCGACTCGCGGCGACCGTTCTGTTCCACGATGACCTGCACGTTCAGGCGCACCAGCGGGCGCACGTCGGACGCCAGCACGCCGTCGCTGCGCGCCACCAGCACGGTGTCGATGCCGCCGGACAGGCTGACGGTCACCTGCTGCACGCGCGGATCGGCCGCGCGCAGGAACCGGTCCACCGCGCGCAGCGCCTCGACCTTCGCCTCGTTGCCCATCGCATCGATGGGGTCCTCGCCTGCGTACAGCGCGCGGCCGCCGCTGCGCACCAGCGCGCGCGGCGCATGCGTGGCCCCGTCGCGGGCGATGGCGCGTGCGGAGCGGGCCGCGTCCAGCAGGGCCTGCGCGTTGATGTCGTCGGAGTAGGCGAAGCCGGTCTTCTCTCCGGAGATGGCGCGCACGCCCACGCCCTGCTCGATGGAATGCGCACCGTCCTTGACGATGCCGTCCTCGACGGTCCAGCTCTCGCGGCGCGCATGCTGGAAGTACAGATCGCCGAAGTCGATGCCCGGCCCCAGCAGGGTGCCGAAGGCCCGATCGAGGCCGGACGGATCCAGGCCGGCAGGCAGGAGGAGACGGGTTTCGGCAAGCGGGATGGGCAGGGTCATGTCTTCACCATGGGGGCGGCAGGCGGCCGCGACAAGCGCGGTCGCCGGCGCGCGGGATGTCAGGGGGCGCCGGCGCTGTCGGCGCGGTCGTACGGGCGGACCCGCGACTGTTCGCGTCCCACCACCTCGACCTTGGGCGATTTCCACGGGCCGGTGACCCGGTAGGTCTTGGCGCCCATTTCGGCCAGCGGCTTCTTCAGCACCGCATTGGCCACGGCGCCGACCGCCGCGCCGATGGGGCCGCCGGCGACGGCGCCGACCGCGGTCAGCACGTTGGCGGACTTGGGCTTCACGTCGACGGTCTGGTCGAAGCGCTCGCTGCGCAGGTCGGTATCGCCGCGGATCCGGATCTCCGCCGCGGGTCCGTCGATCACCAGGTTGTCGCTGCGGGCCAGCCCGCCGGCGATGCGCACGTCGCCATCGATGCGGTTGAACGCGAACCCCTTCGAGAAGAAGTCGCTGAAGTCGAGCATCAGCCGGCGCCGCACTTCCGCCACGCTCAGCAGGCCCAGCACGCGGCCCGCGCCGGGCTCGACTTCCAGCAGGTGGCCATCGCGCGCGGCCAGCTTCACGCTGCCTTCCAGCGACGCCAGGCGGAACGCCGCCGGACTGCCGGGCCAACCCGCTTCGGCGGTGATCTGCCCGTGGCCGCCACCGATGCGGTCGCCCAGGCCAAGGTCGTCCATCAGCACGCCGAAGTTCTCGCTCTTCACCTCGGCGGCGAAACGGGTGCGGGCCGCCGCACCCACGCCGGTCCACTGCCCGCTCACGTCGATATGCTGGCCTGGCGAACGCAGCTGCAACTGGTCGACGTGCATGCCGTCGGCCTGCTGGCGCGTGCGCAGTTTGGCCGCACCCAGGCGCGCGTCGCCGAAACGCAGGTCTTCGATGTCCAGCGACAGCGGCGGGATGTCCGCCGGGTTGAACTCGTCGCCGGTATCCCCTGCGGGCGCGACGGCGGCAGCGCCGTCGGGCGCGGGTGCCTTGCGCCAATGCATGCGCGCCAGCTTGCCGGCGATGGCCGCGCCCTTCGCGTCGGGGACCAGCAGCGCGCCGGACAGCGCATCGCCATCCAGCGACACCGCCAGCGCCTGCTGCGCGGGTGCCAGCTGCAGGCGCGTATCGGGGAACACCGAGCCGATCATCAACAGGCGCTCGGCGGTGACGTCGATATGGCGCAACGGCAGCGATCCGCCTTCGCCGCCGCCCTTGGCCAGCGCCACCCATTCCATCGCATCCAGCGTGCCGGCGCGGCCGGTCGCGACCAGTCCGGACGCCGGCGCGGCGTCCTTCACTTCATGGCTGCCCAATACGACACGCACGCCGGTCTGGCCGTTGCTGGCGCGTGCGCGCAATGCCAGCAGGTCTCCGAACGCCACGTCGATCTGCCCGCTGCCCATCGGCAGCGGCGCGCGAACGATGGTTTTCAGCGGCGAGCCGGGCGCCTTGCGCAGCGGCGCCGGCAGGCTCATCGCGGTGCCCACCAGGTCGGAGGTGAGGTTGAGCTGGGTCGGCGCCTGCGGCCTGCCGGCGGCGCTGCGCGGAATCTCCACGCCCACCGTCCACGACGAACGGCCGTCCATGTAAGGCTTCAGCCATGCCATCTCGGGCGCGCGGTCCAGCAGGCGATCGGCATCCACCACGGTGGACAGGTCCGCCTCGAACGCCTGGCGGCGGTCGCGCGTGCCACTGCCGGCGCGCAGCCCGAGCACGCCCGCCTGACCCTCGTGCACGACCTGCAGCGGCCCCGACGCGAAGCCGCCATCGTCGTACTTGGCCTTGCCGCGAACGTTCTCGAACACCAGGTCCCAGCGTTTCTCCGCCAGCCGCGCACCCTTCAGATCCACCGTACCGGCCAGCTTGCGGCGTGCCTGTTCGTCGGCGTGCAGCGGCTGCAGCAGGTCGAAGGTCGCCGCCACCGGTCCCTTCGCCTGCAGGTGGTCCAGCGTATCGGCGTAGCTCTTGCGCAACGGGCTCTGCCGCAACATCGCCAGCAGCTTGCCCGCATCGGTGTCGGTGCGCGCGGTGATCTTCAGGTCGCCCTGGCGGAAGTCGGCGATGCCGGCTTCGAACGCCGGAACCGCGACGTCGGCGAGCATGCCGCGCGCCTTCAGCAGGAAGCCGTTGCCGATGAAGGCGATATCGCCGTGCACCTGCTCCACCTGCGGCCACTCGTGCTGGAACTTGAACTGCCCGCCCTCGATGCGCGCCACGGCTTCGAAGCGGCCGTTCTGGCGGGTGAACGGCCAGTCGTCGAGATCGCCGGTGACGATGGCGCGTCCCTCGCGCACCATGCCGCCGACCAGCGCGCCATTCAACCAGTCCACGGCGACCTTGGACATCTTGTGGTGGATCCAGAAGCCCTTGGCCGCCGGCACCGGCGCGTCGTCGAGATCGGCGGCCAAATCGATCCACGGGCGCGTGCCATCCCCCTGGAACCACAGGCCGCCGCGCACGTCGGCGGCGTAGTCCTTGCCCTGCACGCGCAGCGCCGGCGTGCCCACGCGCCAGCCCTGGCCCTCGCGCCAGCCCAGCACCTCGCCCTGCAGCCTGACGTCGTGGACCACCGCGAACCCGCGTGGCCAGTCGAACCGCATGCGCGACGCCGGATCGAGCTTCAGGCGGAATCCGGCCGCATCGCCGTCGAAGTCGCCCGCCAGCCCGCTGAGTCCGGGCGCATCGCCGACCGGGGCGAACGAGATGTCGCGCAGCGTGCCTTCGCCCTGCATCGCGCCATCACGACGGCCCGCCAGCGCAAGCCGCGCCAGCCGCGCGCCCGGCCTGGCCTGCACCAGCCAGCGACGCAGGCCGGGTTCGACCCGGTCGCTCAATCCCAGCACCGCGAACAGCGGGGCGGCGTCCACTTCGTCCGCCAGCAACGCATAGCGCGCGCCGCCGGCCAGCACCAGGCCGTCCAGCGTCTGCACCGCCGGTGCGCTGCCGACTCGCAGGCGCGGCGCATCCAGGCGCCAGCCGCCGTTCACCAGCCGCCAGCGCATGCGGCCTTCCAGTTGGTCGAACGCCAGGCGGGTCGGCGCGGTGGAGGCCGGCAGCGGAACGCCGCGCAGGCCGACCTGGCGCAGTTGCGCGTCCGCGGTCACCAGCACCACGCGATGCCGACGCAGCTCCGTCCATGCGCGCACCCGGCCATTGCCGCGTTCGGCCACGACACCGGCATAGCGCAGCAGCGGTGCCCAGGCGCCGATGTCCTCAGCGACGACATCCAGGTAGGCGCGGCCGTTGCCCGCCTTGCGGTCGAAATCGACGGCGACGTTGAGCGGCGCCGCGTCCTTGCGGATCCAGGCGCGCGTGCCCGCGCGCACGCGGTCGCCCTGCACGCGCAGGCGCAGGTCGATGTCGGGCACCCGGATATCCCAGCCCAGCGACGGCGCGATGATGGCCAGGCGCCCGTCGATCACCTGCAACTCGCCCAGGCCTTCCAGACTGGACAGCGGATCGCCGTCCGCCTGTTGCTGGCCGGGCAGGCCTCGCACGGACCACGCGCCATCGTCGGCACGCTGCAGCGTCAAGGCCAGCCCGCGCAGGCGCAGCTCGGTGAACGAACGCCCCGGCAACAGGCCGCCATACATCGACACCAGCACCTCGGCCTGGCCGATGCGCACACCGCTGTCGCCCGCTCCCAGCCGCAGCCCATCCAGCTGCAGCAGCGGCCCACGGCGCGTCCATCGGGTCTTCACCGCGTCGAAGGCCACCGGACGGCCTGCGCGCTCGCTGAGCCAGGCCGCGATGCGGTCCGGATGGCGCTCGGCCAGCGGCAATACCTGGCTGGCGATGCCGAGCACCACGGCCATGCACACCAGCACGACCGCGGCGCCGTAGACGGCACCCCGACGGGCCAGACGCAGGCGACGGCGCAGCGGTGTGGGCATCAGTGGGCCGGGAATCGGGAATGGGGAATAGGGAATGGAAGCGTCAACGGCATGGCGGCGGCCATCGGGCGATCACTCGCTCGATTCCCGACTCGCCATTCCCTATTCCCGGCTTCAGAGCAGCACGACATCGAACTGCTCCTGCAGGTACTGGTCATCGGCCTGGAAGCGGATCGATTTGCCCAGGAACTCCTCCAGTTCCGCCACCGCTGTCGATTCCTCGTCGGTGATGCGCGCGACCACCTTCGGCGAGGCGATCACCAGCAGGCGCGCAGCCTCGAACTGGCGGACGGCGCGGGTGATCTCGCGGAAGATCTCGTAGGTGACGGTTTCGGTGGTCTTGATGCTGCCGCGGCCGCCGCATTCCGGGCACGGTTCGGACAGCTGCCGGGCCAGGCTCTCCACCGTGCGCTTGCGCGTCATCTCCACCAGCCCCAGCGGCGAGAACTCGTACACCGTGGTCTTGGCGTGGTCCTTCGCCAGCGACTTCTCCAGCGTGCGCAGCACCTGGCGGCGGTGCTCCGGATCGTCCATGTCGATGAAGTCGATGATGATGATGCCGCCCAGGTTGCGCAGCCGCAGCTGGCGCGCGACCGCCTGCGCCGCCTCCAGGTTGGTGCGGTAGACGGTCTCCTCCAGGTTGCGCTGGCCGAGGAACGAGCCGGTGTTCACGTCGACCGTGGTCATCGCCTCGGTCTGGTCGATCACCAGGTAACCGCCCGACTTCAGCGGCACCTGCTTGTCCAGCGCGCGGCCGATCTCGTCCTCCACGCCGTACAGGTCGAAGATGGGGCGCTCGCCCGAGTACAGTTCGATGCGTTCGGCCAGCACCGGCATGTACTTGGCGACGAAGGCCTGCAGCCGCTCGTGGGTTTCCTTGGAATCGACCTTCACCTTTTCCACGTCCTTGCGGATCAGGTCGCGCACCGCGCGCAGCGGCAGGCTGAGGTCTTCGTACAGGATGCTGCACGAGGGCGACTCGCGCCCGCGCCGCTCCACCACGTTCCAGACGCGCGCCAGATAGGCGATGTCCTCGGCCAGGGCCTCGACCGGCTGGCCCTCGGCATTGGTGCGGATGATGTAGCCGTGGCCGCCGTGCAGGCCGGCCAGTTCGGTGACGGCCTGCTTCAGGCGATGGCGCTCGGCTTCGTCCTCGATCCGCGCGGACACGCCGATCACCTTGGACTGCGGCAGCAGCACCAGGTAGCGCGACGGGATGCTGATCTGGGTGGTCAGGCGCGCGCCCTTGCTGCCTATCGGGTCCTTCACCACCTGCACGACGATGTCCTGCCCATCGCGCAGCAGGTCCATGATCGGCGCGGGCGGTGGCGTGGGCAGCGCGGCGTCTTCGCCATCGACCACGGCATCCGGCGAGGAACGCACGATGTCGTTGGCGTGCAGGAAGGCGGCGCGCTCCAGGCCGACCTCGACGAACGCCGCCTGCATGCCCGGCATCACCCGCTGCACCTTGCCCTTGTAGATGTTGCCCACCACGCCGCGGCGCCAACCGCGTTCGATGTGCAGTTCCTGCAGCATGCCGTTCTCGATCACCGCCACGCGGGTCTCGCGCGGGGTGACGTTGACCAGGATCTCTTCCGACATGGGTCCTTCCTCAGGCTGACGCGGTGGCGGCGGCGGCCGTGGGATGGAGGCCGAAGCCGCGCAGCAACCGCGCCGTCTCGTGCAGGGGCAGGCCCATCACCGCCGAGTAGCTGCCGGCCAGGCGGGTGACGAACTGCTCGGCGCGCCCCTGGATGCCGTACGCACCGGCCTTGCCCATCGCCTCCCCGCTGGCGACGTAGGCCGCGATGTCGGCCTCGTCCAGCTCGGCGAAGGTCACCTCGGTGACCACCAGCGCCTGGGCCTCGCGTCCGGCGCTCACCACCGACACGGCGGATACCGCCTGGTGGGTGCGTCCGGACAGGCGGCGCAGCATGGCGGCGGCTTCCGCTTCGTCGGCCGGCTTGCCGAAGACCTCTTCGTCCAGGATGACTTCGGTATCGGCGCCCAGCACGACCGCGCCGGGAGTGGCGACGACCTTGAGCAGCCCGGCGCCGGCCTTTTCCCGGGCGACCCGGCGCACATAGTCGGTGGCCGGCTCGCCGGGCTGGCGGTGTTCGGGAATGTCGAGGTCGATCCGGCCGAACGGGAAGCCCAGGCGGGTCAGCAGTTCGGCGCGACGGGGGGATTGGGAGGCCAGATAGAGCATCACGGAAGAATAACCCGCGGCACCTGACTGAATGGGTCCTGATACGGGCCCGGTGCCGGTAACCCTGCCGCAGATCACGGCCCGTTCATGTCATCGTGAACACCCTTGCGCGTCGACGACGACCGGGTGTCCCGCCATCCGACCCACGAAAAGGAGATCCCATGCGTCTGCCCCTGATCCGCCCCCTGCTGCTCGCCCTGACCCTGTCCCTGGGAGCCACCGCCGCCATGACCAGCCACGCCCAGACCTCACCGGCCTACGCCATCCCGTCCGACGGGACCCTGCTCAACGTGTCGGCGCAGGCCGAGGCCTCGCGCGTGCCCGACATCGCCACGATCTCCGCCGGCGTGGTCACCCAGGCCGTGGACGGCAACACCGCCATGCGCCAGAACAGCGAGCAGATGGCCAAGGTGGTGGCGGCCATCAAGGCCGCCGGCATCGCCGACAAGGACGTGCAGACCAGCGGGATCAGCCTCAATCCGCAGTACCGCTATGCCGAGAACGAGGCCCCGAAGATCACCGGCTACCAGGCCAACAATACGGTCAGCGTGAAGGTCCGCGACATCGCCAAGCTGGGCAAGGTGCTGGACGCGCTGGCCGGCGTGGGCGCCAACCAGATCAACGGGCCCAGCTTCGAGATCGACGAACCGGAGCCGGTCTATGACGAGGCTCGCCTGGCCGCACTCAAGAAGGCCCAGGGCCGCGCCGAGACCTATGCGAAGTCGCTGGGCCTGAAGGTACGCAGGATCGTCAGCATTTCCGAAGGCGGCGGCGGCTTCCGTCCGGTCCCGATGATGGCGATGGCCAAGGCGGAGTCCTTCGATCGTGCCGGCGCCGCACCGCCGGTGTCGCCGGGCGAAACCACGGTCTCGGTCAACCTGGATGTGGTGTTCGAACTGGGCAGGTAAGCCTGATAGCGCAGCACCCCCTTGCGGCGCCCCCTCGGGGCGCCGTTTTCGTTGCGGGAACCCGCAACAGGACTACACCGAAGGTCGAACCCCCGCCCTCTTGCGGACGCCATGCGCCGGAGTACAGTCTGGGCGTGCGGCGCCAGGACGTGGCAACCCCACTCCTCGCGGCCGAGCGTTGTTCCATTCACAGCCCTCAGGAGGTGGATCATGGTTCGCGCACTACCCCACGGTTCCGACACCCGCATCGACAGCGGCCGCGTCGCCGCCCTCGCCGCCGCCATCGCGGTCCACGCCGCCGCCCTGCTCATGCTGCTGATGCCGATGGCGGCACCGCCCATCGAGCCGCTGGCCCTCGAGGCACCCAAGAAGCCCATCTTCCAGATCTATGAGAAGAAGGTCCTCCCCGATCCCGTCCCCGTGGTCGAGGAACGCAAGATCGTTCCGGAAAAGAAGCCGGACGTGATCCAGCCGCGGACCGACGTGGTGACCCCCGCCCTGGATACCCCGGTGATCGTCGATGGCGGCAGCGAGCCCGTCGTCGAGCCGTCGGTGGTCGACACCGGCGACGTCGCCGGTCCGGCCGTTGCCGGCCCGTTGCCCTCGGCCACGCTGGAGTACGTCAGCGCCACCTCGCCGCGCTATCCGATCAACGAACTGCGCAAAGGCGTGCAGGGTACGGTGATGCTGCGCGTGCTGGTGGACGTGGATGGCACGCCGGTCAGCGTGACCATCGAAAGCAGCAGCGGCAACCGCAACCTGGACAAGGCCGCGCTCCAGCATGTGCTGAAGACATGGCGCTTCAAGCCCGCCATGCAGGACGGACAGGCGGTGCAGGCCTACGGCCTGGTGCCGATCGCCTTCAGCCTGCAGTGATGTCCACGCCATGAGGGAACCAGAGGCCCGCGTCCGGCGGGCCTCTGGCTTGTCCACCCGTAGGATGAAAGCCGCCGCATCACGCGCGGTGGTATGGATGGTTGGCCAGCATCGCCGCCGCGCGGTACACCTGCTCGGCCACCACCAGCCGCACCAGCATGTGCGGCAGCGTCAGCGGACTCAGCGACCACTTCTCGTGCGCCGCCGCGACCACGTCCGGCGCATGGCCTTCCGGTCCGCCGATCAGCAATGCGATGTCGCGCCCCAGGGTGCGCCAGTGCTCCAGCCGCCGGGCAAGCTGTTCCGACGAATAAGGCTTGCCGGTGACCTCCAGCGCGACCACATGGGCGTTCTTCGGCAGCGCCGCGAGCACGCGCCTGCCCTCGTCCTCGATCGCGCGCTGCGGATCGCGCCCCTTCCCGCGCAGACCCGGCTCGATTTCGACCAGTTCGAACGGCAACCAGTGCGACAACCGCTTCTGGTACTCGGCAAATCCCTGGGCGACCCACGACGGCGCACGCTCGCCGGTGGCGATGAGACGGCATTTCATGACCCCATGATAGCGGCGTCACACGTCCGTCGGCCCGCCTGCAAGGGTCATGCCTCTGTCATGTGGCGGTTATCTGCGCTGCCTAGCGTCGTCCCCTCCCCCCGCCCGCAGGAGTCGCACGATGACGCTGTTCGATCCCTCCCGCCGCCAGGTCCTGAAAGGCAGTGCCGCCGCCGTCGCCATGGGTGCCATCGGCAGCCTGGGCGCGTTGTACGCGCGCCAGGCACAGGCCGCCACGACCGCGACGCGGCTTTCGCCCGTTCCCAGCCGCTACGGTCCGCTGGCTCCGGTCGCGGACGAGGCCACCGGCCTGCCGCTGCTGCAGTTGCCGCGTGGTTTCCGCTATCGCTCCTTCGGCTGGAGCGGCGACCGCATGGACGACGGCCAGCCATGCCCGGACCGCCACGACGGCATGGCCGTGGTCGGCGTGCGTCGCCCGCGCCACGGCCGCCGCGTCCCAGGACATGGGCACGGCCTGGAGTACGTGCTGATCCGCAACCATGAGCGTGGCGCCGGCACGCCCATCCGGGCGCCCGGCATGTACGACACGGGCACCGTCAGCGGCACGCAGTTCGCCGGCGGCGGCACCACGACGCTGGGCTGGCGCCATGGCCAATGGACGCGCATGGAGCCCAGCCTGGGCGGCACGCTGGTGAACTGCGCGGGCGGCCCGACCCCGTGGGGCACCTGGCTGAGCTGCGAGGAGATCAAGACCGATGCCACGTCGAGCACGGGCCGCAAGCACGGCTACGTTTTCGAAGTGGACCCGGACAGCGAACGCACGACCGGCCGTCCGCTGGTGGGCCTGGGCCGTTTCAGCCATGAAGCCGTGGCCGTGGATCCGCGCACCGGCATCGTCTACCTGACCGAGGACGACCGCAACAAGTCCGGCCTGTACCGATTCGTCCCGAACGACCGCCGTGGCCGCAACGGTTCGCTGGAGAACGGCGGCCGGCTGCAGGCGGCGCGCGTGCGCGGGCGCCGCAACGTCGACCTGAGCGTGGCCGGCATCGGCGACGAGTACGCGCTGGAATGGGTGGACATCCCGGATCCGGACCTGGACACGATCGCGGCGCCGGCCGGCTTCCCCGACGTATCCGCCGGCGAAACGCTGAGTGGGCCGTTCGCGCAGGCATGGAGCGAGGGCGCGCTGCGGATGAGCCGTGGCGAAGGCATCTGGTACAGCTACGGCAAGATGTTCATCGTCGACACCAGCACCGGCGTGGACGCGCAGGGCCGCAAGGGCCGCGGCAACGGATCGGTGTGGGTGCTGGACCTGTTCACGCAGCGGCTGAAGGCATTGTTCGTCAGCGGCAACCAGCTGGCCGCGCACAATCCCGACAACATCACGGTCAGCGGGCGCGGCGGCGTGGTGCTGTGCGAGGACGGCGGCGAGAGTCCCGACGAATACGGCCCTGGCGCGCGCCTGATCGGCCTGACCCGTGCGGGAGAATCGTTCTACCTGTGCAAGAACAACGTGCAGCTGACCTCCACCCAGATCGCCAACGCCGGCAAGTCGGTGGCGGAGGGCGACTACCGCGGAAGCGAGTTCTGCGGCGCGTGCTGGGATCCGCTCTCGCGCACGCTGTTCGTCAACCTGCAGTCGCCCGGCATCACCGTCGCCATCACCGGCCCCTGGGAGCGCGGGCCGCTCTGACCGGTGACCCCGAACGGAGAACGGCGCCCTGCGGCGCCGTTCTTACTATCCGCGGTCATGGCGCATCAGAGGCGCGATTCGTCCGCGGTTTCGATGTCTTCCGGCGGCTGGTCGCCGACCGTCCACAGGCGCTCCAGCGCGTAGAACTCGCGCACGCGCGGCAGCATGACGTGGACGATGACGTCGCCCAGGTCCACCAGCACCCATTCGGCCTCGCGCTCGCCTTCCACGCCCAGCGGCATGACGTCCAGCTTCTTGGCGAACTTCACCACTTCGTCGGCGATCGACTTCACGTGGCGGGTCGAGGTGCCCGAGGCGATGACCAGGTAGTCGGCGACGCTGGACTTGCCGCGCACGTCGATCTCGACGACGTCCTTGGCTTTCAGTTCATGCAACGCCGCATGGACGTTGGCGAGCAGGTCCGGCAGGGCCGGCGGCGGACTGGGGAGGCGGGTCTTGATGACGTGGGCTTGGCTGGACAAAGGCTTGGTGGCTCTGGAGATACGGGTCCGATTATAGCGGACCGTGCGTCGCGGCCCGGTCAAGGTAGAGCCTTTCGTCGGCGATCGCCGTGGCGACGCGGGCCGGCACCAGGTGGCGCCAGGGCTCACCGGCGGAGATCCGGCGGCGGATGTCGGTGGCCGATTCGGACTGCAACGGGTGGTCCAGCCGGTACACCAGGCCGGCCGGCGTCCTGGCCAGCGCGTCGGCGCAGGAGGTCCAGCGCGATGCCAGCACCTCGGCCAGACCGGGCGGCAGGCCGGCATCCAGCGGCACGCCGGGACGGTCCGCCACCACGAAATGGGCCAGACCGAACAGGGCCCGCCATTCGTGCCAACCCGGCAGGCCCAGCAGGCTGTCGGCCCCGATCAGCAGGGCCAGGGGGGCTGCGTCGCCCAGTTCCCTGCGCAATTCGCGCAGCGTGTCCACCGTGTACGACCGCGACGCCGGCAACCGCGCGGCCCGGCGCAGTTCGCGCCTGTCCACGCACAGGCCGTCCTCTCCCTCTATCGCCAGATCGAGCAGGTGCGCGCGCTGCGTCGCGCTCGCGCCCGGTGGCGCGCGATGCGGCGGGTCCGCGGCGGGCATCAGGCGCACGGTCACGCGCAGCGCGTCGCGCGCGGCGCGCGCGATGGCCAGGTGTCCGTTGTGGATGGGATCGAAGGTGCCGCCGTAGAAGAGCCGCAGCATCGCGCGTGCCGTCAGGCCACCAGCAGGCGCACGGCCTTGGCGTCGGCGATGGCCAGCAGCAGCCGCTCCAGCGCCACCCAGGCGTCGCCGTCGCCACGTCCCTTGGCGGTGCGATCGATCTTCGAGGCCTCGGCGACGAAGCGGTCCCAGCGCGCCGGCGAAGCGTGCCGTTGCAGGGCGCGCTTGAACGGCGCCTGCTTTGCCTCCCAGATGCCCTGCGCCTTCATCTCCGCCGCCAGGTTGCCGCCACCGGCCTGCACGCGCGCCAGTGCGGCCGTGCGCAGCAGTTCCTTCACCACCATCGGCATCAGGCCCGCGACCATGTCACCTTCGGCGCGCAGGCCGGCGACGATGCGCGACACCTGCGCGCCCTGCCCCGCCAGCACCGCATCGGTCAGGCGGAACACGTCGTAGCGGGCCGCATTGGCCACCAGCGACTCCATGCGTTCGGCATCGAGCACGCCGCCATCGCTGAGCAGCGCCAGCTTGTCGATCTCCTGCGCCGCGGCGAGCAGGTTGCCTTCCACGCGGTCGGCCAGCAGTTGCACCGCGTCGCGGTCGGCGCGCAGGCCCTTGCCGCGCAGGCGGCTTTCGATCCATCCCGGCAGTTCGTGCGGCTTGATGGCCCACGCCACCGCGACCACGCCGATGCGCGCGATGGCGTCGCTCCACTTGCCCTGGTAAGCCTTGCCCCATTCGCCTGCGGTGACCAGCAGCACCACGTCGGGCGGCGGGTTGGCGCAGAAGCCGCCGATGACCTCGGCGCCTTCCTTGCCCGGCTTGCCGCCAGGCAGGCGCACCTCCACCAGTCGGCGGGCACTGAACAGGCTGGGTGCGTTGAAACTGGCCTCCAGCTGGCCCCAGTCGAAATCGCGCCCGTCTGCATCGAAGACTTCGCGCTCACCGATGCCCTGCGCCCGCGCGTGCGCACGTACGGCGTCCGCCGCCTCCAGCACGCGCAGCGTTTCGGGCCCGGCGATCAGGTAGGCCGGATGCAGCGGCTCGGTCGTACCGCGCGCCGCCAGCTGTTCCGGCTTCAGCTCCATCAGGGGGCGGCGTCCGCAGGGCGGGAACGCACCACGCCGTCGACGCGGCGCAGGATGGAGGCGGCCATCTCGCGGCGCAGCTCTTCCGCCAGCACCTCGCGCTCGGTCGACGTACCCGTCGCATTCTGCGGCGGCGACACGTAGTCGCGCGACAGCTCGACCACCTGCTGCGGCACCAGGTCGGTACCGTCGGCCTTGGTGAAGGCGAACACCACGGCGTAGCGCAGACTGAATTCCTGGGCACGGCCGAACTGGTCCACCGCGATGGGCAGGTCGCCCCAGCGCTCGGACGCGATACGCAAGGTCGCGACCTGCGCATCCGGCGCGATAGTGGCGTCGGCGTCCTCGCCGACCGGTGCGGCCAGCGTGGCTCCCGCCGCCTGCAGGCCACGCGACAGGCTGGTGACCAGGGCGCTGTACGAGGCGGTGGGGCCGACCACCCGCACTGGCCCCAGGTCGGATGGCAACGCGATCCTGTTGCGCAGGTGGAAGCCGCAGCCGGCCAGGAAGACCAGGGCGAGGACGAGGACGGGCAAGCGGAATCGGATCATGGGCGAAGTCTGGACGAGCCCGTCATGGGCGGCAATAGCCTAGCCGGACCGCAGGTGAACGCCGGGGCAAGGCGCCCCGGCCGGTCATCCGGCGACGATGTTGACGATCTTGCCGGGCACCACGATCACCTTCCTGATGGTCAGTCCCTCCAGGAACTTGGCGGTGTTCGGTTCGGCCTTCGCCAGCGCCTCGACCTGGTCCCGCGGCGCATCGGCGGCCACCTCGATCGTGCCCCGCAGCTTGCCGTTGACCTGCACCGCCAGCGTCACCGAATCGCGCACCAGCGCGGCGGCATCGACCTGGGGGAACGCCACGTCCTCGATCAGCGTCTCGGCGTGGCCCAGCACCTGCCACAGCGCATGGCTGGCGTGCGGGGTGATGGGGTTCAGCAGCAGCACCGCCGATTCCAGCGCTTCCTGCCGCACCGCGCGCGCCTGCGGGCTGGCGTCGTCGAACTTGCCCAGCGTATTGGACAGTTCCATCACCGCGGCGATGGCGGTATTGAAGCTGTGGCGCCTGCCGTAGTCGTTGCCGACCTTCTCGATGGTTTCGTGGGTCTTGCGGCGCACGGCCTTCTGCTCGGCGGTCAGCGTGGCCACGTCCAAGACCGGCGCGGCGCCGTCGGCCGCGTGCTTCTGCACCTGCGTCCACAGCCGGCGCAGGAAGCGCGCCATGCCTTCCACGCCGGCCTCGTTCCACTCCAGCGACTGCTCGGGCGGCGCGGCGAACATCGAGAACAGGCGCACGGTATCGGCACCGAACTTGTCGACCATCGACTGCGGGTCCACGCCGTTGTTCTTCGACTTGGACATCTTCTCGACCGCACCGATCTTCACCGGCTGGCCGTCGGCCTTCAGGGTGGCGCCGGTCACGCGCGCCTTGTCGTCGCGCTGGATGTCCACCTCGGCCGGATTGATCCAGTCCTTCGAGCCGTCGGCATGGTCGCGGTAGAACGTCTCGGCGATCACCATGCCCTGGGTCAGCAGGTTGGTGGCCGGTTCGTCGCTGTCCACCAGGCGCGCGTCGCGCAGCAGCTTGTGATAGAAGCGGAAATACATCAGGTGCAGGATCGCGTGCTCGATGCCGCCGATGTACTGGTCCACCGGCAGCCAGTAGTTGCCGCGCTTGTCCACCATGTCCTTGGCGCCCGGCGAGGTGTAGCGCGCGTAGTACCAGCTGGACTCCATGAAGGTGTCGAAGGTGTCGGTCTCGCGCTCGGCGGCGCCACCGCATTGCGGACACTTCGTCTTGCGCCATTCCGGGTCGGCCTTGATCGGCGACTTCACGCCGTCCAGGGTGACGTTCTCCGGCAGCACTACCGGCAGGTCCGAATCCGGCACCGGCACCGCGCCGCAGCTGTCGCAGTAGATCACCGGGATGGGGCAACCCCAGTAGCGCTGGCGGCTGACGCCCCAGTCGCGCAGGCGGTAATTCACCCGGCGCTGGCCCTGGCCCTTGCGCTCGAAGCGCTCGGCCAGCGCCTCGAAGGCACCGCGGTAATCCAGTCCGTCGAACTCGCCGGAATTGACCAGTTCCAGGTCGTCGCGGGTCTTGTCGCCGTACCAGTCGTGCCAGGTTGTGGGATCGTAGGTCTTCTCTTCTTCGTTCCGCGGCGACTTCAACGCGATGACCTGCTGGATCGGCAGCGCGTATTTGCTGGCGAACTCGAAATCGCGCTGGTCGTGCCCGGGCACCGCCATCACCGCGCCGGTGCCGTAGCCCATCAGCACGAAGTTGGCCACCCATACCGGCACCTTGTCGCCGGTGATCGGATGGACGGCGCGCAGGCCGGTATCCATGCCGCGCTTTTCCTGCGTCTCCAGTTCCGCTTCCGACACGCCCCCATGCTTCAGCTCTTCCAGGAACGCGGCCAGCGCCGGGTTCGATGCGGCGGCCTTCTGCGCCAGCGGATGCTCGCCGGCGATCGATACGAAGGTCACGCCCATCAGCGTGTCCGGACGCGTGGTGAACACCGTCAGCGGCTCGTGCCCTTCGACGGCGAACTGGATTTCCAGGCCTTCCGAGCGGCCGATCCAGTTGCGCTGCATGGTCTTGACCGCATCCGGCCAGCCCGGCAGGTTGTCCAGGCCGTCCAGCAGTTCCTGCGCGTAGTCGGTGATGCGCAGGAACCACTGCGGGATCTCGCGCTTCTCCACCAGCGCGCCGCTGCGCCAGCCACGGCCGTCGATCACCTGCTCGTTGGCCAGCACGGTCTGGTCCACCGGGTCCCAGTTCACCACCGAGTTCTTGCGGTAGGCCAGGCCCTTGCGCAGCAGACGCGTGAACATGCGCTGCTCGTGCACGTAGTATTCCGGGCGGCAGGTGGCGAACTCGCGCGACCAGTCGATCGCATAGCCCAGCGACTTCAGCTGGCTGCGCATGTGGTCGATGTTGGCGTAGGTCCACTTGGCCGGCGCGGTCCTGTTCTTGATCGCCGCGTTCTCGGCCGGCAGGCCGAACGCATCCCACCCCATCGGCTGCAGCACGTTGTGGCCGGTCATGCGCTTGTAGCGGCTGATCACATCGCCGATGGTGTAGTTGCGCACGTGACCCATGTGCAGCGCACCGGACGGATACGGCAGCATCGACAGGCAGTAGTACTTCGGCTTGTCCGACCGCTCGTCCACCTCGAACGCCCGCCGCGCCTCCCAGAACGCCTGGGCCTGGGATTCGACGGATCTGGGGTCGTAGGAAGCGGATTCGGCGGCAATGGACATGGCGGTATGCGGCAACGGCGACGGCAAAGCCGCCAAGGGTACCGCAGCGCACCATGGCCCGCCACGCCAGCGGTTAGCATGGGCGGGTCGAAACCGGGGATTCCAGATGAACAGAACCATCCTTGCCCTCGCTGTGGCCGCCTGCGGCCTGTCCGCCGCCTCGGACACCCTGGCCGCCGGGCCGGCGGCGCCCAGCACCCTGGCGCTGCACTGCGAACGCGTGTTCGATGCCCGCAGCGGCAAGGTCCTGGGCGAGCACACCCTGCTGGTCCGCGACGGCCGGATCGCCGAGGTCATCCCCGGCCGCGCCAAGCTGGCCGATGCCGAATCCATCGTCCTGGCCGACCGCACCTGCACGCCGGGATGGACCGACCTGCACGTACACCTGGACGGCGAATCCAGCCCGCAGAGCTATTCGGAAGGCTTTCGCCTGGATCCGGTGGATTTCGCGTACCGCTCGGTGGGCTACGCCGAGAAGACCCTGATGGCCGGCTTCACCAGCGTGCGCGACCTCGGCGGCGAAGTGACCCTGCACCTGCGCGATGCGGTGAACCAGGGCGCGGTGAAGGGCCCGCGCATCTTCGCCGCGGGCACCTCCATCGCCACCACCGGCGGGCACGCCGACCCCACCAACGGCTTCAATACCCACCTCTCGCACCTGATGGGGCCGCCCGGGCCGACCGAGGGCGTCATCAATTCCATCGATGACGCCCGCCAGGCCGTGCGCCAGCGCTACAAGGACGGCAGCGACGTCATCAAGATCACCGCCACCGGCGGCGTACTGAGCTATGCCAAGTCCGGCGACGCCCCGCAGTTCACCGTGGATGAAGTGAAGGCCATCGTCGACACCGCGCGCGACTACGGGTTCCGCGTGGCGGCGCACGCGCACGGCAAGGAAGGCATGAAACGCGCCATCCTCGGCGGCGTGACCAGCATCGAGCATGGCACCTACATGGACGACGAGGTGATGCGGCTGATGAAACAGCACGGCACCTGGTACGTGCCCACGATCTCGGCGGGCCGCTTCGTCGCCGAGAAGGCCAAGATCGATGGCTACTTCCCGGCCGTGGTGCGGCCCAAGGCCGAGCGCATCGGCGCACTGATCCAGGACACCGCGGGCAAGGCCTACCGCAACGGTGTGAAGATCGCCTTCGGCACCGACATGGGCGTGGGGCCGCACGGCGACAACGCGCGCGAGTTCATCTACATGGTCGAAGCCGGCATGCCCGCGGCCTACGCGCTGCAGGCGGCGACGATCCGCGCCGCGGAAGTGCTGGGCGTGGACGACCAGGGGGTGATCGAGGCCGGCAAGCGCGCGGACATCGTGGCCGTCCCGGGCAATCCCGTGGAGGACATCAATGCCGTGCTGAAGGTGGATTTCGTGATGAAGGACGGGAAGGTCTACCGCCGTCCGCGCCTCGACGACCCCACCCGATGACGCGATGACGAACGCGCGGCAGCGCGGCGGAGGTATTCACCTCCCGGCGCGCGACGCAACGCACAGCCAGCCGAGCCACGCGGCATAGCCCAGCCGCTGTGCGATGCCCGCGGGCATCAGCGCGACCGCGACCAACGCACTGAACAGTACGATCCCGGCCGCCACGCCGCTCGCGATCGCCGCCGGACCCCACCCGCTGCGTCCGCGCATCCCGAGGGCGAACAGCGCCGCCCCCGGCACGAACGCCACCCACCACAGCAACCACGCCGTCGCGTGCAGGCTGCTGGCATCGTTGTGCAGATCTTCCGGATCCAGCGGCAGCACGCCCAGGCCGATGAAACCCAGCGCGGACAGCAGCAGGAGCTGGGCCCCCACGCGCGCAGGCCAGCCCGCATCGGCCGGCAGGCGGTGCCGCAGGTCCAGCGCGGCCAGCGCCGCCAACACCCCGGCCAGCACGAAGCCCGACAGGTTGAAGCCCAGCGCATGCGGCACGCCTTTCGCGCCGAGCACCGCGACCGGATGCCAGACCTGCGAGTAGCCCGGCAGGGCCGCGCCGAAACCCGCGGCGGCGCCGATGAAGACGAGGGCGGCGAGCACGCCGGCCAGGGGCAGCAATCGGGTCAGGAGGAAGGTCATGCAGGGGGCGCGAAGGTGGAAACGGCACGGGCAGGCCGTCGTGGCCTGCCCGTTGGGCGACCCATCTTAACGTCGGCGCGTCATTCCTTTTCCCAGCCGGTCCGGCCGCCCTGCGCCGTGGCGTGGTTGTCCTTCAGGTAGTCCAGCGCCAGCGAGGCGCTGCGCACGAGCATGCTGTTGTCGGCGGCACCGAACGTCCATGCCCCGGCCATGCCCTTCGCATGCTGGTAGAACTCGGGCTCGGCGATCACCTGTCCCGTGGCCTGGTCGGTCAGCTTCATCTTCACCAGGATGCGCGAACTGCCCGCGAAGGCGCCCGCCCAGAAGCGCGCACCGCCGCTGATGAAGCGGATCTTCTCGATGCGCGGTTCGACGACGAGGGTGCGCACGGGGGAGTGCGTGGCTGGCGCCGCATTGCGTTCGCCCACCCAGGCGCCGATGCGTTCGTCCAGATTGCGCTGGAACGACGCCAGCGCCTGCTGGTTGGCCTTGTGCCCGGCGTACTCGTCGGACAGCGTGGCGGGCCTGAGTTCATAGCGATCGAACGCGGCCAGCGCCTCCGCCGGTGGCGGATTCACCTCGGCCGACGCCTGGATCTCGTCCTTCGCCAGCGCCTGGCCGACCACGGCCCCCGCCAGCACCAAGCCCAGCACGAAACGACGCACGCCCATCACAGCCTCCGGTCCGATTGATGATGCGGCCACAGTAGCAACGCCGGTACCGCCGGCACCCGTGCCGAAAGGCCAGCCCGGGTCCGTCCGCGCCCGACGCACGGCCTGCATCGCACGGCGCGGATGTTAATTTTCCGCTACCTCACCTTGTATCCTGTCGGCTACGCCACCATGTCGGCACGACCCCTTGAGCCACGAACCTGCCCGATGAGCGAGCTGCCCCACGTATTCGACGCCACCACCGAGACCTTCGAAGCCGAGGTCCTGCGCAAGTCGCTGGAGGTCCCTGTTCTGGTCGACTTCTGGGCCACGTGGTGCGGGCCGTGCAAGACGCTGGGGCCGATTCTCGAGAAGCTGGCCGGCGAGTACAACGGCGCGTTCGTGCTGGCCAAGGTCGACGTGGACAAGGAGCAGCAGATCGCCGCGGCGTTCCAGATCCGCTCCGTGCCCACCGTCTTCCTGGTGAAGGACGGGCAGCTGGTCGACGGCTTCCCCGGCGCGTTGCCGGAAGGGCAGTTGCGCGAGTTCCTGGCGTCGCACGGCATCCAGCCGGCCGCGGCGCCCGAGGCCCCGGTCGAGGCCGCGCCGCTCGACCCGCAGGCCCAGGTGGCCGCCCTGCGCGAAGCCATCGGCGCCGAGCCGGACAAGGACGAACTGAAGCTGGACCTGGTGCTGGCGCTGCTCAAGACGGGCGACGCGGCCGAAGCCGAACGCCTGCTCGACGCCCTGCCCGCCAATCTCGCCACCGATGATCGCGCGGTGAAGGCGCGCGCGCGGCTGGGGTTCGCGGCGGCGTTGAAGGACGCGCCATCGCCCGAGGCCCTGCGCGCCGCCGTGCAGGCCAACCCCGACGACTTGCGCGCATTGCACCTGCTGGGCGTGCATGCGCTGGTGGCGGGCGATTCGGAACAGGCGCTCGAACACTTCCTCGATATGCTCAAGCGCGATCGGGCGTACGAGGACGGACTGGCGCGCAAGAGCCTGATCGACGCGTTCCGGGTGATCGAGGACGAGGCCCTCGTCGGCCAGTACCGCAGGAAGATGTCCTCCCTGTTGTTCTGATCCCGAACCTCGCCCCACCCGCACCATCCCCACACGCAGTTTCCATGAAGCCCACTACCCTGCGGCACATCTTCAACGTCTGGCCGCCGTTCCTGCTCAGCGGCATCCACGTCACCGAACTGGCCCCGGACTGGAGCTTCGCCCGCGTCGAACTGCGCATGCGCCCATGGAACCGCAACTACGTCGGTACCCATTTCGGCGGCAGCCTGTTCGCCATGACCGATCCGTTCTGGATGATCCTGGCCAAGGAACGCCTCGGCCGCGACTACTACGTGTGGGACAAGGCGGCCGAGATCGAGTTCGTGAAGCCGGGCAAGGGCACGCTGCACGCCGAGTTCCGCCTGGACCCGCATGTGCTGGACGAGATCCGCGCCGAAGCCGCCGACGGCCGGAAGTACCTGCGCTGGATGCCGGCCGATGTCTTCAACGCGCAGAACGAGGTCGTCGCCCGCGTGCGCAAGCAGATCTACGTGCGACTGAAGCCCGAGGCGCGGACCAGGGCCGGCTGAGCCCTACCGACCCGTCCCCGACATCCATGCCGGCACGGGCAGGCGCCAGGTCTGGTCCTCGCCCGGACGCTTCTCGTACATGGGTACTTGGAGTGTCTTGCCTTCGATGCGGATGTCGCGCGCAGCGCTCCTGAATGCGTCAGGACGCGCGCGCACGCGTTCCGCCAGGGGCCGCGCGTCTTCCGCCGCGTTCGCGCGCAACCACAACCACGTCCCCACTGCCTTCTGCCGCATCGCCGCGTCCTGCAGCCGCAGAGCATAGTCGGCATAGGCCGGCGCCTGCATGCCGACCAGCGTGCACCCCGCCGCGTTGGCGATGCAGGAGAACGCCATGCCGGAAGGCGGGGCCGGCTGCCGAAGCGGCATGTCGGCCCCGATCGCCGCGGCGGCGGCCTCTCCGCAGAACCAGTCGAACGTGCCTGCGCCCCGGGCGGCTGATTTTTCCACGTCCAGAAACAGCGTCGCCCAGGGGGACTCGACCGATGCCCGCGCGGCGGCACGATACGCCGCCGTCGCCCATCTGCCCTCCGCCCGCATGGTGGGGCAGATGGCGGCCGTCTGCGCGCCATCCACCGCGAAGGCCTGCCGGCAGTTCGCAGGCAGGGGATGGTCTGGTGGCAACTCGGACAACATTTCGACGAACAGCGAGGCACTCCCCTTCTGCAACGCCGCTCCGATCATCGACGCGATCAGGCTGTCTCCACTGGCCACCAGCTTGCGGGCCAGGGAGGCGTCGCGGCAGACGCCTTCCAGCGCGGCATCGACCTGGCCGCTGGAAAACCGCTGTGCCTGCAGGGTCAGATCGTGGGTGAGCCGCGTATAGGGCGGAAGGGCGATGTCCGGACGCGGGGGCAAGGTATTGCGGAAATGATCGTACGCGTCCAACGCAGCGATCCGCTCGGCCGCGCTCCGCTGCATCTGTGCCAATGCGGCATATCCGGCGGGGTCGCCGCGGACCCTGGCCAGGCAGCCCGGCTCGTGCAGGCCGCAGAACGCAGGCGCCCCTTCCGGAGCCGACGGCAACACCGGAAACCGCTCGAGTACGCTGACATACGGTGGCGACCCGCCTTCGGCGTCCCACGCCGGCAAAGCCGCCAGACGATGGGCCTCCTCGGCGAGCAGCCCCTCCGCGTGCGCGACATCGACATCGTGCGCGACGGCCCACAGGGCGGCGAACCCGTTCCTCCCTTCGAGGGTGGGTATCACCTCGATCCGCGCCAGCGCCTCCGCCTCGCGCTCCGGAATCGGCATCGCGCGACTCGCGACATACAGCAGCACGACCAGGGCTACCGACCCGAGAACGAATCCACCGAACCACCGCCATGCCGTCGCCATCCCTCGACCCCCTGTCTCATCCTGCAGAGACTATAGCGTCCATTCCGCCGCGCCCTACAATAGCCCCATGCCCCCCGACCACCCGCCGCACCGCGCCTCGGTGCAGAAGCTCTTCATCACCGGCCTGCTGACCCTGCTGCCGATCTGGCTGACCTGGGTGGTCATCAAGTTCGTCTTCGTCCTGCTGTCGGACATCAGCAAGCCCTGGGTGGAGCCGCTGTCGCACCGCATCGCGGCGACCTTCCCGCAGTCGCTGGGCTGGTTCAACGGCCTGTGGGTGCAGAACACCATCGCCATGGTCGCCACGCTGTTCGTGATCCTCGCCGTCGGCGCACTGACCCGGCGCGTGGTGGGCCAGCGCCTGCTGCGCTGGTTCGAGGCGCTGATCGCCCGCGTGCCACTGGCCAACGTCATCTACACCAGCGCGCGCAAGCTGCTGGACATGCTGGAGACCAAGCCCGGCAGCACGCAGCGCGTGGTGCTGATCGACTTCCCGCACCGGGACATGAAATCCGTCGGCCTGGTGACGCGGGTGATCCGCGAGGAGGGCAGCGGGCGCGAACTGGCCGCTGTCTACGTGCCCACCACGCCCAACCCGACGTCGGGTTACCTGGAGATCGTGCCCGTGGAACTGCTCACCCCCACCGACTGGACGGTGGACCAGGCCATGAGCTTCATCATCTCCGGCGGCGCGGTGGCACCGGACGCCATGCCCTTCACCCGCGCCGGGGACCGCTGAGTCATGCACGCGGCGCGCACGCTGGACGATCGCGCGGTGCGCCTGTTCATCGTGCTGGCGGCCGTGTTCTGCGCCAACGCGGTGCTGGCCGAGTTCATCGGCGTGAAGATCTTCGCGCTGGAGGACACGCTGGGCATCGCGCCGCTGGAATGGAACCTGTTCGGCCAGACCGGCTCGCTCAGCTTCACCGCGGGCACGCTGCTGTGGCCGTTCGTGTTCATCCTGACCGACACCATCAACGAATTCTTCGGCAGGCGCGGCGTTCGCCTCATCTCGTGGCTGGCCGTCGCATTGATCGTGTACGGCTTCCTGTTCGCCTTCGCGGCCATCGCCCTGGCGCCGGCCGGCTGGTGGGTGCAGGCGGCACAGGCACAGGGCGTGCCCGACTACCAGAAGGCCTTCGCCGCGATCTTCGGCCAGGGCATGTGGACCATCGCCGGCTCGGTGCTGGCGTTCCTGGTGGGACAGCTGATCGACGTGTCGGTGTTCCACCGCATCCGCACGGCCACCGGCGAGCGCTGGGTGTGGCTGCGGGCCACCGGCTCGACCGCGATCTCGCAGCTGGTGGACAGCTTCGTGGTGATCTACGTCGCCTTCGTGCTGGGGCCGCAGAAGTGGCCCACGTCGCTGTTCCTGGCGGTCAGCACCGTCAACTACGCCTACAAGATGCTGGCGGCCATCGCGCTGATTCCGCTGCTGTACCTGATGCGCCACGGCATCCGCCACTATCTGGGACGCGAACGCGAGCGGCAACTGCGCGCGGAAGCCGCCCTCGACTGACCGGGACCGGACACGGCGCGCGAAACGGGGGAACACGATGAAAGCGACCTGGCTACTGGGGATGGCGATGATGTCGACCGGCGCACACGCCGCCACGCGCGCAGAAACGATCGATGCCTGGATGCGCGACTACACCGGCCAGGTCCCGGGGGCCTCGGTGCTGGTGCTCCTGGCGGGCGAGCCGGTGTTCCAGCGCAGCTATGGGCTGGCCGACCTGGAGGCCGGCGTGGCCAGCTCGCCGGCGACCAATTACCGGCTGGCGTCGGTCAGCAAGCAGTTCACGGCCGCCAGCGTGCTGCTGCTGGTCCAGGACGGCGCGCTGACGCTCGACGATCCCGTGCGTCGCTGGCTGCCTTCGCTGCCGGTGGCGGCCAAGGGCATCACCCTGCATCACCTGCTCAGCCATACCTCCGGACTGGTCGACTATGAGGACCTGCTGCCGCCGGACCAGGCGCGCCAGGTACGCGATGCCGATGTCCTGCACCTGCTCGAACGCGAGGACCGCCTCTATTTTCCTGCCGGCAGCGACTACCGTTACAGCAACAGCGGTTATGCGCTGCTAGCGCTGGTGGTGGAGCGCGCGTCCGGGCAGCGGTTTTCCAGCTTCCTGCGGACACGGATCTTCTCCCCGCTGGGCATGACGGCGACGCTGGCGCGCGAGGACGAGGGCCCGCCGGTGCCGGACAGGGCGTTCGGCTACAGCCTGGTCGGCGACCGATGGGATCGCACCGACCAGAGCACGACCAGCGCCGTGCTGGGCGATGGCGGCATCTACTCGTCGATCACCGACCTGGCGAAGTGGGACGCCGCCTGGTACGACGACCGCCTGCTCTCCGCGCAGTCGCGTGCGCTGGCGACGCAGGCGGCGACGGCCACCCCCGAAACCGACGTGGCGCATTACGGATACGGCTGGCGGCTGCAGGGACGGATGCAATGGCATTCGGGCGAGAGCATCGGCTTCCGCAACGTGCTGCTGCGCTTTCCGGCACAGCACCTGACCGTCATCGTGCTGAGCAACCGCGACGCGCCCGAGCCGTACCGGCTTGCACGGCGGATCGCCGCACTCTGGAACGGCGTGCCGTGAGTTCCAGCCCCAGGGCTTCTTAACCGAAGCTAATGTGACGTGATAACCGAGGAAAACCGGCCGGTTCTGCCGCCACCCCCTTCTATAATTGTGACCGGCTTTACATTTCCGCCGGAGCGGCAGGGGGAGTACGGATGCCTTCGATCAAGGGAAAGGCGGGGTGGCGATGGGGCTTGCTGTTCCTCTTGGCCGCCGCGGCGTCAGTGCAGGCACAGGAGTGGGCCTACCGGGTCCGTCCCGGCGATACCCTGTGGGATGTGGCGGGCGCACACCTGAAGCCTTCGATTCCGTGGCAGCGCCTGCAGGACCACAACCGTATCGCCAACCCCTACCAGTTGGCACCGGGTTCCACGCTGCAGATCCCGCTCGCGTGGCTGGATCGCCAGCCGGCCCGCGCCAGGGTGGTGGCCGTCCGCGGCAATGCCACGTCCCGTTCCGCCGCCGGACGGGATGCGCCGGTGACCGCCGGCATGTCGCTGGGCAGCGGTGCCGTGCTGAAGACCTCGCCGGACGCCTCGCTGAGCCTGGAGTTCGCCGATGGCTCGCGCCTGCTCCTGCTCGGCGACAGCGAGCTGCTGCTGGACCGACTGACCCGCTTCGGCCGGTCCGGCATGGCCGACACCCGCCTGCGGCTGCAGCGCGGCCGGATCGGCAACGAAGTGCGCCGCCTGCGCGGCCCCGCGGCCAACTTCGTCGTCGATACGCCCAGCGCGTCCTCCGCGGTGCGCGGCACGCAATTTCGCGTGGAAGCACGCGAGGGCCGCACGCATACGGAAGTCCTTGAGGGCCGCGTGGCGGTGAACGCGCGTAACCAGCGCGGAGCCCTGCTGCGGCACGGCTTTGGCGCGGTCGTTGTGCCGGGTCAGGCGGCCATCGCCGCGGTCGCGCTGCTGCCGGCACCGGACCTGTCGCGCATCGCGCCGCTCACGCAGAGCCCCCGCCCGGAACTGGCGTGGCCGCAGGTCCCGGGCGCGCACGGCTACCGCGTGCAGGTCGGCGAGCACCGCCGCTTCGACAGCGTGCGCGTCGACATGGAGGTCGAGGCGCCCCGCGTCCAGTTGCCGGTACTGGACGCGGGCCACTACGCCATCCGCGTGCGGGCGATCGGCAAGGACGGCCTGGAGGGCCGCGATACCGTGACCGCGCTGCAGGTCGACGACCAGCCAGCGCCGCCCTACTCCATCGCACCGGCCGCCGGCAGCGTGGTGCGCACGCCGGACGTGGTGTTGCGCTGGACCCGAGCACCCGGCGCCGTGGCCTACGACTACGAAATCGCGGGTGCGGCGGGCTTCGCACGGCCCGTGGCGCGCGCACGCGTGCAGGACACCGCCTCCATCGGCCTGCCCGATCCGCTGCCGCCGGGCGACTATGCCTGGCGCATCCGCAGCATCGATGCCAGCGGCAAGGCCGGGCCGTTCGGGGACCCTCTGGCGTTCACCGTGCGGCCGCTGGCCGAGGTGAACGCCATCGACACGGCGGCCCCCACCGACACCCGCGAGGTGACGTTCCGCTGGCAGGCGGGCCAGCCCGGACAGCGCTACCGGTTCCAGATGTCGCGCACGCCGGACTTCCGCAAGACCGAGGTCGACATGCTCGTCGACCGGGCCGAGGCCACGCTGCCCCGGCTGCGCGGCGGCACCTGGTACCTGCGCGCGCAGACCATCGACGTGGACGGCTTCGAAGGGCCGGTGCCGGCACCGCAGCAGATCGACGTGCCCTGCCGCTGGTGCCGCATTGGCGCCGGAGCGGGGGCATTGCTCATACTCTTGTCCCTGTGAGCACCGCCGCGCCCTCGCCCAAGTGGAAGTCCCGCCTGCTGACGGCGGTGGGCGCGGCTGCGCTGGCCATCCTGGTGACGCTGTCGGGCGTGACCGCACCCTTCGACGCCTGGGTGTACGACAGGCTGGTGCTCGGCGCGGCACCGGAGCCCGATCCGCGCATCGTGGTGGTGGACATCGACCAGAAAAGCCTCGCCGAGCTGGGCCGCTGGCCCTGGTCGCGACGCACGCATGCGCAGCTGGTCGACCGGCTGAGGGTGGCCGAGGCCAAGGGCATCGCCTTCAACATCCTCCTGTCGGAACCGGCGCTGTTCGATCCGGAAGGCGACGCCCTGCTCGCCCGCGCGATAGGCCGTAGCGGACGCGTCGTGCTGCCGGTGCTGGCCGAATCGGTCCAGCTCAACGGCCCCAGCGTGGAACTGATGCCGATCCCCGAGTTCGCCGCGTCGGCCGCATCGCTGGGACATGCCGAAATGGTGCTGGACGACGACGGCGTCGCCCGCAGCGTCTACCTGCGTGCCGGTCTGGGCTCGCCGCACTGGCCCGCGCTGGCGCTGGCGCTGCTGCAACTGGAGCAGCCGCCCGGCACGGCCACCGAGCTCCCGGGCCGGCGGCGGGTGAGGACCGAACTGCCCGCCGCCTCGCCGTTCGACTGGGTGCGCGACCATGAAGTGCTGGTCCCGTTCACCTCGCCGCCCAATGCGTTCCGCCATGTGTCCTACACCGATGTGCTGAACCAGCGCATCCCCACCTCGTTGCTGCGTGGCAACTGGGTGGTCGTGGGCGTCAACGCCACGGGCATGGGACCCCTGGCGCGCGCACCGGGGCAACCGCCCACGGCAAGCATGAGTGGCGCCGAGTACCAGGCCAACCTGCTGAACATGCTGCTGAAGGACGCCGCGATCACGCCGATGGCGGAAGGATGGCAGGCGACGCTGGCAGCGGCGGTGGCCGGCTTGCCGCTGCTGCTGTCGCTGCTGCCGGCATTCCGCCGCATCTGGCTGCCCACCGTGGTGACCATGGCCGGCACCCTGCTGTTGTCGGTCGTGCTGCTGCGTTTCGGGCATGTGTGGTTTTCGCCCGTCCCCGCACTGCTGGTACTCGCCTTGGGCGCCTCGCTGTGGATCTACCGCCTGCTGCGGCGGACCCACAAGCAGGCGCAATCGGACGCGCTCACCGGGTTGGCCAACCGGACGCGCTTCGACCAGGCCCTGGACCAGGAGCTGCGCATGGCGCGCCGCAGCGGACAGCCGCTGTCGCTGCTGGTGATGGACATCGACCACTTCAAGCAGTTGAACGACAGCCAGGGCCATGCCGCGGGCGATGCCGCGCTGAAGGCGCTCAGCCGCATCCTGCGCAGCCGCGCGCGGCGGCCGCGCGATCTCGTCGCACGGCTGGGGGGCGACGAATTCGCGGTGCTGCTGCCGGAAACCTCGGCCCAGGCCGCAGCGACCATCGCGACCACCATCCATGTGGATCTGGCCAACCTGGGCCGCAAACCGCACGGCACGAACGCGGGCAGCGCACCGCCCTTCACCGCCAGCATCGGCATCCACACGCACATGACCGGCGACGATGCGGGCCCGGAGGACGTGTTCGACCGCGCCGACGCCGCGCTGTACCGGGCCAAGCAGGCCGGACGCAACCGCAGCGTCAGCCACACCGGCGAACCGTCACCCATCGGGACCTCCGCCACGCGCGCGTGAGCCCTGCGCGCGCAGCGGCTCAGACGTCCAGCGCCATCCCCGGCCGCGCCAGTTCCACCGGCACGCCGTAACGTTCGCCGATCTCGCCCGCGAGCGCTTCGCGTGCCTTGTCCTCGCCATGCACCAGGACCAGCGGGGGAGCGGGCTGGAACTGGCCGTACCACGCCAGCAATCCCTGCTGGTCGGTATGGGCCGAAAGCCCACCCACCGTGTGCCGCTGCGCATTGACGCGGTAGTCGCGGCCGTGGATGCGGACCCACTGCGCGCCATCCACCAGCCGCCTCCCCAGCGTGCCCTCGGCCTGGTAGCCGACGAACACGACGTGCGCATTGCGGCGTCCCAGGTTGTAACGCAGGTGATGCTGGATGCGCCCGCCGTTGGCCATGCCCGAGCCGGCGATGATGATGGCGCCGTTCTCGATCTGGTTGATCGCCATCGACTGCTGGGTCGTCTCGGCCACGTGCAGGTTGGGCAGGCGGAACGGATTGGGCGACTGCGCCCAGACCCGGCGCGCGTCCTCGTCGAACAGGCCATGGTGCCGTCCATAGACGGCCACCACCTTGGCCGCCATCGGGCTGTCCAGGAACACCCGCCAGCGCGCCAGCTTCCACGTTTCCCAGTGCCGGGCGAACCAGTACAGCAGTTCCTGGGTGCGCCCCACCGCGAACGCGGGAATCAGCACGTTGCCCCGGTCGCGCCAGGCATGCTCGAAGATCTCGCCCAGCTCGCGGATGGTGTCCGGGCGGTCGCGATGGTTGCGGTCGCCGTAGGTGGATTCCATCAGCAACAGGTCGGCCTGCTTCACCACGGCCGGATCGCGCAGGATGGGCGTGCCCTTCGGCCCCAGGTCGCCGGAAAACACCAGCTTGCGCCCGTCCGCCCACAGTTCCACGATGGCCGAACCGAGGATATGGCCGGCATCGCGCAGTGCGATGTCCACGCCGGGCAGGATCGTCGTGCGCTGGTCGTACGCCAGCGGCTGCACCTGCCGCAGCGTCGCATGCACATCCTCGGCGGAAAACAGCGGCTGCGCCTTCGGTTCGCCCCGCCGGCGGTAACGGTTGGCGCGCTCGGCCTCGGATTCGGACAGCGAGGCCGTATCCAGCAGCATGATGGGCAGCAGCTCGGCGCTGGCGCCCTGGGTGTAGATGGGGCCGCGATACCCGCGCTTGACCAGCAGGGGCACCCGGCCCACGTGGTCGATGTGGGCATGGCTCAACACCACGGCGTCCAGCGTGGCGGGGTCGAAGGGAAAGGGGTGTTCGTTGCGCGCCTCGGATTCGCGGCTGCCCTGGATCAGGCCGCAGTCCAGCAGGATGCGCCTGCCGGCGGCCTCGACCAGGTGCATGGACCCGGTGACCTCGCCCGCCGCGCCGTGGAAATGGACCTGCATGGCAACTCCCGTTCTTCCGTTTCCGCCAGTATGGCGCCATGGGCCGCGGCTGAGGAAAACGGTGCGTGCGCGGCGAGGGACCCGGCCCGGGGTCCCCGGTTGCCATGCGCCACCCACCATGACCTTCGACACACCTGACCTCCCCCCGACAGGCGTAGAGTCGCCGCACGCCCCCGCCCGGGGGTTCCTTTTTTCCATTGCCCCTGCCCGGGGCCGGAGTAGACCGTGATTGCCCGCAAACCCCAGATCCTGATGCTCTCGCTCGCGGTGGCCGCCGCGCTGGCCGCCTGCGCCAAGAAGGAAGACGCTGCCCCGGCCGCCGACACGGCTGCCAAGGCGCCGGACGCGCTGCAGCTCAAGCTCGACGAGAGCAGCCTGCCGGGCGTGAACCGCTTCCAGATCGGCGACCTGGACACCAGCAAGAACGCGTGCGCGGACTTCGCCGGCTACGCCAACGGCAAATGGCTGGCCGCCAACGCCATTCCCAGCGACCGCACCAGCTGGGGCGCCTTCGAGATGCTGGACGAGCGCTCCACCGCCGTGCAGAAGCAGTTGGCCGAACAGGCCGCCGCGCACCCCGGCGCGACCGGCGTGGAGAAGATCGTCGGCGACCTGTGGGCCACCGGCATGGACGAGGCCAAGGCCAACGCGCAGGGCATCGAACCGATCGCGCCCATGCTGAAGGCGATCGACGGCCTGCAGGACAAGGACGCCATCGTCGCCTACCTCAACCAGTCCGCCGCCAAGGGCCAGGCGTTCCTGTTCGGCTTCGGTGCCGAAGCCGACTTCAACAAGCCCGACACCAACATGGCGTACGCCTTCCAGGGCGGCCTGGGCCTGCCGGACAAGAACTTCTACTTCGACGCCGACAAGAAGAACATCCGCGACGAGTACGTGAAGCACATCGCCAAGGTGCTGGAACTGTCGGGCGTAGCCGCGGCCGATGCGCAGAAGCAGGCCACCGACATCATGGCGTTCGAGACGCGCCTGGCGAAGGTGTCCAAGTCGAACGAGGAAATGTCGCGCGACGTGTCGCTGTACTACAACCCGGTGACGCTGGCCGATGCCGACAAGCTGACCCCCAACTTCTCCTGGACCCGGTTCTTCGAATCGCAGGGCGTGGCGCCGCAGGAGAAGTTCTCGCTGGCCGTGCCCGCCTTCCATCAGGAAGTCAGCAGGATGCTGGGCGACACCGACCCGGCGGCGTGGCGCGCCTATCTGCGCTTCCACACCATCGACGGCGCCTCGCCCTACCTGAGCGACGCCTTCGCCAACGAGAACTTCAATTTCTACGCCAAGACGCTGCGCGGCCAGAAGGAAATCGAACCGCGCTGGAAGCGCGTGCTGTCCACCATCGAGAACCAGAGCGGCGAGGCCTTGGGCCAGATGTACGTGAAGGTCGCCTTCTCGCCGGAGGCCAAGGCCAAGATGGAAGCCCTGGTGGCGAACCTGGGCACGGCGCTGAAGGCGCGCATCCAGAACCTGGCCTGGATGAGCGACCAGACCAAGGCCAAGGCGATGGAGAAGCAGGCCGCCTTCACCACCAAGATCGGCTACCCGGACAAGTGGCGCGACTGGTCCGGCCTGTCCACCGACCGCGACAGCTACATCGGCAATGTGCTGGCCGCGATGGAATTCAACTACAAGTGGAACCTGGGCAAGATCGGCAAGCCCGTGGACAGGACCGAATGGGGCATGCCGCCGCAGATGGTCAATGCGTACTACAACCCGCTGCAGAACGAGATCGTGTTCCCGGCCGCCATCCTGCAACCGCCGTTCTTCGACCCCAACGCCACGGATGAGATGAACTACGGTGGCATCGGCGCGGTGATCGGCCACGAGATGACCCACGGCTACGACGACCAGGGCAGCCGCTTCGGGCCGACCGGCAAGTTCGAGAACTGGTGGAGCGATGCCGATTCCAAGGGCTTCAAGGCGCTGACCGGCAAGCTGGTGGCGCAGTTCGACGGCTACCGCACGGCCGACGGCCAGAAGATCAACGGCAACCACACCCTGGGCGAGAACATCGCCGACCTGGGCGGCCTGGCCACGGCCTACGACGCGATGAAGAAGGCCACCGAGGGCACGCCGGACCCGATGACCGACGGGCTGACCCGCGACCAGCGCTTCTTCCTCAACTGGGCCACGGTGTGGCGCCGCAACTTCACCCCGGAAGAGCTGAAGAACCGCATCGCCACCGACGAACACGCCCCGGCGCAGTTCCGCGCCATCGGTGCGCCGTCCAACCTGCCGACGTTCGCCGCGGCGTTCTCCTGCAAGCCGGGCGACGCGATGGTGCGCACGGGCGACCAGCAGGTCGTGATCTGGTAAGCGCATCCTTGGTGTGACCCGAAAAGGCCCGGCATGTCCGGGCCTTTTCCTTTCCGGCCGGGCCGATGCAGGCCCGGCGGTCCAGTCTGTGACACAGGGCGGATTGGCGACGCCAAATGCAGCGGGATTTGCGCCGCGGCGCGACGGGCCCGGTACGGCGCCCTTGCTAGAATCGCCCGACCCCTGAATCACGGAAACCGCCTGATGTCCCTCCCGCGCACCGCTCTCGGCCGCCCCACCCTGATCGCCTTCGCCCTTGTCATCGCCCTGGGTGCCCCGGATGCCGAAGCGCAGCGCAAGAAGCGCGCGGCGCGTGCCCCCGCCGTCAGCGCGGAGTGCACCGACTTCTACACCGCGACCAATGCGGACTGGCTGAAGAAGAACAGCGTGCCTGCCGATGCCGGTTCCGTCAGCGTGCTGGGCGCCTTCCGCGAACGCACCCTGGAGCAGCAGCGCGCGCTGCTCGACGCCGCGATGAAGACGCCGCAGGGCAACGTACAGAAGCTGCTGGGCGACTTCTGGGCCAGCGGCCTGGACGAAGCCGCCGTCGAGGCCGACGGCTCCAGGCCGATCGCGCCGCTGCTGGACCGCATCAACGCCATCAAGAAGCCCAAGGACGTCGCGCCGGCCATCGCCGCGCTGCACCAGGTGGGCATCCCGGTGGCCTTCAACTTCAGCCCCGACGTGGACCTGCAGGCGCTGGACCGCCACATCGGCTACTTCATGCAGGGTGGCCTGGGCCTGCCCGACCCGGCCTACTACACCCGCACCGATGCCGACACCCGCGAACTGCTCGGCCGTTACCGCGGCTACGTCAAGCAGGTACTGGCGCTGACCGGCACCCCGGCCAACCGGCTGGACGCCGAATCGGCGCTGGTGATCGACCTGGAAACCAAGCTGGCGCAGGTCTCCAAGCCCGTCGTCGAACTGCGCAGCCCGTTCGCGAACTATGCGCCGGTGCCGACCAAGGACCTGGGCAAGCAGTACCGCAACCTGCAACTGGATGCGTTCCTGAAGGCGCAGGGCGTCAGCGACGACACCGTGTCCCTGGCCGACCCGGCCTTGTTCAAGCGCCTGGACGGCCTGGTGGGCAGCCTGAAACCCGACCAGTGGAAGGCCTATCTGCGCTGGCGCGTGGGCGATGCCATGGCGCCGTACCTGGCCAAACCCTTCCGCGACGCCGAGTTCGAGTTCCGCGGTCGCGTGCTGCGAGGCGAAGCCTCGCCGGCGCCGCGCTGGCGCCAGGTGCTGGACGCCATCAACCTGGCCGCCGGGCCGATGCTGGGCAAGGAGTACGCCGCGCGTTACGTGCCGGGCGACCACAAGCGCCGTGCCGAGCAGATCGCCGGCCAGGTGCGCGACGCCCTGGGCCGCGGCATCGAGCGCAGCCCCTGGCTCAGCGATGCCGCCAAGGGCGAAGCCAAGGCCAAGCTGGACAAGCTGAAGATCGAAGTCGGCACGCCCCGCCGCGACCTGGACTACAGCGTGCAGCCGATGGGTCGCGGCAGTTTCGGCGGCAACATGCTGATCGCCTCCACCTGGCGCCATCGCGAGGAGATGAAGCGCATCGGCAAGGGCAACGCCGACCGTCGCTGGGACGTGCTGCCGCAGCAGCCCGCGCTGGCCTACGACCTGGCGCAGAACCGCCTGATCGTCACCGCCGCCGTGCTGCAGGAAGAGATCTTCGATGCGGGCCAGCCGGCGGCCGTGCAGTACGGCGCCTTCGGCGCCCTGGTCGGCCATGAGCTGAGCCGCGGCTTCGACGTGAAGGGCCGCATGGTGGACGCCAAGGGCCAGTTGCGCGACTGGTGGACTCCCGCCGATGTCGCGGCGTGGAATGCGCTGGGCGACAAAGTGGTCGCGCAGTACAACGGCTACGCCTTCCCGGTGCTGAAGAACGTCAAGGTCAACGGCGCGCTGACGCGCGACGAGAACCTGGCCGACCTGGCCGGCGTGGAACTGGCGTGGGATGCCTTCGCCACCGCCGAGCCGCAGGCCAATGCCGCCGCGAAGCAGTCGTTCTACAAGGCCTGGGCCACGCTGTGGGCGCAGAACCTGTCGGAAACCGAAGCCGCGCAACGTGCGGCCGTCGACGTGCATGCCCCGGGCCAGTGGCGCGCCAACGGCCCGCTGACGCAGCAACCGTCCTTCGCGCAGGCCTTCACCTGCAAGGCCGGCCAGCCGATGCAGGCCAACGAGGCCCAGCAGATACGCCTCTGGCGCTGAGTTCCACCCCTGGCGGGGAAAAGCAGAAAGGCGCGGAACTCCGCGCCTTTCTTCATCCGCCGGTCACTTCACGATGCGCATGCGGGGCGGGCCGCGTCGGCCACGCCCGAACGGCGGCTGCCCGCGCCAGTAGCGGATCATCAGCCAGCCGAACACCATGCCGCCCAGGTGCGCGAAATGCGCCACGCCCGGCTGCAGGCCGGTGAAGCCCAGCACCAGGGCGAGCACCGCGTAGAAGATGACCAGCGTGCGCGCCCGGATTTCCATGGGCAGCGGAAACACGATCATGCGCTGGTTGGGGAACAGCATGCCGTAGCCCAGCAACAGGCCGAACACGCCACCCGAGGCGCCGACTGTCGGGTACGGGGGCGCACCGCCGGCCATCATCCACCAGCCCACCGCCAGCTGCAGCAGACCGGCGCCGGCGATGCAGACCAGGAAGAACGTCAGGAAGCGCTTTCCGCCCCAGGTCTGCTCCAGCGGCGAGCCGAACATGTAGAGCGCCAGCATGTTGAACGCCAGATGCCCGATGCCGCCGGTATCGTGCAGGAAGCCGTACGTCAGCAGTTGCCACGGCATGAACCCGTACCCCAGCGGCCATAGCGCGAGCCAGTCCATCAGGGCATTGCCCGAGAGCAGCTGCAGCAGGTAGACGGCGACGTTGGCGATCAGCAGCGCGCGGGTGACGGGAAGCAGTCGGGGAAACATGGCGGTCCTCAGAGCATCTGCCACCATGATACGTGGGTGACGTTAAGACCGGCCGGGTCCCCACAGCGCCTCGTCCAGCGTATCGGTCCTGTGCGGGCGCTTGACCCGCCCGTTCTCCACCTTCACGCCTTCCGCGCGCAGGCGCTGGCTCTGCTCGCGATACGCCCGCGAGCCTTCCGGGAACGCGATGCGTCCATCCGACCGCAATACGCGGTGCCAGGGCAGCCCGGGATCCTCGTTCTGGCTGAGGATGCGCGCCGCCAGCCGGGCGCGACCGGGCAGGCCGGCGCGGTGGGCCACTTCGCCGTAGCCGGCCACCTGCCCGCGCGGGATGGCGCGGATCGCGGCCAGGATGCGGTCTTCGGGAGACTTGGCGCTCATGCCGGATTAGCATAGCGGCATCGGCAACACGGGAGCATGCCATGCACAACTTCGAACAGGTCCGCGGCCACCTGAATTCATCGGGCTACAAGGTCACCATGCACGACCCGTTCGTCGCCTGCGTGGAACTGTCGCTGGGCAACGGCAAGCGGCACCAGGCCATCTTCCTGTCCGAACTGGGCAACGACGACGAGCGCGGTTACCTGCGCGTGAGTACCGTCATCGCACCGATGACCGGCATCGACGCCAAGCGTGCGCTGAAGTTCAACTGGCAGAGCAGCGTGGGCTACCTGGCCATCGGCGAACTCGACGGCGTGCCCTACCTGCAGCTGTGCGAGAACCGTCCCTACGAAAGCCTCAGCCCGGCGGAAGTGGACCGGCTGGTGCTGGAGATCGGCGGCCTGGGCGACAGCATGGAGCGCGCGCTCTCCGCCGAGGGTGATCTGCTATAGGGCGGGAATAGGGAATCGGGAATAGGGAATCGAAGAGCAAGAGCAACCAAGAAAGGGCGCGTCTTCGACGCGCCCTTTCTTGTTTCCACTACCGGTTGCGCGGAGCGCTTGCGATTCCCGATTCCCGATTCCCGGCTTTCAAGCCCAGCCAATGGCTTCCAGCAGACGCAGCAGGCCGTAAGCGATACCGCCGGCGGCGGGGATGGTCAGCACCCAGGCCCACAGGATGCGCTCGATCACGCTGAACTTCAGCGCACGCGGATTCTTGGCGAAACCCACGCCCATGATGGCGGTGGAAATGCTGTGGGTGGTCGACACCGGCATGCCGAAGTGCGCGGCCACGGTGAGGATGGTGGCCGAACTGGTCTCCGCCGCGAAGCCGTTGATGGGGTGCAGCTTCACCATCTTGTGGCCCAGCGTCTTGATGATCTTCCAGCCGCCCATCGCGGTGCCCAGCGCCATCACGATGGCGCAGGTGATGACGATCCACATGGCGATGTCCTGCTCGCCCGCCGCGCCCGGATGCAGGAACGCCAGCCAGCCGGGCAGGTCGTCCAGCGCGCCGCTCGCCTCCGCGCCGAACAGCGTCAGCGCGATGATGCCCATGGTCTTCTGCGCATCGTTGTGGCCGTGGGCGTACCCCATGTAGGCGGCCGACAGGATCTGCGCCTTGCCGAAGAACCGGTTGACGAAGTGCGGGCGCGCCAGCCGGCCCAGCCAGCCGCCCAGGCGCGAGAGCAGCGCGATCAGCCCCCACAGCGCCACCATCACCAGGATGCCCAGCAGGAAGCCCGCGATCGGCGAGGTGATCATGGGCAGCACCACCTTCCACAGGATGCCCTTGTTCTTGGTCCAGTCGCCGACGGCCTCGGACCAGATCAGCGCCGCCCAGTCGTTGTGGGCCGCGGCCAGCGCCGCGCCGCACAGGCCGCCGATCAGCGCATGCGAGGACGACGACGGCAGGCCCTTCCACCAGGTGATCAGGTTCCACGCGATGCCGCCCAGCAGGGCGCACAGGATGACCTGCGAGGTCACCTGCACCACATCGGTATCGACCAGGCCCGAGGCGATGGTCTTGGCCACGGCGGTGCCCATCAGGGCGCCGACCAGGTTCATGCCGGCCGCCAGCACCACCGCCTGGCCCGGCGACAGCACCTTGGTGGCCACGACCGTGGCGATGGAGTTGGCGGTGTCGTGGAAACCGTTGATGAACTCGAAGATCAGCGCGGCCAGGATCACCACCAGCACGAGGGTAAGCATGGTGGAGGTCCGTCAGCTGTTCTTGAGGACGATCTGGTACGCCACCACGCCGGCCTCGCGGCAGCGGTCGATGGCTTTTTCCAGGATCTCGAAGAACTCCTTCAGCAGGAACATCTGCAGGTGGTCCAGGCGGCCGGAATAGATGTCGCGGTACAGCTCCAGCATCAGCCGGTCGGCCTCGTTCTCGATCGCGCGCAGCTTCTCGTTGAGCGAGGTCATGCGGTCGATGTTCATCTTCTTGATCTCGTGGACCATCTCCACGACCACGGACGCCGCCTGCTCCAGCATCGCCGCGCGCGGCGCGAAGTCGATGCCCTCCAGGTGCTGGATGGCCAGCGAGTAGCGGTCGGCGAACTTCTCCACCTGCTTGGGGATCTTGTACAGCGCCGAACCCAGCGCCTCGATGTCCTCGCGCTCGATCGGGGTGATGAAGCTGTCCACCAGCGCCTTGCCGATCTTGTCCGAGGCCGCGCGTTCGCGCAGGCGCGCCAGCTTGAAGGCATCCAGCGCCGGTTGGCGGTCGGTGGCCTTCATCATGGTGTGCAGGGCCTTGGCGCTGTCGTGGGCGGCTTGGGCGGCCTCGTCCAACAGCGTGTAGAACTGCTGGCCGGAGCCGAAGATCGTCTGGAGGGAGAACATCGGGCGGTCCCACCGTCACGGGATGGACGGCTTCAGGGGCGGAATTATGACGGTTTCATGACTCGGGCGGACAGTCCGGCCGCCGGGGCAGGCCTCCGATTAGCCAAACGTCTTGTTCAGCTTCGCGCCTTGTCCACCGGACCGTTTGCTAAACTCGCCCCGCGCCTCCGGGTGCACCCTATGGACGACGACCCTACCTCCCCGCACTGTCCCCCGCGACAGACCCCGCCCGCCCTGCCGGCCCTCCCCGCCCTGAACGGAGGCGCCCGTGCTTGAGCTGATCGTCGTATTCGCCCTGGTCCTGCTGAACGGCTTCTTCGCCATGTCCGAGATGTCGGTCATGACCTCGCGCAAGAGCCGCCTGAAGCAGATGGCGCAGACCAGCCACCGCGCCCAGCGCGCGCTGGACCTGTCCGAGAAGCCCGAGAGCTTCCTGTCCACGGTGCAGATCGGCATCACGCTGATCGGCGTGCTGACGGGCCTGTTCGGTGGCGAAGCCATCGGCATGGCCATCGCCGAACGGCTGCAGGGCCTGTTTCCCTCGCTGGCCGCCAGTTTCACCCTGGTGGGCGAACCCCAGCCCTGGTCGGAGCTGATCGGCAAGACCCTGGCGGTCGCCCTGATCACCTTCATGACGCTGATCTTCGGCGAACTGGTGCCCAAGCGCCTCGCCATTACCGCGCCGGAGACCATTGCGGGCGTCGTCGCGGTGCCGATGGGCTGGCTGGCGAAAGCCGCATTCCCCTTCGTCTGGCTGCTGTCCCACAGCACCCGCCTGGTCCTGCGCATGCTGGGCCTGGGCAAGGACGAGGTCACCACCATCAGCGAAGAGGAAATCCGCATGCTCGTGTCCGAAGGGCACGAGGCCGGCGTGATCGACGCCGACGAGCGCAACATGATGAACCGCGTGCTGCGCCTGGGCGACCGCACCGCCGACAGCCTGATGACGCCGCGCAAGAAGATCACCTGGCTGGACGCCGCGGCGCCCTACGAGGACAACCTGCAGACCATGCACGCGTCGGCGTTCTCGCGCTTCCCCGTATACCGCGGCGACGACCAGGACGTGATCGGCGTGCTGGAGGTGAAGTCGCTGCTGGACCGCTTCGGCGTGGAGAAGCCGGACCTGTTCGTCAAGCTGCGCGAGCCGCTGTTCGTCTCCGAGTCCACCCATGCGATGAAGCTGCTGGAGATCTTCCGCGAGGAGCAGCAGTCGCTGGCGCTGGTGGTGGACGAGTACGGCGAGATCCAGGGCCTGGTGACCCAGAGCGACCTGATGGGCGCGGTGGTCGGCCGCCTGCAGGCGGCCGAGAACACCGAGGATGCGCCGCTGGTGGTGGTGCGCGACGACGGCTCGCTGCTGGTGGACGGCTCGCTGCCCAACGACGACCTGCGCGAACTGCTGGGCGGCGTGGCGCTGCCGGACGACGACGAATACAACACCCTGGCCGGCATGATGATCGAACGCTTCGGCCGCATCCCGCACGTCGGCGAGCGCCTGGACTGGGCGGGCTGGCGCTTCGAAGTGGTCGACCTGGATGGCGCGCGCATCGACAAGCTGCTGCTGCACAGGCTGCCCGATGCCGACGACGAAGACCTCGTCGCCTGACATGACCCGGGAAGACAACCACACCACGACGGTGGCGCTGCTCGATGGCTTCGCCAACGGCGATCCCGACGACGTGCTCCGGCTGGGCGACCTGCTCAAGGACTTCGGCCCCGCCGCCTTCGGCATGCTGCTGTTCCTGGGGGTGCTGCCGGCCTTCATCCCGGTCCCGGGCGTGGGCGGCGCGGTCGGCGGGCCGCTGGTGATCCTGGTGGGCGTGCAGTTGCTGCTGGGAATGCGCAAGCTGTGGCTGCCCGGGTTCCTCGCCCGGCGCGGCCCGCATCGCAGCGCGATGATGCGGTTCCGCCAGCGCATGGCCCCTTGGCTGCGCCGCCTGGAGAAGCTGGTGCGTCCACGCATGACTGCCTTCCTGGACAACCGCATCGCCCTGAGCTTCACCGGCCTGCTGCTGGTCCTGCTGGGCGTGCTGCTGGCGCTGCCCATCCCGTTCACCAACTACGTGTTCGGCTTCCTGCTGCTGCTGTTCGCCTTCGCGTTGCTGGAGCGCGATGGCGCGCTGCTGCTGGTGGCGTGGGTGGCCGGCGGCATCGCCATCGTGGTGTTCGGCTTCCTGTCCGGCAACCTGGTCGAATCGCTGACGCAGCTTTTCGCGCGCTGGTTCTGAGCCGTCGCGCCGGGCGGCGATGTGGATCGGAGTGGGGCTGTGGGAGCGACGCAAGTCGCGATTGCCTGTGGTGGCCGGCAAAAGCCCGCCACTGGCGTCGCTCCCACCGCCGGCACCGGATGTTTCAAGCAACCAGTTGCGCGAATTCCGTCGCGGTGACCGGATACCCCAGCCAGTAACCCTGGGCCAGGTCGCAGCCGCGCTCGCGCAACAGGTTGAACTGGCCTTCCTTCTCCACGCCCTCGGCCACGACCGTGATCCCCAGCGAGTGCGCCATGGCGATGATCGCGGTGGTCAGGGCCAGGTCGTCCGGGTCGCGCAGCATGTCGGCGATGAAGCTGCGGTCGATCTTCACGCCGTCCACGGGCACGCGGCGCAGGTGGCTGAGGCCGGAGAAGCCGGTACCGAAATCGTCCAGCCACACCTTCACGCCGGTGCGGTGCAACGTGGCCAGCAGTGCGCTGGCATGCGCCTCGTCGCTGATGACGGCGGTTTCGGTGAGTTCCAGGTGCAGGCGCGAGGCCGGCAGGCCGGTATCGCGCAGGCACTCGGCCACCACGTCGGGCAGGTCGCCGCTGCGCAGCTGCCGCGGCGACACGTTGACCGAGACGAACAGCGGTTCCATCGCTTCGCGGTTCCCGCCCCAGCGCGCGGCGGCGGTACAGGCCGCGCGCAGCACGCGCGGCCCGATGCTTTCGATCAGGCCGCTCTGCTCGGCCACGTCGATGAACACCGAAGGCGCCACCATGCCCAGTTCGGGATGCTGCCAGCGCAGTAGCGCTTCGGCACCGACGATGCGGCTGTCGGCCATGCGGAACACCGGCTGGTACATCAGGCTCAGTTCGCCGCGCTCCCAGGCGCCGCGCAGTTCCTGCTCCATGCGCACGCGGCGCTCCACCGCCTGGTCCATCGCGCGGCTGTAGAAGCGGTAACAGTTCTTGCCCGCCACCTTGGCCTGGTACATGGCGATGTCGCCGTTCTTCATCAGCGCGGTGGCGCCGGACGCATCCTCGGGGAACAGGGTGATGCCGATGGAGGTGCCCAGGAACACCTGGCGGTCCTGCACCACGATCGGACGGCCCAGTTCCGCCACCAGCTTCTCGGCCAACCGGGTGGCGCTGCCGCGCACGTCGCCGTCCTGGATCAGGATGACGAACTCGTCGCCCCCGAAGCGCGCCAGCAACGCATCGTCGCCGCCCATCTGGTCGACCGCATCGCGGATGCGATGGGCGAACTGCTGCAGCACCTCGTCGCCGGCCTCGTGGCCCAGGGTGTCGTTGACGCGCTTGAAGTCGTCGATGTCGGCGAACAGCAGCGCCAGCTGCCGGCCCGCGCCACGGAGCATCATCAGCCGGTGGTCCAGGCTCTCGCGGAAGGCCAGGCGGTTGGTCAGCCCGGTCAGCGAATCGGTATAGGCCATGCGCCGCACGTCGCGGTCGTGCCGGGCGATGCTGTCGCTCATCGTGCCGAACGCACGCACCAGTTCGCCCACCTCGTCCTGGCGCTCGCTCACCATGCGCTCGCCGTTGTAGTTGCCCACCTCGATGTCGTGCGCGGCCCGCGCCAGTTGCCGGATCGGCCGCACCAGGGTGCGCTGCGCGTACACCATGATGGCCACGCAGACCAGCACCAGCGCCGCCAGCAGCAGGGCGATCCAGCCCAGGTGGCGCGCCCCCAGTTCGTTGAGCCGCGCGCGTGCGGCGGCGATCGCCTTCTCCTCGTAGGCACGCACCGAGGCCACCGAATAGCCCACGCGCACGCCGCCGATGCGCTCGCTGCCGATCATGATGGGCTCGGAGACATCCACGATCTGCGCCGACCACTGCGTATGCATGCCGCGCGCGTTGACCGCCTCGTAGGCCAGCGGGTCCGTCATGGTCTGGCCGTACACGGCGATGTCGGCCGTGCCGTCGTGGATGATGCGGCCCTGGTTGTCGTAGACCAGCACGTAGCTGACATCGGGCTCCTTCTGCGCGGAACGCACGATGCCGCCGATCGCGTCCAGGTCGAAGTAGTACAGCGGATTGGCCAGGGCATCGCCCAACTGGTCCACCGTGGCCTCGCCGTGCCGGCGCAGGCTGTCTTCGACCATGCTGTGCATGGCTTCCCGCCCCAGGTCGGCGACTTCCCGCTGCATCACCTTCTGCCGGTGCAGCAGGGTACCCAGCAGGGCGAGCACCACCGCCAGCATGATCGCCATCGCCGCCAGGAAGCGCGCCTGCAGGCCGAAGCGCATGGCCCTCATTCCAGTTGCTCCCGGACGCGCGCCACGCCACCGCGGAGGTCGTCCAGGGCCCGCTGGGACGCCGGATCCACCGGCAGGAAGCGGGTCGTGCGGAAGAACACGCTCAACGCCTCCCGGGCGGCCGGATCCTGGGCGGCCTCGAGCAGCACTTCGCGCAGGCGCGCCTCGATCTTCGGGTCCAGGTCGCCCCGCACCATCTCCAGCGCACGCGGGAAATCCTGGGTCTCATGGATGACGCGGAAGTCGCGCCGGAACGCGGGCGGCATGCGACGCACATCGTCCCAGTCGAGGTTGCTCACCACGCCGGCGTCGACCAGCCGCTTGTGCACCCAGGCGGCGATGTTGAGCTCCGATCGCGCGAACACGTAGCCCACCGCGTCCGCCGAGGGCCGGTCCATGGGCGAAAGCAGGATTTCCAGGCGCTGGCCCGCATCGAGCAGCGCGGTCGCCGGCGCGAAATAGGCGCTGGTGGACGCCGTGTTCTGGAAGGCGACCGTCCTTCCCTCCAGATCCGACAACCGCTCCAGACCGCTGTCGCGGCGCACGAAGAAGACGCCGTGGTAGCGGCTCACCCCGCCGCGCTCGGTGAGCAGCAGCGCACGGGCGCCGGCGCGCTGCTGCAGCTGCATGCCGGTGCCGGCGGTTTCGGTGACCCAGTCCACGCGCCCGCGCCGCAGGTAGCTGGTCATCTGCTGCGCGTCGCGCGCCATCAGGATGCGGCCCTCGGTGATGCCGACATCGCGCATGCGCGGTACCACGTAGTCCAGCAACGGCTTGAGCTGCTCGTAATGGGCCTTGGGATCGTCGCTGATGCGTCCCAGGACGAGTACGCGCTCGTCGCCGGCGGCATGGGCCGGCGCGGCGAGGCTGGGGAGCAATGCTGCGCCGATCGCGGCCAGCGCCAGGCTGAACCAGGTTGTACGCAACGATAGACGCCCGCCAGAACGATGGCGGCAGCCTATCGGAAAACGTGACTTCAAGACAGTGATCCGTTCCCGCCACCGCCTGCCAGGCGGGCCATGCGCTGGGCATCGGCCAGGATGCCGCGCAACAGGCGCACCTCCTGCTCATTCAGGTGGGCCTTGGCGAACAGCCGCCGCAGCTTGCGCATCGCCGAGTCCGGCGTGCGCCCCTTGTGGAAATCGATGGCGTCCAGGGTATCGCCCAACTGGCTGAAGAACCCTTCCATGTGCGCATGGCTGGCAGGGCGGTCGTCGGGATGGGACGGTGCTGTCCCGGCCGGGGCCGTGTCGCCCAGCAACGCCAGCCTCAGCTCGTAGGCCAGCACCTGCACCGCCGCGGCCAGGTTCAACGAGCTGTACTCGGGATTGGCCGGAATGTGCACGGCCGCATGGCAGAGCTGCAGTTCCTCATTGCTCAGGCCGGTGCGCTCGCGGCCGAACACCAGCGCCACCTCGCCGCCCGCGGCCGCCCGGGCCATCGCCAGCGCTGCCGCCTGCCGGGGCGCGTGCTCCTCCAACTGCACGCGGCGGCTGCGCGCCGTGCACCCCAGCACCAGGTGGCAGTCGGCGACCGCCTCGGCCAGGGTGGCGACCACCGGCGCATCGCCCAGCAGGTCGTCGGCGCCGGCCGCGCGCCGGTAGGCCTCCTCGGCCGGGTAGTCCTCGGGGGCCACCAGCACCAGGCGCGCCAGGCCCATCGTCTTCAGCGCGCGGGCCGCCGCGCCGATGTTGCCGGGATGCTGGGTACCCACCAGCACCACGCGCAGGCGGACGGAAGCGGCCAGGGAAACGGGATCCGCAAAGGCGGAACCGGTGGAGGAAAGGGGCGTGTTCATGGGGGCAAATGGTAAACTGCGCGGGCCGGCCGCTGCGCCGTGCTGCTCTTTTCCACTTGTTCACCCCGCTCCCACGCCTGTCCGAGGTCCGTTCGCATGCAGAAGCCCGTCGTCACCGTCATGGTCAAGGCCGCCCGCCTGGCAGGCAACGTGCTGTTGCGGAGCATCAACAAGCTGGACGCGCTGAACGTGGTGCAGAAGGAGCGGATGGACTACGCCAGCGAAGTCGATTCCGACGCCGAGAAGGTCATCATCAAGGAGCTTCGCCGGGCCTACCCGGACTACGGCTTCGTCGGCGAGGAAAGCGGCGCCCAGATCAACGGCCGCTACACCTTCGTGATCGACCCGCTGGACGGCACCAGCAACTACCTGCGCGGCTTCCCGCACTACTGCGTGTCCATCGCCCTGGTGGACAACGGCGAACCCACCGACGCGGTGATCTTCGACCCGCTGCGCAACGACCTGTTCACCGCCAGCCGCGGTGCCGGCGCCCAGCTCAACGAGCGCCGCATCCGCGTGGCCGACCGCAAGGAACTGACGGGCGCCATGATCACCACCGGCTTCCCGCCGCGCGAGCGCGCCCGCGCCGGGGCGCAGCTGGAGTGCGTGCGCGAGCTGCTGGTGCATGCCGAAGACATCCGCCGCACCGGCTCGGCCGCCCTCGACCTGGCCTATGTGGCCTGCGGACGGTCGGATGCCTATTTCGAAGCCGGCGTGAAGGACTGGGACATCGCCGCGGGCGTGCTGCTGGTGCGCGAGGCCGGCGGCAAGGTGTGCGATTTCCGCGGCGCCGCGCTGGGCAAGATCGACGGCCGCACCGCCCTGCCCCGCCAGATCGTGGCGGGCAACCTGAAGGTTGCCGAGGCCTTGCAGAAGACCATCGTCAGCTCGGGCTACGCGGCGTCGTTCAACGGCTGACCGCAATCCTGTAGGAGCGCCCCCTGGGCGCGATGCTGTTGCGGATGCCCGGGTAGAGCATCGCGCCCAGGGGGCGCTCCTACAGGCATCCACGAGTGTCTGGATGGCCACAAAAAAGGCCGCGCAATGCGCGGCCTTTTCCATTCCTGCGTCCGTCCGGCTTAGGGACGGCGCGCCAGCAGCGCCTCGTCCTTCGCCTTCGGCATCAGGTCCTGCTTGCTGACCTTCAGGAAGCCGATGGTCAGCAAGGGGCATGCCACGAAGATCGAGGAGATCGTGCCGATCACGATGCCGATCATCTGCGAGATGGCCATGCCTTCCAGCGAGCCGCCGCCGTACAGGTACAGCGCCAGCACGGTCAGGAACGCCACGAACGAGGTGATGATGGTACGGGACAACGTCTGGTTGACCGAGCGGTTCAGTACTTCCACCGGCTCCACCCGCAGGCTGCGGAAGTTCTCGCGCACGCGATCGAACACCACGATGGTGTCGTTGATCGAGAAGCCCATCACCGACAGCAGGCCGGCCAGGATGGTGAGGTCGAACTCGCGGCCGGTCAGGGCGAAGAAGCCCGCGCAGATCAGCACGTCGTGCAGGGTGGTGACGATGGCCGCCACGGCGAACTTCCATTCGAAGCGGAAGCCGATGTAGATCAGGAAGCCGGCCACCACGAACAGCAGCGTGTACAGGCCGTTGAGCGCCAGCTCCTTGCCGACCTGCGGGCCGACGAACTCGCTGCGCATCACCGTTGCCTGGTTGTCCGGGCTGGAGGCCAGGCGGACCACCTCCTGCGCGGTCTGGTCGGTGGCGGCGGCGGCGTCGGGCGCGGCGGCCCCTTCTTCGCGCGGCTGCAGGCGGACCAGCAGGTCGCTGCCGGTGCCGAAGGTCTGCACCTGGGCGCTGCCGTAGCCGGCGGCTTCCAGGCGCGAGCGCACCTGGTCCACGTCGGGCGGATTCTGGAAGCGCAGCTCCACCACGGTGCCGCCGGTGAAGTCCAGCGCGAAGTTGAATCCCTTGAAGGCGATGGCGCCGATCGCGACAGCGGCCAGGATCACGGCGATGGCGATCGACACCCACCGCAGGCGCATGAAATCGATGCGGGTGTCGTTCGGGACGAGATGCAGGGGAAAGAGTTTCATGGTTCGTGTGCTCTCGTCAGATGGCCAGCGACTTCAGCTTGCGGCGGCGGCCATAGATCAGGGTGGCCAGGCCGCGCGAGACGGTGACCGCGGTAAACACCGAGGTCAGGATGCCGATCACCATGGTGATGGCGAAGCCCTTGAGCGGGCCGGTGCCGAAGGCGTACAGCGCCACGCCCGCCAGCAACGCGGTCATGTTGGAGTCGAAGATGGTGCCCGAGGCCTTGTCGTAGCCGGTGGCGATGGCGCCCAGCGGGGGGAACCCCGCCCGCAATTCTTCGCGTATGCGCTCGTTGATCAGCACGTTGGCGTCCACCGACATGCCGATGGTCAGGGCCAGGCCGGCGAAGCCGGGCAGCGTCATGGTGGCGCCGAACAGCGACATCACCGCCACCACCATCACCAGGTTGAGCAGCAGCGCCACGCAGGTGATCAGGCCGAACATGCGGTAGTACACCAGGAAGAACGCCAGCGCGAAGATGAAGGAGTACACCACCGCCTTGGTACCGCGGGCCACGTTCTCGGCGCCCAGGCTGGGGCCGACCACGCGCTCTTCGATGAAGTCCATCGGCGCCGCCAGCGAGCCGGCACGCAGCAGCTTGGCCAGGTTGTCGGCCTCGGTCTTCTCCAGGCCGGTGGTCTGGAAGTTCTTGCCGAACACGCCGGCGATGCGGGTGGGCGCCAGGGCCTCCTCGCGCACGCGCACGCTGCGCACTTCCTTGCCGTCGACCATCGTCACGGCGGGCACCCGCTCGATGTACACCACCGACATCAGCTTGCCCACGTTGGCGCTGGTGTAGTCGAACATGCGCTGGCCGGCGACGTTGTTGAGGGTCACGTCCACGGCCGGCAGGCCGTTGTTGTCCACCCCGACGCGGGCGTTGACCATCTCGTCGCCGGACGCCAGCACGCGCTTGTTCAGCAGCACCGGGCCGCCGTTGTCGCGCAACTGGTAGACCTTGGCCTCCGGCGGGATGCGGCCGCTGGCCACCGCATCGGCGGCATTGCCTTCCACCACGGCGCGGAACTCCAGCGTGGCGGTCGCGCCGATCAGGCGCTTGGCCTCGGCGGTGTCCTGCACGCCGGGCAGCTGCACGACAACGCGGTCGTTGCCCTGGCGCTGGATGATGGGCTCGGCCACGCCGATCTCGTTGACGCGGTTGCGCAGCGTGGTGAGGTTCTGCTCGATCGCCTCGGAGGCGATCTGGTCCAGCTCCGCCTGCGGCAGGCCGATGGTGATCTGGTTGCCGCTGGCCTGGTAGGTCAGGCCGGCACCGGCCGCCAGCGTGCCGGCGTTGCCGCCGCGCGCGCTGAGGGTCTGGGCCAGCGCCTGCTGCGCGGCGGCCACGTCCTCGCCATCGGCCAGCGTCACCAGCAGGGCATTGTCCGGGCGCCGCTCGACGGCCGTGTAGCGGATGCGCTTGTCGCGCAGGGTGACGCGCACGTCTTCCAGATAGCCTTCCACGCGCTTGTCCAGCGCGGCCTTCTGGTCGACCTGCATCACGAAGTGCACGCCGCCCTGCAGGTCCAGGCCCTGCACCATCGAACGGGCGCCCAGCTTGCCCAGCCAGTCGGGCACGGTGGACGCCAGGTTCAGCGCCACCAGATAGTCCTCGCCCAGCGCCTGGCGCAGCGCGTCGTTGGCCTTGGTCTGCTCGTCCAGGCCCGGCAGGCGGACCAGCAGGGTGCCGTCGTCGACCTCGATCTGCTTGGGCTGCACGCCCGCCTGCTTGAGGGCGGTGTCGATGCGCGCACGCAACGCGTCGTCGATGGCGAAGCCGCGGTTGGCGGTGATCTGCACGGAGGGATCCTGCGGATACAGGTTGGGCAGCGCGTACAACGCGCTCGCCAACACGACGATCAGGATCAGGACGTATTTCCAGCGTGGGAATTCAAGCATCGGGGCGACCCGCGCAAACCCTTCCCGGGCATGCGCTCAGCAGTGGTGCGGATGGAAACGCGGGATCCGTCCCGCCGCACGGGCGGCAGGACGGGGTGGATCAGGCGGACTTCAGCGTGCCCTTCGGCAGCACGTTGCCCACGGCGGCCTTCTGCACGCGCACGCGCACGTTGTCGGCCACTTCCAGGGTGACGAAGTTGTCGCCGATGTCGGTCACCGTGCCGGCGATGCCGCCGGAGGTGATGACCTCGTCGCCCTTGGACAGCTTGTCCAGCATGGCGCGGTGTTCCTTGGCGCGCTTCATCTGCGGGCGGATCATCAGGAAGTACATGATGGCGATCAGCGCGATCGGCATCAGCAGCCCGAAGCCGCCCATGCCCTGCTGGGCCGGTGCGGCCTGGGCGAGCACGGGGGCAACGAAGAAATCAAGCAGATTCATGGACTTGTCCAGTCGGTATCGAAAGCAGCCGGGGATTATGCCACGCGGCGGGAAGCCCCGCCCGGGCCTCCCCGCCGACCCGGACCGGAAAAGACCGCGTCGGCGCCGGATGGTTCCCGGCCGGCGCCCGCAAGCGGCCCCGCCGAAGGGCTCCGCCTCGCCCGCCAAGCCTGCAGGAGCGCCCCACGGGCGCGATGCTCTTCCGCACGCCCCCCCCCGGAAAGCATCGCGGGCATGGCCCGCTCCTACAGGCGCATCGCGGGCATGGCCTGCGCGCACAGACGCCTATCGATGCGTCGCGGGCAACCGTGGCTTCCCCGACGCCGCACCTCGCTCTGTGTAGGAGCGCCCCATGGGCGCGATGCTCTTCCGCACGCCCCCAGGAAAGCATCGCGGGCATGGCCCGCTCCTACAGGGGCAGCGGACAACGGGAGATGCGACCGACTACAGGGGCGCGGGGGCCATGCCCCGGGCCGCGTAGAAGGCGGCCCGGAAATCCGCGAACCGCCCTTCCGTGATCGCCGCGCGCATCTGCGCCATCACCTGCTGGTAGTACCAGAGGTTGTGCAGGGTACCGAGCATCGGGGCCAGCATCTCGTTGCAGCGGTCCAGGTGGCGCAGGTAGCTGCGGGTGAAGCCGTTGCGGCAGGCGTAGCAGCCGCACCCCGGTTCGATCGGCTGCAGGTCGTGCTCGTACTTGGCGTTGCGGATGCGCACCGTGCCGAACGAGGTGAAATAGTGGCCATTGCGCGCATTGCGGGTCGGCATGACGCAATCGAACATGTCCACGCCGCGCGCCACCGCCTCCACCAGATCCTCGGGCCGGCCCACGCCCATCAGGTAGCGCGGCTGGTCTGCCGGCAACTGCGGGCACGTATGTTCCAGCATGGCATTGCGTTCGGCTTCGGTCTCGCCGACCGCCAGGCCGCCGATCGCGTAACCGTCGAAGCCGATCGCCTTCAGCCCGTCGGCTGAGCGGGTGCGCAGGTCGTGGTGCACGCCGCCCTGCACGATGCCGAACAGCGCGGCGTCGTTGCCCTCATGCGCATCCTTCGAGCGCTCCGCCCAGCGCAGCGACAGTTCCATCGACCGTTCGATCACGCGCTTGTCCACGGGCTTGCCGTTGAGGTTCACCGGCGGGCATTCGTCGAAGATCATCACGATGTCGCTGCCCAGTACCCGCTGGATCCGCATGCTTTCCTCGGGCCCGAGGAACACCTTCGCTCCGTCCACCGGCGAGGCGAACGTCACGCCCTGCTCGGTGATCTTGCGCCGGTGCGCCAGCGAGAACACCTGGAAACCACCCGAGTCGGTGAGGATCGGCTTGTCCCAGCGCGCGAAGCCATGCAGGCCGCCGTGTTCGCCGATGACCTCCAGCCCGGGCCGCAGGTACAGGTGGAAGGTGTTGCCCAGGATGATCTCCGCGCCCAGGTCTTCCACGTGCTCGGGCAGGATGCCCTTCACCGAGCCGTAGGTGCCCACCGGCATGAAGGCCGGCGTCTCGATGGTGCCGCGCGGGAACGTCAGCCGGCCGCGGCGGGCGGCCCCGTCGGTGGTCAGCAGATCGAAGGACATGCGGCTCATGCGGCCACCATCCCGCGCGCCCGATCTCCGTCATTCCGGCGGAAGCCGGAATCCATTTGGCTCTTACCGCTCGGCAGGGATGCCAAGATCAAGATGGATTCCGGCTTTCGCCGGAATGACGGCAAGAGGACCATGTGCCTGCACTTCACTTGGCATCCTCCGGGAACAACAGCATCGCGTCTCCATACGAAAAAAACCGGTACCGCTCGCGCACCGCATGGGCGTAGGCGGCCATGATCCGGTCCTTGCCGGCGAACGCGCTGACCAGCATCAGCAGCGTGCTTTCCGGCAGGTGGAAATTGGTGACCATCGCATCGACGCTGCGGATGCGGTAGCCGGGGAAAATGAAGATCTGCGTCTCGCCGGCAAACGGCTGCAGTTCTCCTTCCCGCATGGCGGACTCCAGCGCACGCACGACCGTGGTGCCCACCGCGATGACGCGGCCACCGCGGGCGCGCGTCGCGCGCACCTGCTCGACCAGCGCGGCACCGACGTTGAGCCACTCGCTGTGCATGCGGTGCTCGTGGATGTTGTCCACGCGCATCGGCTGGAACGTTCCGGCGCCGACGTGCAGCGTCACGTGGCCGAACTCGACGCCGCCATCGCGCAGCGTCGCCAGCAGCGCATCGTCGAAGTGCAGGCCGGCGGTCGGCGCCGCCACCGCGCCCAGTTCGCGGGCGAACACGGTCTGGTAGCGCTCGTCGTCGTCCTGCCCCGGCGCACGTTGTATGTAGGGTGGCAGCGGCAGGCGCCCGGCCTTCTGCAGCCAGCTTTCCAGCGAATCCGGGACATGGAAGCGCAAGCGGTAGAACTCGCCGTCGCGGCCGACCACTTCCGCCTCGCCGCCGGCATCCAGCTGGATGCGGCTGCCCGGCTTGGGCGATTTGCTGGCGCCCACCTGCGCGCGCGCGGCGTTTTCGGGCAGCAGGCGCTCGATCAGGATCTCCACGCGCCCGCCGCTTTCCTTCTGTCCGAACAGGCGCGCCGGGATCACGCGGGTGTCGTTGAACACCAGCAGGTCGCCGGGCTGCAGCCACTCGGGCAGGTCGCGGACGTGGCGATCCACGAACGGCGCGCCGCCCGGCGGCACCACCAGCAGGCGGCTGGCGGAACGCTCCGGCAGCGGCGCCTGGGCGATCAACGCCTCGGGCAGGTCGAAATGGAAATCGGACTTCTTCACGGTCGGTGCCTTGCGGGGGCGTGCATTGTACGTGACCGGCCCGCAAGGCCCGGGGCCGCTCAGCGCTCGAACTTGGTCGACAGCACGATGGACGAGGTGGTGCGCTCGACGCCCTCCAGCGCGCCGATGCGGTCGGTCAGCAGGTCCATGTCGCCGACGCTGGGCACCGCCCCGATGGCGATCAGGTCGTGGCTGCCGCTGACCGAGTGCAGCACGCGCAGCTCCGGCATGGCGCGCAGGGCGGCGACCACCGAGGTCATCTGCTTGGGATGCACGGCGATCATGATGTGCGCGCGCAGGTGGCTGCGGTCGTACTCGTCATGGACGCGGACGGTGTATCCGCTGATCACGCCCTCGCGTTCCAGCCGCTCGATCCGGCTCTGCACCGTGGTCCGCGAGAGGTTCAGCCGGCGGGCGATCTGGGCGGTGGAGGCGCGCGCGTTCTCACGGAGCACTGAGAGCAGTTGCTGGTCGGCGTCGGTGAGCTTCATCGGGCGCTTCATTTCGTCGAATCGACGAAATATCCATGAATTTAGCGCAGATCACAACTGTCAAGCGACGAGTTAATCCCGATAATAGAGGTTTGCCCCTCTTTCCCGGAGCTATGCCATGGCCCTGACCGACGCCCTCGCCCCCCTGCGCGCCCACCCGGGCCAGCGCCTGACCCACGGCCTGGACGACGCCAGCGTCGAACGCCTGGCCAAGGGCCATCCGGACCTGGCAGCCGCCATCGAAGCCGCCGCTGCCGAGCACGCGCGCCTGAAGGACGAGTTCGCCGAACTGTTCGACCTGGACGAGGCCGAGCAGCTGCGCGCCGTGCAGGCCGGGTACGTCAACTTCTACGCCGAAGACGCGGTCAACCCCTACATCGCGCTGGCCGCGCGCGGCCCGTGGGTGGTCACCCTCAATGGCGCCGTGCTGTACGACGCCGGCGGCTACGGCATGCTGGGCTTCGGCCACACGCCGGCCGCCGTGCTGGACGCGATGGCGCGCCCGCAGGTGATGGCCAACATCATGACCCCCAGCCTGTCGCAGCTGCGCTTCGACCGCGCCCTGCGCAAGGAGATCGGCCACACCCGCGGCGGCTGTCCGTTCGCCAGGTTCCTGTGCCTGAACTCCGGCTCCGAATCGGTCGGCCTGGCCGCACGCATCGCCGACATCAACAGCAAGCTGATGACCGACCCGGACGGCCGCCACGCCGGCCGCACCATCAAGCGCATCGTGGTGAAGGGCAGTTTCCACGGCCGCACCGAGCG